>CAYFXR010000075.1:0-36112 GCA_964347155.1 uncultured Nitrospiraceae bacterium | reverse complement strand
AATTATGCATATAGCTTGGAACAAAAATATTCACCTTAGATTGGTTGGAATTGCGTCTAAGGTATCGAAAAATAATTTCTTTCACAACGCCTGCATTATTTGAAATGCATTTTTTGGGTGGAAGAAAAGAGTTTTTCAACAGCCTGCAAAACCCGACTCCATACAGATGCAACTGATTTTTATGTAAAGATTCCCTCAATACAACCCGTTATAATAAAAAAGCAAAAATGAAAGTTTTTATATATTACTAAAAAAACATAGAGGACTATGCCCAAAAGGACAGTTTTGGCAATATTGGCATCTGTGTATATTATCAGCATTTTGCTGATTACCGGTTGTGTATTCATTTCAAGACCTGAATATCTTGGCAGGACAATGTTTATCCCGTTAAAAAGTTCTCCCGAAGGTGCCAGAGTTATATTTGATGAAAGGCAGAAAGGCTTTACGCCAATGACTCTGAAATTCTCTTACATATCTGCTACACGCGACAGTCACGATGATGAGACAAGGAAAAGAGTACTGAGGATTGAAAAATACGGATATGAACCTTATGTTTTGCTGTTTTCTATTCAGGGGAAAGAGTACGAAAAGATTCCAGAGCCGATAATTTTAAAAAGGCTGGACGATTCTATCAAAACTGACCGCCCCCTGACTTCTCGGCATCCTTTACCATAAGCCTTGTTACTGCGCTTGCAAAAGCAGAGGGATCTTTTGGCTTTGAACCTTCCAGCAAAAGTGCCTGGTCATAAAGGAGATCGATATATTCATCGAGGACCACGCTCTTCTGATCTTTTTCAAAGATTTTGTTCATTGCGTCAAACAGAGGATGTGATGGATTAATCTCAAGTATTCGCTTGTTCTCCGGAACCTTCTGTCCCATAGTCTTCATGAGTTTTTCCAGTTGCGGGTCTATCCCTCCCTCCTCGGCAACTAGACAGCAGGCAGTGTCTTTAAGCCTTCCCGATAGCCGTACATCTTTGACTTCGTCTTTTAAATGCTCTTTGATTAATGCTATAAGAGTCTTAAGTTTTTTCTCCGCATCTTTCTTCTCTTTCTCACTTGATTTATCCAGTTTAATATCGCCTTTAATGACCGATTTCATTTTCTTCCCTTTGTACTCATGCAGGCTGCTCATAATAAGGTCATCAACTTCGTCAAGCATAATAAGCACCTCAAATCCTTTTTCTTTGAAAGCCTCCAGATAAGGAGACTTCATGACTTCATCACGTGAAGTTCCCGTAATGTAATATATCTCCCCCTGCTCTTTCTTTATATTGTCGACATATTCCTGAAGCGTTGTATAAGTGCCGGCAGATCTCTGCGTTGATGGGAAGAGCAGCAGGTCGGCTATCGTTTCCCTCCTTGAAAAGTCGTAATGAATGCCTTCTTTTATTATCCTGCCAAATTCATTATAAAAAGAAAGATACTTGTCATAATCATTTTTTTTCATCTCACCCAGCGTATCAAGTATTTTCTTTGTGATATTTTTATTTATAATCTCCACCTGCCTGTTCTTCTGAAGCATTTCCCTTGATATATTTAATGGCAGGTCAGAGGAATCAACTACACCTTTTATAAATCTCAAATAAAGCGGTATTAATTGCTCACAGTGATCCATAATTTGAACCCTTTTTACATAGAGAGACGGGCCAATCTGATAGTCTTTAAAGAAAATATCAAAGGGAATTCTCAACGGAATATAAAGAAGGGCAGTAAATTCCTGAGTTCCTTCTGCCTTGTAATGGATTACCTTGGCAGGGTCTGAGAAGTCACGAGAGAGGTGTTTATAAAATTCATTATATTCACTTTCAGTTATCGAGGATTTATCTTTAAGCCATATCGCCTTTCTTGAATTAAGCGTCTCTTCCTCTTTTATTTTCACTTTTTCACCCTTTTTCAGTTCACTTTCCTTTTCCCGTTCAACATCCATAACAATGGGATGTTCAATGTAATCAGAATACTTCCTGATGATATCCCTGATTTCCCACTCCTCAAGATATTTCTTTTCATCTTTTTTCAGATGTAAAATGACATCTGTACCTTTCTTCTCCTTTTCGATATCTTCAACAGCAAAAAAACCGTCTGCGGATGATTCCCATTTAACACCCTTTTGTCCTCTTAATCCGGCCTTCCTGGTTACAACGGTAACCTTATCCGAGACCATAAATGAGGAATAAAAACCGACTCCAAACTGTCCGATAAGTTCCGGATTATCTTTTATCTCTTTGCTTTGCAAAGCAGCAATAAATTCTTTTGTCCCTGAACGTGCAATTGTCCCGAGTTCTTCTATCATCTCATCTTTTGTCATTCCTATGCCGTTGTCACTTATTGTCAGGGTCCCTGCATCCTTGTCAGCTGTTATTTTGATCTTCCAATCTCCGTCATTCTCCATAATCTCGCTATCTGTAAGTGATTCATATCGAGCCCTGTCTATAGCATCCGAGGCATTTGAGATAAGCTCTCTCAGGAATATCTCTTTATGAGAATAGAGTGAATGAATCATCAAATCGAGCAATTGTTTTACTTCTGTCTTAAATTCCAAGTTAGTTTTCGTCATATCTGTATTTACCTCACTACATAGTTTTATTTTTCCAATGAGTTAACCCAAACAATGCATTATCTGGTTTAAATTTATTTTTATAATAAAACATAAAGAAAAAAGTCCATTCGATGTCAGGAGTTCCCCCATTTTTTAAATCAATTAACGACCACTGCTTAATTTCGCTCCTTCTTTATTTTTCATGGGATTACGTTTTAAGTAGCCTTATTTTTAGGGAACTCCTGTTAAAATAATAGTCCTTGACTCTTTTTAATTACTTTGTTAACCTAAAATACTGTGGTTAACAATTGTTAACCAAATAATAATAAGTTAACAAAGTATTACTCAACTTAAAATTATTAAACGATAAATTAATTATAAAAGGCGGTCTTTATGAAAAGCAAGGAATTTTTATCTGTTTCTGAATTTGCCAAGATATTAGGAATTAGTAGAATTGCTGTTTATAAAAAAATAAAGAAAGGTCAAATAAAAGCTATAAGGATTGGAAGAAGTTATGCAATTCCTAAGAAATATCTTACTGATATAATTGGAAAAAGTTTAAGTGAGAAAGAGAAAAAAACGATTGAAAAAGCTGTTAAGAAAACATTTGCCGAATATGGAGAAGTAATAAAGCTTTTAGGTAAAGAGTAAAAATGATTCGCAGAATTACATTAAGAGCAGTTGAAGAAATTACATTTAAAATGGCACGAGAATTATTGTTATTTGATGAACCTATACCAGATTTTTCTACGCGACCTCCCAATCTTTTGGAAAGTTGTCTCGCTGCACCTTTCCAAACATATGGAGGGAAGTTTCTATATCCAAATTTTATTACGAGAGCAAGTATGCTCTTTTATCTTATGATTAAAAATCACCCTTTTAAAAACGGTAATAAAAGAATTGCGATGACAACACTATTTACTTTTCTATATGCGAATGGGAAATGGCTAATAGTCGATAATCAAGAACTTTATAATTTTACAGTTTGGGTAGCTCAAAGTCCACCACAATTTAAAGATGAAGTCGTAAAAGCTATAGAAAAATTTTTACGTAAATATACGGAAGAAATACCACCTGAAGAATTTAATTCAAATTAGGACAACGCCCTTCCTTTCTTTTTCTAACTTAATATTGATTATGTTGAAAAAATGAAACAAATTGTTTTAAGAATTAAACACTGCAGAAATATAACAACTGAAAGAATTATGTGTAAAAGGACAATCATTTTGCGTCTTTTCACTCATCTAAAAAAATAATGTTTACATGGAAATAAATATTTCCAAAACATTTTCTTTACTTATAATTATCCAAAATGACAATTTTTTGTCTATTATGACAAAATTTGTCAAACAATTTAACGATAATTATAAAATTTCCATTTAATATTAATCAATTTAATTCCCTCTTTTGTGTTTTAGTTGATACATTCAAATTTAATATAAAACTTGCAATTAATATCAATTGCTAAATAGGATTCGATGATTCCAAGACGTAAAGTCCCGCGTAAAGCGGCGAGGCCGCAACGCGGCTTTTCGCCGATGGGGACAACGTCCCTATTCGGGATTCGAGGGTTCAAGTGTTTGTTTTCTATCAATTTTATAAGTACCTTGATCATTTCACTTGAATCCTTGACTCCTCGAAACCTTGAATCCTTACATCTTTTTTAATTTTTTTTACGTATGAACCATTTAATTTGGCATGAATTATGCTTAAAAGTAATTAGGAGGATAAAATGATAGCTCTCACACGTAATGAAATATTAACAGAGCTAAAAAAATTAGGTTTTAATAATCCCTCTGAACTCAATGCCTTCAGTAAAGAATACATAGCGTATTTTACTTCACTATATCTCCACAAAGCTGCTCCGCAAAAACAATCGGCAAGTAATTAGAAAGTTCTTCACATTGTTTTTTGCCTCATAACCAACAACGTTCCTTTTCGGAATTCAAGCAGAATAATTTTCAGCCGGATGGAACTGTTTCAACCTAAATAATGCAGTTAGCTATGCAAATAAATAGCATAGGTGCCTTCAAAATCTTTAAAAATGCAACAATGATTACTAGATGCCATATTTTGCAATCGATAAAAGATTTTATACATAAAATAATACCTTTATGATTGCAAAATGGCATGTTCAATGTGTTGCTTTTAAAGTTTTTTCAGGCACCTATGCTACTATCAAATGCATTACTTGGGTCAAACGGATGGAACGATTGGAACGGTTTATACAGCAAAAAAATGAGATATGATATAACCTAAATTGAGCGATTTAATTTCACAAAGATGTGCAAGGCAGGTGAAAAAATTGAATTATTTAACCTGCATTGCATATTTATCCAATATAAGAATCGCTCAATTTAGGTATAAGTTAAAATTTAACGATAATTGGAAATACAGGGGAAAAAGGTACGGAACAAAATGGCAAAATGTAAATTATGCAATACCGTTTCAAACTATATTTCAAAAGAACTCGGGGTATGTCTTCAATGTATCAGAAAGAAGCCTGATGATGCCCTACTGATTGCGTTAGAGGCACATATGAAAAGCAGAGCCGACTTTGGCCTTCCGGAAAAACCGCCTAAAGACCCTGAAGGAATCCCCTGCAATATCTGCGTAAATGAATGCAGGATTCCCGAGGATGGAACAGGATACTGCGGATTAAGAAAAAACAAGGCAGGAAGGCTTACCGGCGTATCGAATAATGAGGGGAAACTCTCCTGGTATTATGACCCCCTTCCTACAAATTGTGTGGGAGACTGGGTATGTCCGGGAGGCACAGGGGCAGGCTATCCAAAATATGCGTATTCTTCAGGACCCGAGCGCGGATACAAGAATCTTGCAGTGTTCTTTCATGCATGTTCATTTAATTGTCTCTTTTGCCAGAACTGGCATTTCAGAAATGAAACAATGAGCCCTCATACAGATTCCGTGAATAAGCTCGTTTCAGACATTGACAAAAAGACTTCCTGCATTTGCTATTTCGGAGGGGATCCAACACCCCAGCTTCCGTTCGCACTCAGGGCATCAAGACTTGCTCTGGAAAGAAAAAAAGATAACATCTTCAGAATATGCTGGGAGACAAACGGTTCAATGAATCGGAACCTTCTCGATAAGATGCTACAACTTTCCCTGGACTCCGGCGGCTGCATAAAGTTTGATTTAAAGGCGTGGGATGTAAATCTCCACAAGGTATTGACAGGTATCACAAACAAAAGAACCCTGGAAAACTTTTCAATGGCAGGAGAAAAAACCGGCCTGCGGACTATCCCTCCTCTCCTCATTGCAAACACACTTCTCGTACCGGGATATATAGATGAGGCTGAAATAAGACATATTGCACAATTTATTGCATCAATAAATCCCAATATACCATATAGTATGCTTGCCTTTTATCCGCACTTTTATATGTCAGACATACCTTTGACCCAAAAATCCTTCGCAGAGAAATGCCTCAATGCTGCTAAAGAGGAAGGGCTCAAAAAAGTAAGAATAGGAAATGTTCACCTTCTTGTGTAAACCCAAATAATGCAGAGTTGAAATGCATTCAGGACTTTTCCCCAAACATCTTCAATAAATCTTCATAAGAAATTATTTTTACCCCGAAAGCCTGCGCTTTCCTGAGTTTTGAGCCTGGGGATTCACCGGCAACAAGGTAATTCGTACTCTTTGAGACGGCACTTGAAGCATGACCACCCATCTTCTCAATAAGATCCTCTACCTCATTCCTTGGTTTGGGCAGTGTGCCTGTGATAACAAAGATGAGACCATCAAAAGGACGTTTTTTCATTTTTTTTATTTCAAAATCAGGATTCGATATCTCTAATCCCTTGGATTTAAGCGTTTTCAGGGTGTTCAGATTTTCCTGATCATTAAAAAACAGTGCTATTGATTCTGCAATCTTTTCACCCATCTGCCTTATTTCAACTATCCTCTCTTGTTTCACATTACACAAATCTTCGATATTCTGAAAATTCCTGGCGAGAAGTTTTGCTGCATATTCACCAACATGAAGGATGCCCAGGGAATAAAGAAATCGTGCAAGGGTAGTCGTCTTGCTTCTCTCAATGGCATCTATGAGATTCTGTGCAGACTTCTCAGCAAACCTCGGAAGCTCAATCAGGTCTTCTTTCTTTAATTTGTATATATCCATAAAATTGTTTATTAGCCCTTTAGAGTACAAAAGTTCAACATTCTTTTCTCCAAGTCCCTCGATATCCATAGCTGACCTTGACGCATAATGCTTGATTCGCTCCTGAACCTGAGCAGAACAGTTCAGTCCTATGCAACGAAATGCTACGCCCCCCTCTTCTCTCTCTACCGAAGAACCACATACAGGACACTTTTCAGGATGGTGGAAATACTTCTCTGCCCCTGTCCGTTTCTCACTGATTACCTTTATCACATGTGGTATGACATCACCGGCTCTTTCAACAATAACAGTGTCTCCAATGCGGATGTCCTTTCTTTTGATTTCATCCCAGTTATGAAGTGTCGAGCGGGATACCGTGACTCCGCCAATCTGTACTGGCTCAAGAAACGCCACAGGAGTAATCGTTCCTGTCCTTCCAACACTTGCAACTATCTCATTAATCCTGGTAACGCCCTGATGAGCGGCAAACTTATACGCTATTGCCCACCGAGGTTCTCTCGTCTTTGCACCAAGGGCCTTCTGAAGGCTGAACTCGTTAACTTTTATTACCGCACCATCTGCTTCAAAAGGAAAGCCGTCTCTCTTTTCCTCAATCTCTTTAATAATGCTGATAGCCTCATCTACGCCGCTTGCATACCTGACAATTAAAGGAACAGGGAAGCGAGCCTTTTCAAGCCATTTGATGAACTCCCATTGACTTGTGAATTTCATACCCTTTACAGCACCTATACCGTAACAGGCTAGATGAAGTTTTCTAGAAGCTGTTATTGAAGAATCAAGTTGACGTACCGAGCCGGCAGCAGCATTTCTCGGATTGGCAAATGCCGACTCACCCTCCTTTTCTCTTTCCCTGTTCAGCACTTCAAACTCATCAACGTCCATATATACTTCACCGCGAATATCTATCTCATCCGACATATGTACATCCTCTATTTTCAATGGCACTGCTTTTATTGTTTTAATGTTCCGGGTAATGTCTTCACCTTCATAACCGTCGCCTCTGGTCGATGCCTTGTGTAACATACCGTTTTTGTAGGAAAGCTCAATTGCCAGACCGTCGTATTTTGGCTCAACAGTATACTCAACATCTTCACTGGACTTAAGAAACCTCTTTATTCTCTCAGAAAACCCCCTTACCTCATCATAGGAGAAGGCATTATCCAGAGAGAGCATGGGTTCAGTATGTTTTACCTTTTCAAATTTATCAAGCGGGGGAGCGCCTACCCGCTGCGTTGGTGAATCAGGCAATACAAAATGATACTGATCCTCAAGTCCCTTTAAATGTCTGTAGAGACGATCATATTCTTCATCCGGGATAACCGGAGAGTCAAGCACGTAATAACGGTAGCAGTGATAATTCAGATCTTTGACTAGTTTTTCTACTTCGTGTCTTATTTTTTCAGAAACTTTTTTCATTAATTTTTTTATCTATTTAAAAATCTCCCCTTCCCCTCTTTTCCAAAGAGGGGAATAATTTTCTAAACCTAACCATCTTCCAAAAGTTCAATTAACAGTCTCAATGCTGACAGAGCCGCCTTCTTCTTGTTCTCTTCCCTGTTCCCTTTTAATCTCAATTCCCGCGAAACAGTTTTTCCGTCTCTACTTGCAGCCAAATAAATCTGCCCCTTTTCTTTTCCTTCAAGCACATCAGGGCCAAGGTTGCCTGTAGTAGAAACTGAATAATCTGTTTTCGTACGCAAACGCACTTTTTCAGCCATTTCCCTTGCTGTCTCCTCGCTTACAGCTCCATGATCAGAAATTGTTTCAGGTGAAACGCCAATAACAGACCTTTTAGCCTCCTCCGAGTAAGATACAATTCCCGCATTGTAAAAATCACTTGCACCAGCAAGGTTTGTAATATAATGGCTTATAAGTCCGCCTGTGCACGACTCTGCCAGAGAAAGGGTGAATCTTTCATTTATAAAAATCTCATGCACTTTTTTGATAGTTTCTAAAACATCCTGATTCATAAGGTATGATTGTAACATTTAAGAAAAAACTTGTGAATGTTCGGATGGATCAGAAAGGAAGGAAACGTCTTAATATCAAAGTTACTCCCCCAGCGATAAAGAGTATGGAGCTAACCGGTTCAGGTATAACAGGAGGCTCATATTCAACAATATAGCCATGAACATATATAAAATCATCTTCTGGTCCCCAAAGGTCCTTTATATAAGGAAGGTCGTTCCAGGTGCCGGTCATATCGATATTATCAAAGCTTAGGGCATCCTCGTCATACTCTCCATAACCGCTATTCGGTTCAGTCGAGGCCCATTTTTCAAACTCCCATGTTTCTCCTGTTACCCATTCCCAGACACCTTCAGTTGCCCGGTCAGAGCCGCCCAGGAGGTAACGTTGAGGCATACCAAGGCTGTACCACACCCAATCATTTTCAGCCTGAGTCGTCAATGTTGCAAGATGCCCGCGCATATCCATATGTATCGAACTGCTTGCAAGATTCCTTGCTTCCTCCCAGTCATAATTTCCCGGTACAGCTTCGTAATAATGGCTATTCCCCGGATAAAATACAGGCGCTGCAAAGGCCAACAATGACCAAAAACTACCGATAAAAAAAATTACAGCCAGAACAATAATTTTGCTTTTCAATAATTCATAACTCCTTATTATGAGAGTATGTGAATTGATAAATAACGTACATACAATCAGCAATTAATATGCCAAATAAGGGTTATCAGGAGAAGATTTGATTTTGTATTTAATAATAGGAAATTACGATAAGAGACAGGATTCAGATTATATACTGAATACCATTTTGCACCGTAACATAATGTGCCAGTCGTATCCCGTGACACATTTTAAAAGCATTTGCTTTTTTAGGTATATTTCCTTTAACCTAAATTTATATACATTTCAAAAGTTTTTTTAAGATAAGGATATAAGGAGGTTTATTAAATGGTAAGTGTATCGGACACAGCAGCAGAAAAGACCAAGGAAATACTATCTGCTGAAGGGAAAGCTGAATGGGGATTGAGGTTCTACACAGCAGGCAGCAGTTGCTGCGGCCCCTCTTACGGAATAGATATCATTGAAAACCCTATTGACGGAGACAAGGTCCTAGAAAAAAACGGCGTAAAGTTCTTTTTTGAAAAATCCGCATTTGAAAATCTAAATGGTATGGAAATACATTTTGTCGACGATGGCCAGAACCAGGGCTTTGTAATCAACAATCCCAACCCGCCATCATGCGGACCCGGTTGTGGGACTTCCCACAAATAATATGTAATCCCAAAAATGCAATCCAAATAATGCAGGCTTTGTGAAAGAAATTATTTTTCGATACCTTAGACGCAATCCCAACCAATCTAAGGTGAATATTTTTGTTCCAAGCTATATGCATAATTTAATAATAATTTTATCGAGTTAAATAATTTCTTGAGCAATGTCTGCATTATTTGGATTAATAAAATTGAACATCCGTCAACTTAAAAAAGGGATAGTGAGAAAAACCCTCTATCCCTTTTTTTGCTGGTGCAATCGTCCCCTTTTCTAAAGCTCATAAAGCGTTTCATCTATCTTTGGCTTAGTCTTTCTACCGCTCTTTTTCCCTTTATCTTCAAGGCTAAAGGGTTCTTCCGATTCGAAAATATAACCCATTTCCTGTTCAATCTTTTCAGGGTCTTCTCCCCGCTCAAGGCGACTCAGGGCTTCTTCCATCCCTGCTCCCATTTTAAGTCCCGTGGCATCAGAAAGCTTTCGCATAAGATTGGCAGCCTGACGCGGGTCGTCTTCATTTATTTTGTCAGCTTCCTTGGCCAGCATAGACATTGCCCTTTCCATCCTTGCCTCATCAATAGGAGGCATATTGGCATCAGTATTATCTTCCTTTTTCCCGGACACAGTTGCAAAAAGAGAGATCTGACGTTTCAACTGAACGTCCTTACAACTCGGACAGTTGGGGACTTTCTCCGTATTAACACTTCTTGAAAAAAATTTATAAACTGTATTACATTTATCACAGCAAAATTCGTAAATCGGCATTGTAGTAGACCTTAAATAGAAAAATAACCTGTCTAAGTATCAACATTATAATTTACAATATCTTATCAATTTTGGGAATACAGATGAACTCAAATAATGCAAGACATGCAAATTAAATGTCATCTATGCAGATCTGAGATTGCTTACAAATTCTAAATATTCCCAGGGAGGTTTAGAAAGCTCAACGCCAATGCCATCATAAGAATCAGGTGACATTATTAGCCTTTTAAGTATGGTAGTGACATTTACTATCTTTTCTTTCAAAGGAAAAAATATTTCAAATTGCGAGTCAGAAGGAAAGCACATTTCCTCCGTTTTAATAAACATACCTTTCTCGGAGAGATTCGTTATACTTCCAGAGCAATTTATATTGTTACAGAGAAATTCTATCGTTATATTCGTGGATATCCTCTGAAAAGCTCTTTTTTCCACATAAGACTCTCCCTTTTTTACTTTCATAAAATACAATTTTTTTTTGTCTCAGTTAAACGCATAATAATAATCTTTCAATTTAATTACATTTACATATTACATTATCAAGAATCATGCTAGGAAGGATTAAAATTTAAATTGTTTTTATAAATATATGGTTAGGGAAAAAAAAGGATTTATTTGGTTTTGCGGAATGGGATATCAAGTGTGACAATGACACACAAATGTGTCGAAAACGCAATATTACTGTTCACAATGTTTTGCTCAACCTACATAATGCAGACATTGCTCAATAAATTATTTAACTCGATAAATTTATTATTGAATTGTGCATATGTCCTTGAATAAAAATATGCACGCTAAGATTCATGAAAATTTCGTCCAATGTATCGAAAAATAATTTCTTTCACAACGCCTGCATTATGTAAAATGCATTTTTTGGGTCAAGTTTTATCATACAGTTTTAAAAAGCAAATAAAGTGAAAGAATAAGGAATAAGAAAGGATAAGCTAACCTTTTATCCATTTATTTTTAAAGCAAATCTGAGTCTCTCAATAAATTTTAAATAGTTTTTTGGTTGTTTCAAGAGCCTTACGCCTATACCATCATAGTATTTATTTGACTTCGTTATTCTTTCAACTTTAACTGGAACATTCAATATCTCTCCTTTTAAAGGAATAGATATTTCAAATTGCAATTCAAGAGGAAAGATTATCTTCTGGGATCTTATAAACATACCATCTTCTGAGAGATTAGTCACCGTTCCGAAGTAATCTATATTGAAACAGTGAGATTCTAGATATGCAGGTATTCTCTGAAAAGCTCTTTTTTCCATAGGAGATAAGCCACCTTATGGTTTTATCTTTGTGGGGAAAGAAGATGATTAAATTATGTTATTAGATTTGATTCTTCAATAATTTTCTAAAAAATATGTCTCATAAAAATATTAAAGAATAATATTATTTAAATAAGTATTATTCTTAAGTAATTATTTCATTAATTTTTTTCAATTGTCAAATAAATAATATTTATAACACTTATAAAATTTTCATATTTGCCAAATAATGCAATTGTATATAGGGGCACTTAAGATGCCCTTTCAAGCCGCTCAGCCACCCAGACTTTTATTATAGATTGACGAGGTACACCCAAACGTTTTGCTTCTTTATCCAACAAGTGGATCATCCATAAAGGAAAGTCTACATTTACCCTTTTCTGTTCCTGTTCAGGCCTTCTGGCTTTTGAAACATCAAGGTACTTGGAAATATCCTTCCCTTCATCAAATTTCTTATCAAATTTCTTAGCTTTCATATATATCAACCTCCTCTTTCCTCGATCGTCGTATCGAAATAATTCTTATCTTTTCACCTCGATAAGTAATTACTCCCGACCAATGTTTTTCTAACATCTTTCCAATTACTACAAATCTTGATTCATCGCTGGTTTTAACTGGGATTTCAATTAAATCAGGATTTTCCCACAGCGCCTGGGCCTCGTTGAAATCAATCCCGTGTTTTTTCTTATTGACATCGCTTTTTCGGGGATCGAATTCAAACTCCATAATATATAATTATTATACCTTAAATATACCTTTTGTCAAATAATTGTTTTAAGGAGGACATTTTCGAGGCTTTACCCTCCCTTTGTTTATTCCATTTGTAAACCCAAATAATGCAGACATTGCTCAAAAATTTATTTAACTCGATGAATTTATTATTAAATTATGCATATGACTTTGAATAGAAATATGCATAGGTACGTTGATTAAAAGTGCTTTTAAGGTATCGAAAAATAAATTTTTTCACAACATCTGCATTATTTTAAATGCATTTTTTGGGTAAATAAATAAGAAAAAACTGTCTAATGTACCTAATATGACTTAAATCATGGTAAAGCCATTTGGATTTAATTATTCTTAATTAAGAATAATATAAAGCAATAAAATAGGTAAGTTGTTCACAAAGACTATTTCTTAAATAGATGAGATGGCAGCCCTGACAAAAAAGGAAATAATAGCTGAGTTAAAGAAAATGGGGATCAGTACAACTTCTGAGATTAATTCTTACTACAAAGAATACAAAGAGTATTCTGCAAAATGTTCACAAGCATACTTCACACGAATATTACGAAGGATAAGAAGACAACAACTTCAGCAAAGAAATGCTAATTATCCGACCTTCTCCAAAGAGAAAGCTTCCAAGTTGATAAGGTGATAACTAATAAACCTGTAACTCATCTTTGCGGCAACAGAAAATTTTTAGACGTGTCGTATTATGCTCGAAAGAGCAAAAAATTCGGGACTTAATCGCATACAAGATACATTGTGTAGTATATTTTTATTTTAATTTTCAGTAAAAATGAAAAAAAACATCGTCAAATTAAAAAAATCCTCCGACTTTCTTAAAAAGGCCGAAGAATGGTTGAATACATTAAAACAAAGACAATCGAAAGAGCTATCTGACGACGATGCCCGATTTCTGATTCAAGAGCTGCAAACGTGTTTGATTGAGAATGACAGGAACCAATTACGAACAGCTGGGAGCGATACCACCGAAAGCAAACAGAAGGATGATCTACTAACCACAGAGAAACAATTCCAAAATCTTGTAGACAATACGCTTGTTGGAGTATATAAAACAAATCTAAGAGGCGATATACTTTATGTAAATGAAGCATTGGTAAAGATGTTTGAATATGAAACAGCAGATGAATTGATGTCGAGAGGCGTGCTGAGTTTTTATAAAAACCAAGCAGACAGAGAAGAATTAATAAAAAATCTTAAGAAAAGGAGAAAGATCAGCAATTTTGAAGTTGCCAGCGTTACGAAAACAGGAAAAACAAAGAATATCCTGTTAACAGCAACTCTCGAAGGAGACGTATTATCAGGCATGATCGTGGATATTACCGAGCACAAGAAGGCTGAAGAAAAATTGAAAATGTTTGCTAGAGAATTGGAACGAAGCAACGAGGAGCTGGATCACTTCGCCTCTATCATATCACACGACCTGCAAGATCCACTGGTTTCCATGGCAAGTTCATTGAAACTTTTTCAGAGGAACTATAAAGACAAACTTGATTCTGAAGCTGATAATTTTATCTCTTCCTCCATAGACAAGATTAATCAGATGCAAGCGCTAATCAGAAATTTGTTGGCATATTCACGCGTGGACTTCAGTGGCAAGAAATTTAAACTGACTAATTGTATATCGATTTTAAAACAAACCCTTGACAATCTGAAGGTCACCATTGAAATGCGCAAAGCTATAGTAAGCTATGATCATTTGCCTGAGGTTATAGGTGATGCAAGCCTGCTGAGCCACTTGTTCCAGAACCTGATTGGCAACGCAATTAAATACTGTGACAAGATACCACCACACATTCACCTATCGGCAAAGCAAAAGGGAAATGATTGGATATTTTCAGTCAGAGACAACGGTATAGGTATCGCTCCTGATTACCTTGAACGTATCTTCGTACTCTTTCAGCGACACGAGAATAATGAATATGCAGGCTTTGGTATTGGCTTATCGACCTGCAAAAAAATCGTGGAATACCATGGCGGAATCATTTGGGTAGAGTCAGAACAAGGCATAGGCTCAACATTTTATTTCACGATCCCGGACAGGGTACATACAAGGTCAGGAAAAACAAAGGGGATCGGACTGAAATCTTGAGATAGTAAATTTCAATTTTTAAGTCTGACACTGACCTCCTCTCTTACAAAATTCCACTTTCAAGCCAGACCCCTTTCAGTTTATAGTTAATATAAAATGAACCTTTTTATAGAAATAAATTGATGCTTTAGGATGGCCTATAATGAACGAAATGATCATTTAAAGGGTGTGGATTATTAATCATTATGCTACATTTTGTTTAACTGTCTTATGCTTCTCAATAACTCCTACTTATATTCAGTATGGATGAGGTTGTCGGGTTATTGAGAACATCATGTTTTCTTCAGTATGGGAATAGTTAGGAGGTTACCGATTAAACCTATAAATACTTAGATATTGTAAATATAAAAATCAAGGATTTCTGAATGAAACAAAGTAATTACAGGTTTTTTTACTTTATCTTACTTATGACTAAACATTCTTGACCAATGAGGCTTCTCTGAATCAAAGAATTCACTGCATTAGCTTCTAATGGCTTGGAGAAATAATATCCTTGCGCATATTCACAGCCCAGTTTTCTGATTACCGACAATTGATCCTCTGTTTCCACCCCTTCAGCTATCACGCTCATTTCTAGGTTTGAAGCAAGACTTATAATTGCCCGGACAATCTCCAAATTCTCTTTATCGCTGAGCATATTATTTACAAAAGATTTGTCAATCTTCAAGGCATCTACACGAAAATGCCCCAGATAACTCAACGATGAGAAACCTGTACCGAAATCATCAATATATAACTGAATTTCTAAGTCACTCAATTGCAAGAGTTTGGAGGCTATGTTTTCAGGATGTTCCATGATTACACTTTCTGTGATTTCAAGACCTATACTGCGTGAATCAATACCAGTTTCCAAAATAATTCCTTTAAGCAGTCCTATGAAATTTGGTTGCAAAAAATCTTTGCTGGAAATATTAATATTAATCTTTAAAGGTGGTTGTGTGGGAGATAGCTCATGCCATGATCGCATATGACTGCAGGCTTCGTATAGCACCCATCGGCTAATAGGTATTATCAGACCGGTTTCTTCAGCAATTGGGATAAACTCCATCGGATAGATCAATCCACGCTCTGGATGATTCCAGCGCACAAGCGCTTCAAAACCATATAGTTTGCCTTCTTTTGCAGACACAATAGGTTGGAAGTGAAGCAGAAATTCTTGCCGTTCAATCGCTCTGCGAAGATCTGTATCTAATTTCAAGCGAGCCACTGCTTTGCCGTGCATTGCAACGTCGAACACGACATGACGTGCTCTGCCAAGCGACTTTGCCCGATACATCGCTGTATCGGCATCACGCATAATATGTTCTGGACTATCATAACCTATATCATTAATGGCGATTCCTATGCTCATTGAAGTAAATACCTCATGCTTGTCTATATAAAAAGGAAATTGGAATTTACCATAAATACGATCGACAATTGGTATTGTGTTTTTGACATTCTTAATATCGTCAAGAAGGATAGCAAATTCATCTCCCCCAAAACGTGCAATTATATCGTTAGGGCGTATACAAGATTTGACAGTTTTGGCAATCGAGATCAACAGTTGATCCCCAATCATGTGACCGAGGCTATCATTAATATTTTTAAAAAAATCGACATCCAAAAATAAAACAGCGAACTTATAATCTTTGTTTCGTCTGGCACGCGCAAATGAAACACTTAAATGTTTTTCAAACATCAGCCGGCTTGGTAGATTCGTCAGAGTATCGCGATAAGCATGGTGCTCCATCATTTTGCTATATTCAAGTAAACTATTGATAGAATTAGAAGCAATCCTTCTGGATATATAAAAACCTAACACCACGAGTATAGACACAATAAGTAGCAAGAATGATACAGAGAGGGAAGGAATATACTGAAGAATGGTAGACATAATTCTTACATTCACAAACAGAATAGTAAAAATAATAAGCAGGACTATCCAATCTAGGACTTTTGCTTTATGCTTTATGGATTCTATAATATCAACTTTATTTGCATTCATTTTCAATCAGTAAATATAGATGTCCAGTTATTTATAGGATATGAATATATGTTAATTACGGTCTCTTAGACATAAAACTTGAACAATGCCATAATGAATTAAATTCCACATAATAAATATTTTTTAGTATTGATTATTGAATGAAATGTTGTACTGGAAGGGATTTTATTTAAGAATAATGCTTTTTCTAAGTTATCTGTAACTTCCAGACCGCAACAAAAATTTCGATAACTTCAACTTATAAATAAAATCTTGCCTGCTGCGAAATTATTGATAAAGAGCGGATTATAGAGAATATTCATGTTGAATCAACTGTATTGATAACTTCAACAGTCCAGCAATCACCCAGCAATCCGAAAACTGTTCACAAAAAGCAAACGAGCACTTACTGTCTGACAGGTAAGTGCTTGATTATATTATGGTGCCGAAGGCGGGATTTGAACCCGCATGGGTCTCCCCACACGGCCCTCAACCGTGCGTGTCTACCAAGTTCCACCACTTCGGCTCTTGAGAAGTTTTGTAAACGACTGTAATTATAAAACATCAATAATCTCAAAACAAGTCCTCTTGGTTCAAACGTACAGAAATGAAAAAGTGTAAAAGTTTAATATGTTACTTCCGCACTTTTGCTCTTCTGAACTTCAGCACTATCCAGTTATCCCAGGATTGAATATCTCACGAAATTAAGAAGAAATGACGGGAAAACGCCGATGGCAAGAACCATCACTGTGGTAAGTGCAAGTGCAAAACTCATGGGAGATGAATTGGTAAGTATTACCTCTTCTTTGGGGTCTCTCATGTACATGTACATGACGACTCTTAAGTAAAAGAATGCAGAAATCGCGCTGAATATGACAGCAACAATTGCAAGATATGTATAGCCTGCTTTAATGACCTCCATAAATACATAGAACTTGCCGATAAAACCCGCTGTTGGCGGGATTCCGGTGAGGGAAAACATAAAGATAAGCATTAATGCAGCAGACACGGGATGACCTTTTGCAAGACCATAGTAATCATCAAGATTTTCGCCCTGAAAACCTTCCCTTCTCAATGTTATCACTATTGCAAATGCTCCGATATTCATAAATGTATAAATCATTAAATAGTTAACCGTACTCGTAAGTCCTTCATATGTGCCGGCTATCACTCCGAGAAGCATGTAACCAGCGTGAGCAATGGAACTGTACGCAAGCATCCTTTTTATATTTGTCTGTGCAAGGGCGATAATACTTCCAACGGCCATAGTCAGGATAGATAACGGTATCAATATGCTAACCCACTGCACTTGCATGCCTCCGAAGGCATCGAACAATACCCTTCCCAAAACGGCAAATCCGGCAGCCTTTGGACCAACAGACATAAAAGCAGTAATAGAAGTGGGAGCACCCTCATAAACATCCGGTGCCCACATATGAAATGGAACGAGTGCAATTTTGAATCCAAATGCAACTATTATGAATATAAGACCGAGAAATGCTATTGGATTGCCGGTAATATGTAATGTCTGAAATGTAGCGGCAATCTCTTTAAGATTTGTTGTTTCTGTAAGACCATAGGTAAGTGAGATTCCGTAGAGAAGAAACGCCGACGAAAAAGCACCGAGAAAAAAGTATTTAAGGGCTGCCTCGTTTGAACGTGGCTGTTTTCGTATAAGCCCTGCAAGTATATACGTGGAAAGGGCCATTAATTCAAGGCCAAGATAAAGGATGATTAAGTCGGCAGCAGAAGCCATGATCATCATACCCGTGGTGGCAAAAAGTAAAAGCGCATAGTACTCTCCGAAAGAAGCCTTTTCTATTACCATATATTTAAAGGAAATACAAATCGTCAGGATAATATTAAGATAAAATATTACCTTAAAAAAGTTGGCATATCCATCCAGTACGAACATATTCGAAAATGCGCTTTGAGGTTCACCAAACCCATACAGTTGATAGGTTGCAAACAGGGCAAACAGTGTCCCGACAATTCCTACGACGGCAACAATCTCTTTTTTCCTGACAATGAGGTCAAGCAGCATTAGTATTAAACCTACGCATATAAGAGTAAGCTCAGGTATGATAGGCCCGATATCAAGTAAACTTATCGTCGTTTGCACATCCATTAGAAAATCTCCATGATATATTTCGTTATCAGGTTTTCCTGTCCTGCGTAAGCAGTCTGATTAACCTGTTGAATTAAATGTTCTACTGATGAATGCATATAGTCCAAAAACATATTTGGATAAAATCCGATCCAGAAGACAAAAACAATCAAAGGAACCATGGTGATAACTTCTCGAAGGTTTAAATCCCAAACTGGATGGTGCCCTGAAGCCTCATAATCATGGTTCACCCCCTCAAAAAACACCCTTTGATAGAGCCATAACATATATCCAGCTCCGAGTATAATTCCTATAGCTGCAAGGACGCCTAAAATCTTCTTTGCCTTAAATGCCCCAAATATTATCAGGAATTCCCCGATAAAGCCATTCGTACCTGGAAGACCGATTGATGCAAGGGTAAGCACCATAAAAAAGCCTGCATACCAGGGGACAATATGGGCAAACCCTCCATAATCAGCGATCATCCTTGTATGGGTCCTTTCATAAATAATCCCCACCATCAAGAACATTGCACCGGTGATAATACCATGGTTTACCATTTGAAGTATTCCGCCCTCGACTCCCTGAGTGTTAAGTGCAAAAAGACCAAGCGTAACAAAACCCATGTGGCTGACACTGGAATATGCAATAAGCCGCTTAAAATCCTTCTGGGCAAAACATACAAGCGCACCGTAAATAATTGCAATAAGAGAGAGTACAAATATCAGCCCAATAAAATATTTTGTTGCATCAGGAAACATGGGCATGGAAAATCTCAAGAATCCATAAGCGCCCATCTTAATTAACACACCGGCAAGTATCACACTACCTGCTGTGGGTGCCTCTGTATGTGCATCGGGAAGCCATGTATGAACAGGAAACATGGGAACTTTTACTGCAAATGCCGCAAAAAATGCCAGGAAAAGCCAGCACTGGAGTTTAAATGGATAGTGAATACTGCTAAGGGCTAAAATATCAAGCGATTTGCCTCCCGTAAAATAAAGTACAACTATGCCAACAAGCATGAGCACACTTCCTACG
This sequence comes from uncultured Nitrospiraceae bacterium, assembly GCA_964347155.1. Classification (GTDB taxonomy): domain Bacteria; phylum Nitrospirota; class Thermodesulfovibrionia; order UBA6902; family UBA6902; genus CAYFXR01. The sequence goes on along the minus strand of CAYFXR010000075.1, from coordinate 16,204 downwards.
AGGGTATACAGGAAGAACTTTATTGCGGCATAAATCCTGTTTTGCCCACCCCATACGCCTATTATGATGAACATGGGAATCAGCATTGCTTCCCAGAAGATATAAAAGAGAAAAAAATCCAGAGAGACAAACACACCTATCATACCTGCTTCCATCGTTAGAATAGCTATGTGAAATTCTTTCACCTTGGTCTCAATAGATTTCCACGAAACAAGGACACTAAGTATGCTGAGAATAATCGTGAGAAAAATAAAAAGTATGCTTATCCCGTCTATTCCGATAAAATAGTTTATTCCCCACGACGGAATCCACTCGTGCCTTTCTACGAACTGCATCATGTATGTAGTCTTGTCAAAGTTACTCAAAAGAGGTAATGAAACAACGCAGGTCGCAACAGTAAAAACAAGAGTAGCCCACCTTATCGCGTTGTCATTCCTTATAAACAGGAGAATCACTGCGCCTATTACCGGTAAAAATACTGTCCACGTGAGAATTGAATAACCAAGCTGGTTTAAAATGACGTCTTCCATAATGTTATCTCCAGAAGATCCAGAAACCGATTATAAACAGCGCCCCTAATGCCATTACAAGTCCATAGTTGGAAAGGAATCCTGTTTGTATCTCTCTGAACTTTTTACTGAAAACCCCGATTAAGTTTGGTACACCGTTCACAATTCCTTCTATTATTATTACATCAAAGAAACCAAGGATAATTTTTTCACACGATTTAAGCACCGGCTGAACAAGCGTCTTGCTGTAAAGTTCATCTACCCAGTATTTATTGAATAATAATTTATATATCGGTTGAAAAGTGGCACCAATTTTCTGAGGCAGTTCTGTTTTCTTTATATACATCATGTATCCAATAATCCATCCTCCCAAAGCAACCGTTATCGATGCACCCATAACAAACCATTCTTCTGCATGAGTGCCATGTCCCTCCGGATGTCCAAGAACCGGGGCAAGAAATTCTCCAATCCTGTCACCATGCTCCATAAAAAGCGGAGGAATGCCAACCCAGCCTGCAGATACGGCTCCAACCGCAAGTAATATTAATGGAATGGTTATAACCGGTGGCGACTCATGGAGATGGTGCTCCTGCTCATGTGTTCCCCGGAACGTGCCGTGGAACGTGAGGTATATCAATCGCCACGAATAAAATGCAGTCAGAAGAGCTGCCAAGGTACCAAGGAACCATAGAAATTTACCCAGATCTCCACCAAGATACGCCCTCCATAGTATCTCGTCCTTGCTGAAAAAGCCGGCAAGTCCCGGAATACCGGTTATGCTCAATGTGGCTAAAATGAATACCCAGTAAGTAATGGGCATATATTTTTTCAACCCACCCATTTTTTGCATATTCTGCTCATCGTGCAGTGCATGAATAACGCTTCCTGAGCCAAGAAACAGCAGCGCCTTAAAATATGCATGTGTATAAAGATGGAAAATTCCGGCGGCATAAGCACCCACACCGAGTGCAAGAAACATATACCCGAGCTGGCTCACTGTGGAATAAGCGATAACCCGTTTAATATCATTCTGCACAAGTGCTATTGTAGCGGCGAATATAGCGGTTACACCTCCGACAACAGCAACCGTATTCATTGCGGTAGCGGACAGATTGAACAGCGGGTTGCAGCGTGCAACCATAAACACGCCCGCGGTAACCATGGTGGCAGCGTGGATCAATGCAGAAACGGGTGTTGGACCCTCCATTGCGTCCGGCAACCATACATGAAGCGGTATCTGTGCAGACTTGCCGACAGCGCCGCAGAACAGCAAAATACAAATAAGGGTAATCAGACTTACTTCAGTACCAAGAATGTTAATGGTTTGTCCGATAATACCACCTGCCTGATTAAATACCTCCGAATATTCAAGACTTCCAAATGTAAGGAAAATCAGAATCACGCCCAGACCAAAACCAAAGTCCCCGAACCTGTTGACAATAAATGCCTTTTTACCGGCATCTGCCGCAGACCTCTTGTGAAACCAGTATCCAATAAGGAAATATGAACATAGACCAACCGCTTCCCATCCAAAATAAAGAAGCAGGAAATTATTGGACATGACAAGCATAAGCATGGAAAAGACAAAGAGACTCAAATAGGAAAAGAAACGGTAATACCCTCCGTCACCATGCATGTACCCTATAGAATAGATAAAAATGAGAGTACTGATCGATGTCACAACGATAAGCATAACAGCGGTAAGTTGATCTATCAAAAATCCAATGGAAACATTAAAATCACCGGATACAATCCAGCTATATATATTTATATTGACAACATTTCCGCCTAATACATCAAAAAAAGCACTCACAGCGAGGAGAAAAGAGCCGAATACAGCAGGAACGGCAACCCAATGAGCTTTGTCCTTGATAAATCTGCGGCCAAGGGTGATATTAATAATGAATGAAAGTAAAGGAAGCAAAGGTATCAATATATATTTCAGCACTCCATACTCCTAACTCTTTTTAACCTTTTAATAAGTTAATATCGTCCACCTTCATAGTGGGATTATTTTTGTAAAAAGCAATTATTATAGCAAGACCGATTGCTGCCTCGGCAGCTGCAACAGTAATGATAAAAAATACGAGTATCTGTCCTCTCATGGACTGCAGGTAATGACTGAAAACCACAAGACTTATGTTAACAGAATTCAGCATCAGCTCTATCGCAATAAACATAATGATCAGATTGCGTCTTGCAAGAAAACCGAAAACACCTATACTGAACATCACTGCACTCAGGATTAAGTACCAATTTAACGGAACCATCACTCACTCAATCTTTTTCTTTGCCAATACCACTGCTCCAACAATAGCCACCAACAGTACCAGAGAAGCTATTTCAAAAGGCAAAAGATATTTTGTATATAAAATTTTTCCGATAGCCATTATGTTGCCTTCGGATTCTATGAGTTCTATCGTAAACTTTCCAAGTGGTGGAATAACAGTCATTTTGCCGATTATCAATACAAAGAATGTGGCAAGGATTACGCCAATACCTATACTAAACGGCCACTGCTTTTGAAACTTCCTTTCTGTCTCCTCTTTTCTCAGATTAAGCAGCATAATGACGAACAGAAATAAAACCAGAATTGCTCCTGCATATATGATTATCTGTATTGCAGCAAGAAACTCAGCATTTAAAAATAGATAAAGACCTGCTATATGGACGAATAGAACCAGCATCCATAATACGCTGTGAACAGGGTTTCTCCTTGTTACCACAAGCAGAGATAATATCGTCATCGCAATTGCAAAATATGCAAAAAAGAGCTGCGGTGTTGTCACGTACTTACCCTCTCTTCTTCACGTGATACCATCGGAACTCCATAATCTTCAGATTTCGGTCTCCAGAATCTTTCTAAGAATTCTAATCCTTTAGAATCCGCCATATATTTATCCCAGTTTCCCAAAAGTCGATCCTTTGTATAATAAAATTCATCTCTCGAATAACCCGCGTATTCGAAATGCTCTGTAAGCACAAGTGCACCATAGGGACATGCCTCAACACAGAGGGCGCAAAAAACACATCTCAGTATATCTACTTCATATCTGTCAACAATCTTCTTATGATCATCGTCCTCGCTTGTGTAGATATGTATGCACTGCGAAGGACACATTGCAGCACAAAGGCCGCATCCTACACACTTTTCCATCCCTGTCTCCGGATCTCTTACAAGGGCGTGGAGACCACGTGAACCAGGGAAAGGTTCTCTTCTTTCCTTTGGGTACTGCCTTGTAATCGCAGGAGAAATGAGATGCTTAAACGTAAGGGCAAGCCCTTTTAAAATTTCAATGAATAATACTTTTTTTATTAATTCGTTAGCAGTCATAATTTATTTCGGATTTTGGAGTTAGGAATTCGGATTTTTAGTTCAATCACTCCGAAATCCACACTCCGCATTCCGCAAGCTCCTTTTTCATAATAGTTTTACCAATCCTGTCACCACAATATTTGCCAGTGAAAGGGGTATAAATATTTTCCATCCAAGGCCCATGAGTTGGTCATATCTATATCTAGGAAGTGTTGCCCTGACCCAAAAATAGAAAAAGATAAGAGCATAAACTTTCAGTAAAAACCAGACAACCTTTGGAACATGTGCAAAAAACCAGAATTCAGGCCCGCTCCAGCCGCCTAAAAAGCATACAACAGCAAGAGCCGACATCACAAACATTCCTGCGTATTCAGCCATAAAAAACAATGCCCAACGAATACCGCTGTATTCTGTAGCAAATCCCGAAACAAGCTCTGTTTCGGCCTCGGGCAGGTCAAATGGTACCCTGTTTGTTTCGGCGAACGCCGATATCATAAATACAATAAAGGCTACGACTTGAGGAATGGCAAACCACAGCCCTGATTGCGCATTGACTATATCGGAAAGGTTCGTACTGCCTGCCATCATCATGATGCCTACAAGACTCAAACCCATCGCAATCTCATAGCTTATTACCTGCGCGGATGACCTTAATCCCCCGAGAAAAGAATATTTGGAATTGGATGCCCATCCTCCAAGAATTACGCTAAAAGAACCAATAGAAGAGAGCGCCAGTATGTACAATATTCCAATGTTGAGATCTGCCAGTGAAAAACTATTCCACATTGGTATAACTGCAAGAGACGATACCGCGGCGATCACCCCTATAACAGGTGCGATATAAAATATCGGCTTATCAGCGCTTGAGGGAATAATATCTTCTTTAAAAAACAGTTTTATCGAGTCGGCGATCGGCTGCAGGATGCCATGCCAACCAACCCTCATTGGGCCAAGTCTTGCCTGCATATGACCAATTGCCTTGCGCTCAAAATATTGCACAAACATCACATGAAGCAGAAAGACACCAATTACAATAAGAATTACGATAAGATCTGCTATACTCATATTTTATTATCCTTCAGTTTCCTTATTCTTACCTCACATCCCTCGATACCGGGGGCCTTCGTTGTTTTATCCACGTTAAAGCTCAATAAGCTGAACACTCCGTTGTCAGAAAAATTATTACTAAAAAAAACCCTGTTGTCTTTTATTGATTCATCTATCGAAACGGTTGCTTCACTGCTACCGGTAGAGGTGGTAAACCGTACCCTGTCTCCTTCATCCAGCTCAAGGTGTTTAGCGGTTCCATTGCCAATCTTAAGAGCTGGTTCCGGATAAATCTTCATGAGCGCCTGAGATTTCCTCGAAAGTGTACCTGAATGAAAAAGCGGTTTCTCCAGTGCAAGGTAAAAATCGGCATGATAATCAGCGCCTGACTCAACTGCAATGGGTATTTCGTACATTTCCCCTCTTAATGGTTTGCCATAATAAGGCCAAAGGCATTTGCCTTTACTTATCTCGTCATAAGTCAGGTCCCGATAAAGAGGGGAAACCTTTGCTATTTCACGCATTATATCCTTTGTATCTGAGTAATTCATAGCATATCCCATTTTATTGGAGATTTCAGCAAGTATTCTCCAGTCTTCCATCCCTGTCAATGATTCTACCGCCTTGCTTTGCAACTGAATCCTGCGTTCAAGATTTGTATACGTACCTGTCTTTTCTGTCCATCCAAGGGCAGGCAGAATTACATCTGCCATCTCTGCTGTCTCGGTTAAAAATATATCCTGAACAACAAGAAAATCAAGGGACTTCAATGCATCCTTTATATAAGAATGATTCGGTAAATTAAACACAGGATTTTCACCCATGACATATAATGCCTTAATTCGTTTATTGTAAGCGCCCTCTATTATGTCTATAAGGGTCAGCCCCTCGTCTTCGGGTATGGAACCATTCCACGCTGTCTCAAATTTTTCTTTAAAGTCATGTATGTTAATCGGTCTTCCCCCGGGAAGCATGTCTGGAACGCATCCTGTATCAATAACCCCCTGCTCATTGGGTTTTTCAGAAAGGAGATAAAGTCTTGCCTCCAGTAAATAGGTAAGACCTGCCACTGCAAAAAGCGAGCGATGCCCATCGGTGCGTTGAACGAGGTCCATTCCAAAAACAATAGATGTAGAAGAGCTGTCCAAAATTGCTTTTTTAAGTTTATGAAAATCATCGATATCTGTTTTCTGAGAAACTTTTTCGGAAAGCACTCTGATTTCCTTATCAATAAAAGGCCTTTCACCACGCACGCCCGTGGCAGTAAAAACTTCAACTAAAAGCGCTTCAAGAATCTCGGCCTCTTTAAAAACAGGAGGCACCACTTGTATTGTCATAAATTTTTCAAGTCCCTTTGCATTGCCCAAGACAATTATGTTCGCTCCGCGTCTTGCCGCCTCCCTTATAGAAAGACCAAGTATTGGATTGACAGCAGTAGGATCTCCTCCAAAAACAAAAATAACTTCTGAATTTTTTATTCCGTCAATAAGATTTGCTGTTATGCCCTGACCCATGATATCTTCAAAATATTTCTGCGCTGCTGCAAATCCTGTTCTTGAAATTGAATCAATATTGTTCGACCCGCATGCTAAGCGCATAAATTTTTGAAATATGTAATTATCTTCATTTGAACACCTTGGAGAAGCTATACCGGCAATAGCAGAGCCGCCAGCGTAATTTTTAATCTCTGTCAATTTATCTGCCACAAGGCCTAATGCTTCGCTCCATGTGCTTTGCTCAAGCTTTCCGTTCTTCCTTACAAACGGTGTCTTGATCCTGTCAGGACTTCCTACATATTCATAGCCAAACCTGCCCCTTGAACAGAGAAGCCCCTTGTTAATTCCAAAACCTAACTTTGGAATAACACGTTTTATGGAATTGTCTCTCACCTGTACAACAAGGGTACATCCGACCCCGCAATATGAACAAACAGTTTCCACTTCTTTATCTAATTGCCATGGCCTGAAGCTGTGAATATACAGACGGCTGAGTATTGCACCCACAGGACAAACCGTTAAACAGTTGCCGCAATACTCACAATTGAAAGAAGCTGCAGAAAACGGCTCCATCCTTGAGCGGTTACCCCTTCCAATGATGGAAATGGCAGAAGCTCCCTGTACATCATTACACATCCTTACGCACCTTGTGCATACAACGCACCTTTCCATATTTCTTGCAAGAATTTGATCTTGATGACTTTCGGGAACCTTCCTTTTTTCTTCCTTGTACCTGCCGACTACAGGGCCGTACTTGTTGACAAGATCCTGTAGCTCACATTCTCCCGCCTTGTCACAGTATGGGCAATCAAGCGGATGGTTTATGAGTAAAAACTCTAATATCCCGCGCCGAACATCGGAAATAACCTCGGATTCAGTCTTCACAACCATGCCGTCGGCAGCCAGCAGTGTACATGCATTTTGCAACTTTGGCATTCTCTCAACCTCTACGACACATAACCTGCATCCGCCATATGGTTTAAGCACGTCATGGTTACATAAAGTCGGAATTTTTATCCCAGCCTTTTTTGCCGCCTCAAGCACGGACACTGGCTGATCCAGCACAACCTCTTTTTCGTTAATGGTCAGAGTTATCATGATATCCCTTAGGCTTCCTGGTATCTCATTAATGTGCATCCTCGATTAGCAATATGTTCTGCAAATTCATTTCTAAAGTGCTTGATCATTCCTAAAACCACGCCTGCCGCCCCATCTCCTAAAGGACAGAATGTCCTTCCCGACATAATGCCGGCAATATCAGAAAGAAGCTCTATATCACCCTCTCTTCCCTTCCCTTTTTCTATCCGTTCAAGTATCTTCCTTAACCAGTCTGTCCCTTCCCTGCACGGAACGCATTTTCCGCACGATTCATGTTCAAAAAACTTCATTGCCCTGTATGCAACATTAACCATACATACGGACTCATCCATAACTATTACTGCTCCGGAGCCGAGCATACTGCCCGCCTTCGGCATTGATACAAAATCCATTGCGCAGTCAATGCCATCAGCAGGAAGAACAGGTGTAGAAATACCTCCAGGAATTACTGCCTTTAGTTGCCTGCCGTTCTTAATTCCTCCCGCATGTGTATAAATAATATCCTTAAGGCTTGTCCCCATTGGAAGTTCATATACCCCGGGTTTCTCAACACAACCACTTACACTGAACAATTTCGGACCAGGGCAGTCTTTACTTCCTATGTTTGAATATGCCTCACCACCGATCTCGATAATGTACGGAACATTTGAAAGGGTTTCAACATTATTAACAATGGTTGGCATACTCCATGCTCCGATATTTACGGGAAATGGAGGTTTGGTTCTTGGCTGCCCCTTTTTGCCCTCAATTGATTCAATCAAGGCCGTCTCTTCACCACAGATATAAGCTCCTGCACCCTTATATACAGCAAGAGTAAATCTTATCCCTTTCCCGTGAATATTGTCTCCAAGGCAATTATTTTCATATGCCTGCTTTATGGCTTCATCAAGAACCTCTTTTGCATGCGGATACTCGCCTCTGAGATATATATAACCATGTTCAGCGCCCAGTGCATATCCTGATATAACCATGCCTTCTATTAATAAATGAGGATTTTTTTCCAGTATCGGTCTATCCTTGAATGTACCCGGCTCACCTTCGTCAGCATTGCATATTAAATATTTTGGGAACTTTGGATCCGCAACAGCAAAAGTCCATTTCATTCCGGTAGGGAATCCGGCACCACCACGACCCCTGAGGCCCGATTTCTTAACTTCTTCGAGTATGTCTTTTGGCTCCATGTCCAGGACCTTTGACAGGTTTTTATAACCCCCGATTTTCGAATACTCATTAATATCAGCTGAATTTGGATTCTCTATGTTCTTAAGTAAAACCTTTTCCATAAGATTCAATCTTTTTACTTATATTTTTCTAATATTTCCTCAATTGTTTTTTCCGATAAATTATCATAAAAATCAGTATTGACCAGCATCGCAGGAGCAGTTCCACATGCCCCGATGCATTCCATTATTACAAGAGAAAACCTCCCATCCTGGCTTGTACCATTAGGAAACACACCGTATTTATTTTCAAAAAAATATACAAGTTTCTCCGCACCCAGGATCATACAGGACACATTGGTGCAAAGTTGTATGAGATGACGACCTGCGGGCTTATGTTTAAACATTGAATAAAAAGATGCGGTGCCTCTCACTGATGCTTCCGGTAGGTTTAAGGTCTTTGCAACACAGGTCATGGCTTCATGACTAAGCCAACCGAATTCCCGCTGTGCAATATACAAAGAGGGCAATAAGGCGCTCTTTCTGTCTGGATACTTTGCCCTTATCTCATCAATCTCTTTTAATACAGTTTCACTAAACATTTCTTTAGCTTTTAGCCATAAGCTGTCAGCTTAAAACTGCTGACTGTTTTATTATGATAATTGTTTTTCTTAAAGCTTACCGCCTACAGCTTCTAATTTTTTTATCTGTCGCATTCTCCTAATACAATATCTATACTGCCTATGTTTGCTATAATATCTGCAATAAGTTCGCCCTCACAAAGCTTTGGTAAGGCTGATACATGCACAAAAGACGGTGATCTTATTCGCATTCGATAAGGTTTCCCTGTTCCGTCGCTCACAAAGAAAAATCCCAACTCTCCTTTGGGAACCTCAGTTGGAATATAAAACTCTCCCGCAGGAGCAGTTTGAGGACCCTTGGTAATAAGTACAAATTGCTGTATAAGATGTTCCATGTCAGAAAGGACTTTATCTTTTGCGGGCAAGGTAAATTTCGGGGCATCAGCCATTATGGGACCTTCGGGTATTTTTTCAATACATTGTCTGATAATGGAATTGGACTGGCGGAATTCATCCATGCGCACACGGTAACGGTCATATACATCTCCATTTTTGCCCGTGCATACTTCCCACTTAACCTTATCATAAACCCCGTAGGACGTAACTTTTCTTACATCGTATGGAACACCTGAACCTCTGAGAGTGGGACCGCTTAATCCCCAATTTATAGCCTCCTCTGCAGAGATTACTCCAACTCCCTTGGTGCGGCGTAACCATATGCGGTTTTTGTCTATAAGGGTCTCATACTGCTCTATCCTCATAGGAAATTCGTCTGTGAACGCGTAAAGATCTTCCAACCATTTGGCATCAACATCATTTTTCAGACCGCCTACTCTCGGATAACTCACGGTAAGCCTTGCACCACATGCTCTTTCAAATAAATCCAGGATTTTTTCCCTTTCTCTGAAACAGTAAAGGAATACGGTCATTGCCCCGATATCGAGGGCATGAGTCGCAAGCCAGAGAAGGTGGTTTACGATGCGCGCCATTTCTGCTGTAATGGTTCTGATATATTCCGTTCTCTCGGGAAGATCAATGCCAAAAAGCTTCTCTACGGCTGTACAGTAACCGATGTTGTTGGACATTGAGGCAATATAATCGAGGCGATCAGTAAGAGGGAGTATCTGCAAGTAGTTTCTGTGCTCTGCAAGCTTTTCAACACCCCTGTGGAGATAACCGACGTATGGGGTACACTTAACAACAGTTTCCCCATCAAGATCAAGCACAAGCCTCAAGACGCCATGCGTAGCAGGGTGTTGTGGACCCATATTAAGAGTCAACTCTTTCGTTGCTATGCGAGAATTGTTATCTAACTCAATATCTGCTTTACCTTTGTTATAATCCATAACCGTAGAGAGCGAAATTTAAAATTAATAGAACTTTAAAAAAATTGCTAAGGGTTTTCTAAGACTGAATATTCCACTCGCTGTCATGAGTGTGCAATTCTACAAGTTCATCAAATCCTTTATATTCCCAACCTACTTTTCCTTTTAAGGGATAATCCTTTCTCAATGGATGCCCTTCCCAATCTTCCGGCATCAAAATCCGCCTCAAATCAGGATGCCCATTAAAAACAATTCCATACATATCGCATGCTTCCCTTTCATGCCAGTTCGCACCATTCCATATCGGTTCAACACTATCGATTGAAGCATTTTCTTCGGTCAATAGAGCCTTGAGAATAAGCCTGTGTTTGAATTTTATAGAATAAAGATTATATATTACTTCAAAGCGATTCTTTCTGTCCGGATAATCTACACCGCATAAATCTACAAGGTAATCCATATAAATATCAGGTTCATCGTGAAGATAATGGCAGATGTCAATTATTTTCTCAGGTTTTATACTCACAAATACCTGATCCCTGAACTCCGTTATATCTATTATTTCAGTCAAAAATTTTTCTTTTAGTCTCTCGACTATCTCCAGGGGCTCCATCTGAAATGCTCCTTTTGAATCTTTTCTTGAAGTTTCATTACACCTTGGAATAATGCCTCGGGTCTCGGAGGACATCCCGGGATATAAATATCAACAGGTAAAAAGGCATTACATCCTTGAACAACCGCATATGTATTAAAAATTCCTCCTGAACATGCACAGCTTCCCATTGCGATAACATAACGAGGCTCCGGCATCTGGTCATAAACCCTTCGAACGACTGGAGCCATTTTTTTCGTTACTGTACCGGCAATAATAATAACGTCAGTCTGTCTTGGTGATGCACGAAAGACAACACCAAAGCGGTCAAAATCGTAGTGGCTTGACCCGCAAGCCATCATTTCAATGGCACATCAGGCCAGGCCAAATGTCATCGGCCAGAGAGAAGACTTTCTGCTCCAGTTAATAAGCTTATCCAGTGTGGTAATAATCGTATTTCCGCCCGGAATTACTTTCGTTCCTTCCTCGACTTCTGTTAATGTTATACTCGTTGTATCCATTTTGTCATTAATGTGTTCATTCTTTGTTTTTATTCCCAGGTAAATGCCCCTTTCTTCCATGCATATATGTATCCAACCAACAGAATAAATATAAAAAGCATCATTTCTATAAATCCAAATATTCCGAGCTTATCATATGCAACTGCCCAAGGATACAGGAAAACCGCCTCAACATCAAACACCACAAAAAGCATGGCTATAATATAGAACTTAACAGAAAATCTGTATCTCGGTTCGCCAACAGGAGGATTACCTGATTCATATGGCATAAGTTTCTGTGTATATGGTCTCTTTGGTCTAACAAGAATTCCTACTATTATTGCACCGAGACCAACCAGTGCAGCAATTAAAATAATAATTAAAACCGGGAAATAATCTGATGGGATATACATTCCAAGCATTGTAGATTTTATACACGAAAACAGCTATCTCTGTCAATGAATATTAGTCTTACTTATCATTAGTTTTAACTTATTTATTAGGTAAAAAGATGTTTGGCAATGAAGTGAATTAAAAATCCTACAACTTAAAATAAAAATACCAAACCCATTCGATTATTTTTCCTTGACACATTATCCATTTTTATCAAAAATTGTTTTGTTTCCTCTGTTTGTATTCTTCTTTAAAAAAAATCAATCACCGTTTATAATATTTCAGTCATTATGAAGAATATTATAAAAGATATTTTCCGCAACCCTGAAAAATCAATCGCAGCAAAACTTATCATCGCCACCGGACTGTTAATAGTTATCGTAAGTTTTATCTTCTGGTATGCTACCTTAAAAAAGCAGCAAAAGGATATTATGTCAATCGCTTTCAAGTACGGCGGCTCTTTTGTAAATTTCGCAAAGGTGATCACTTATCGTAGCATGCTCACTAACCAGCGTGAAGAAATACAGCGGGTACTCGAAAATATCAGTACTCCGGCAGGTGTAGAGGAAGTAAACATATACGATCATAAAGGGAAGATCATCTTTGGTTCACATACAGAAAGTGTCGGCAAATTTATTGATAAGGCTTCTGTCTCATGCAAGGGATGTCATGTAGAGCCTGAAAAATCCTCGGCAATCTTACCAGCCCCTAAAAAATGGTCTGTATATAAAAATGAGAAAGGAACTACGTCACTTAAGATTGTAAGCGAAATCTACAATGAGCCGACCTGCTATACTGCAAGCTGTCATGCACATCCAGAAGAGCAGAATATTCTCGGATTTATTGAAGCCGATCTTTCCCTGGCGCTTCTTGACGAAGCGCTATTTAAACAAGGGCTCGCCCTGACAGCCTATGTAATAATATTTGTTCTGGCAGTATCTGTGTTCCTTGGCATCATTAATTACAAAATAGTAACAAATCCTGTGAACGAACTTGTTCTTGGTATGGAAAAAGTAGCCAGCGGAGATCTTGATTACTCTGTACCGACAAAATCCATAGATGAAATTGGAGTATTAGCTAACACTTTTAATTCCATGATAAAGGATTTAAAGACAGCAAGAGAACAGAGAGAACGCTGGACACAGACACTTGAAGAAGAAGTTGCAAAGAAGACCGAAGAAATCAAAAAGACACATGCCAGTCTTATGCAGACAGAAAAGCTTGCTTCTCTTGGTAGAATGGCAGCAGGCGTAGCACATGAAATCAATAATCCTTTGACAGGAGTTGTCACATTTGCACATTTGATGAAAAACCGCTTTCAACCGGGCAGTCCGGACGCAGAAGATCTGGATGTTATTATTGAACAGGCTGAAAGATGTGCGAAAATAATAAAAAATCTTCTCACATTTGCCCGTGCTACACCCTCGGAAAAAGCGGAAATAAATATAAATAATGTGCTAAGCCGAACGATAAATTTAGTAAAAAACCAGGAAAAATTCCACAATATTAAATTCAATATTAACCTAGATGATTCCTCGCTCATTTCTCTTGGTGATGCATCTCAATTTCAACAGATATGCTTGAATATGTTTTTAAACTCTGCTGATGCCATGAATCAAAGAGGGACTATTACGGTTGCAACCCGTAAGATTCAAGAAGACAATAAAACCTTTGTAGAAATAGAATTTACCGATACTGGCGGCGGAATAAATGAAGAAGACATGCATAAACTCTTTGAACCATTCTTTACAACAAAACCGGTAGATAAGGGCACCGGTCTGGGGCTTTCTGTCAGCCACGGCATTGTCAAACATTTAGGCGGCAATATAAATGTAGAAAGTACTATTGGCAAAGGAACAAGCTTTTTTGTTAGACTACCCTTGGCAAATCAGAATATATGAAGAAGAAAATATTAGTAATAGATGACGAGCTCATTATAAGGACAAGCTGTGAAAGAACCCTTTCTCCTGAAGGCTATGAGGTATGGTCAGCAGCTAGTGGTAAAGAAGCCATTGAGTTTCTTGAAAAAGAGTCCTTTGGCGCTATATTGCTTGACTTGAAAATGCCTGATATGGATGGCATCGAAGTGCTTAAAATAATTATGGAGAAATGGTCTGATACAAAGGTTGTTATTATAACCGGTTACAGCACCGTCGAGACAGCTGTTCAGGCACTTAGACTTGGCGCTTTTAATCATATAGAAAAACCTTTTACTCCGGACACACTGCTTGCCGCTGTAAAAGAGATTTTTGAAAAATCAAATCAAGATTAAAGAGGACAACATAGTGAAGCCTTTTTCGGGAGATTTCGCTAAGAAAAAAATCACGTGACATTAAAAGAGATAACAAAAATCCTTGAAGCACATATCATAACAGATTCAGATGATTTAGATATACATATTAAGAGTGCATGCAGTACTGATTTAATGAGTGCAGTTCTGTATTATCATACACCAAATTCCTTACTTATCACCGGACTTACTCAAGCCCAGGTAATTCGAACAGCTGAATTTGCCGGCATTAAATCCATCGTTTTCGTTCTAGACAAGAAGCCTGATGTACATATCATTGAGCTTGCCAATCAGAAAAAAATTCCTTTAATCAGCACTCCATTCTGTATGTATACCGCCTCCGGAAGGCTGTATAAAGCAGGCCTGCCCGGCTGTTTAAGCAAGCTTTAAATAAGTAAAAAATGGCTATAAATATAAACGAAACAATAGAAGGGAGTTTTCAATTAATCGGGGGGAAATTTGAGAACGCCGGAGAGGCATCCAGCCATTTAAAAGTTAAACTAAATGAGCTAGGTATTAATGAAGATATTATCAGGCGTGCAACAATAATAACCTTTGAGGCAGAGATGAACGTAATAATATATGCAGCTGCCGGCCGGTTAAACTACTATATTACGCCCGAATGTATCCGAATAAACTTGGAGGACATGGGTCCAGGCATTGAGGACATTGAATTAGCCATGCAGGAAGGTTATTCTACTGCTCCTGAATGGGTCAGGGAAATGGGTTGGGGAGCAGGGATGGGTCTTCCAAATATGAAGAAAAATTCAGATACATTTAAAATAGAATCTGTTGTGGGAGAAGGAACAACCGTCGAGATGATCATAGACTTCCCTTGATAGCAAAAGAGGGGAAACTTTATTAATTATGAATTTCACGAAGCAAGATTGGTTATTGGTCAATAGTCATTTACTATTACCTAAATTGAGCGATTCTCATATGACTAGATGTGCAATGCAGGTTCAAAAATTCATAACGCGATTGGATATTGGAACTGTCTTATTGCTATATTTAGTATTTCATTTAAAGAGTGAAGCTTATAAAAGCAAGACAATAACTGCACATAGGTATCGCTATGTATTTTTTCACCTGCCTTGCACATCTTAATGAAATTAAATAGCTCAATTTAGGTATTAACCTTTTAAATAAGGAGACATGACGTGAAAGTTAATGATTTTGTGAAAGAATTATCCCTGGAAGTCAAAACCTTTAAAGACGGCCTCCAGAATGACGTCACAGGAGCTTATGTAAGCGACCTGCTTTCAGACGTAATGGCAAACAGTAAAGAGGGTAACATCTGGTTAACACTTCAGACTCACCTGAATATTGTTGCTGTTGCCGGACTTAAAGGTTTGGCCGGAATTATTATTGTCGGAGGCAGACAACCACAGGATGAAATTTTACAAAAAGCCGAGGCTGAAAAGATCATAGTTATGACAACTCCCTTACCAGCATTTGAAGTTGCCGGCAAATTATATCAAATGTTAAAGCAATAACAGCAGGGGTACGGCGGAAATACGATCCTTTTGTCATCAAAAACAACATTCGGGATGGGTATTCACTTACCACACATGATATATATCAAAATTCAATAAAGCCGGAAAATGTTCCCCAAGAAGCACTGTTACAATCGGTTATCCTCTGATTTTAATTTTTGTCAGGTTAACAGCTACACCTGCTAATGTTCAGGTTTTAGGCAAGACTCACAGTTAACAATAATACCTACATATATAATCCAGGAAGATTAAAATATTAAGGATTACCAAGGGAAACAAAGCATAACGCAGACATCATAGATGCGTGACTGAATCGTAATGTCTTGCTCAAAAACTGATTTGCAAATCAAAAAAGGTTCTTCTTATTTAAGGAATTGACATTTGCTATTACCGGGAAAATT
>CAYFXR010000074.1:0-4203 GCA_964347155.1 uncultured Nitrospiraceae bacterium | reverse complement strand
GACTCGATTATGAAGCTGTTGAAAAGTTAGAATCTATTGAAATCAGCAATGATGAAGCGCTGGAATTCTTAACGCAAGGGGTTTCAAATGAGAAGAATGATTAGACTTATTCCGATACTTTTGATATTCGGCATTATCATAGTGGATTTCGCGCTTGCCGGCCAGTCGAGGAAAAGGATTTCCGCGATTGAAAAAGAATCCTCTAATATAAGTGACCTTGAAGCGGAAATCAGGTTCGGAAGAGAACTCGCTGCGCGTATTTTGGGAAATTACAGCCTTGTTGCTGATGAAAAGATCAATAGGTACGTAAATCTGGTCGGAAAATCACTGGCCCTTTATGGAGGCAGGCCGGAGCTAAGGTATTACTTTGGAGTTCTCAATTCCGATGAAATAAATGCCTTTGCAGCCTCTGGTGGATATATATTTATCACCAAGGGTGCATTAAAGCAAATGGATAGCGAAGCCGAGCTTGCAGCTGTCCTTGCCCATGAGATTGCCCATGTTGTAAAAAAACATATTGTCAAGGCATTGAACATAAAAGGAGATGAAGGCTCGGCCGTTGGAGGGATTGCCAGCTTAATAGGTGGTACAACGGCCAGCTTTAGAGTAGCTCTGGATAAGGCACTGAATGACGCAGCAGATATTTTGCTCAATAAAGGTTACAAGATAGAGGATGAGATAGAGGCAGACAGTGTAGGTGTTTTACTCGCAAGCGTTGCAGGTTTCAATCCTTCGGCGTTAAAAGACTTCTTGAATAGAGCTAAGAGCTTTGAGAAGGAAGACATAACCTACAAGGGTGAACATCCTATCCATGAGGTTCGAATAAGAAAAATTGAAGAAACATTAAAAGAAAACGGTCTACAAAATGTTAAAAAAGCAAATGTTAGGGAGCGATTTTATGAAAATATTAAAAAGTAAAATCTTTTCTGTAAGCTTTTATCTTATCTTTTTTGTTGCTCCTGCTATTTTTGCTGATTATTTTCATTATGTCAATACGCTTGTTGGCAATCGAGCTTCGGGAATGGGAGGTGCTTACACAGGCATATCTGACGATCCTGATGGTTGTTTTTATAATCCGGCTGGAATAGCTTTCAGTCCATATAACAGCTTATCGGCCAGTGTAAATGCTTTCAGTAGTTCGATAAAAACTTACAAAGACGCCTTAACGGATGTAAACGGCAATACTCTTGATTGGGAACAGGAGTCTTCCAGTTTACTTCCGAATTTTTTCGGAATAGTTCGAAAATTCGGGCCCGGAAAGCTGGGTATTTCGTATGCCGTGCCAGATTCGACGCAGAGACGCCAAAAGCAGACTTTCCATTCTATCAGATCCTTCTTACCTGGCAACCCCATAGAAACGTATACGATAAACATTAATGACAATGATAAAACATATCTTTTCGGGCCCTCTTATGCATACAGTGTTTCTGATTCCTTTAGCATCGGAGCGACGCTGTACGTTTATTACAGGGATATGGAAATTATCAGGACGCAGCTGCTTCAATTCGAGCAGGGTCAGCATACCCTCGTTAATCTATATGAAACGAAGGAGGCATGGGGATACAAACCTATGCTTGGTATGATTTGGGAACCGCTAGACAAGCTTGCAATAGGTTTATCTGCTTCAAAAATATATGTCTATTCAAGTGATATTGAACAACAACTTACTTTTCGGGATACATCAGCCGGTGTCCCATATATTATTGATTCCACAACTTACGACTTCAGTGATACGAATGCAATATTCTTTGGTAGGACAAGTAGTGAAGAAAAAGATAAATTTCCATTTTCCGTATCTTTTGGGCTTGCATATTTTGCTTCTCCAAGGCTGCTCTTTTCAGGAGATTTTACATATTATGCAAAAGTTTCTGATGAAGAAGACACGAAAGAAGCCATTTATAACTTTGCTTTAGGAACAGAGTATTATTTTACAGATAATTTTGCTATAAGAGCAGGTTTTTTTTCAGACAATGCGAACACACCAAAGTTATCATCTAATAAAGTTAATCAACCAGAGCATATAGATATTTATGGAGCAAGTCTAAGCCTTACAGCATATCAAAGAACATCAAGCATTACCCTCGGAGTATCGTATGGATTAGGAAGAGGAGAAGCCCAAGTTGTAGCAAATAGCACTGACATACAAGATGCTGAAATAAATAACTTATATGTTTATATTTCTGCTTCTACCAGCTATTGATATAAGTATTCATCTATGATGGGAAATATCAAAATTTCCTTTGACAGCGCAGTGAAAAAGACCTTCCATAAATTGTGCGTTCCACAGCTAATATTCCATCAAGATGATCACATTCATGCTGAAGCAGTTCCGACAAATCATCTTTGAGATTTTTGGATATTTTGTTCCACTTTAAATCAAGATATTTTATACGACAATATTTAAACCGCAACACTTTAACCAATAATTCTGGAAAAAACATACAATCGTCCCAAACTTGTATCATTTTATCGCTTTTATATGTAAGAATAGGATTCATAATTACAACAGGGTGATTAATATACATATATATTAATCTTTTCATCACACCAATTTGTGGAGCTGCTATCGCTCTCCCTGCTCCATATCGCCTTTTAAAGTCGAACAATGTGTCGTGTAGATCCCTTATTAATGTTTTCATATCTTTTAATTCCTCAAATTCGATCTCAGTGGATTTTTGATACAATTTAGAATTTCCGAGCAATAAAACTTCTCTCACAGCCATCATGATTCTCCTCTCTTCATTCAACCTCCTATTGTTTTTTTATCAATAGTACCAAATTGCTGTAAATGAGAAACATCCTGATATTATTATGAGACCGAATCCCATACCAGAATGAAAAATCCTCCGAAAGGG
The DNA here is from genome assembly GCA_964347155.1 of uncultured Nitrospiraceae bacterium. Lineage (GTDB taxonomy): Bacteria > Nitrospirota > Thermodesulfovibrionia > UBA6902 > UBA6902 > CAYFXR01. The sequence goes on along the minus strand of CAYFXR010000074.1, from coordinate 1,348 downwards.
ATCGGCACGGAAACCTTCCGAAGGGCCTATGTGCGATAATGATTTTACTCCCCTTGACAATCGGCGATACCTGTTTATATTGATTGATGAGAATATTAAAATATTTTGATGATAAGATAAGATTTTCGAAGGAGGTGAGTGAGAATGTTCGAATTGATACCATGGCGTGAGCATAGGGATTTTGGCTTGCTTCGACATGATATAGACAGGCTTTTCGACCGGTTCTTCGATGAATGGCCCTTTAGCGTGGCAAGGAAAAAAGATTCTTGGACGCCGTCGGTGGATATATCAGAAACCGGCAAAGAGGTCGTTGTGAAGGCGGAAGTCCCAGGCATGGATCCCAAGGAGATCGATATCTCGCTTCACGATAATCTTCTGACAATCCGAGGAGAGCGCAAGCAGGAACATGAGGAGAAGGACGAGAATTTCCACAGAATCGAACGCACCTTTGGGACCTTTTCCAGGGCTATTCGGCTGCCTGCTGAGGTAGACTCCGAAAAGATCGAAGCCGCCTATAACAACGGGGTGTTGAAGATCCATCTGCCCAAGACCAAGGATGGGTCTGTCAAGAAGATCGAAGTCAAAGCCGCTTAATCATATACCCGAAAAGTGCGAGAATAGATAACAAAGCGGGAGAAGGCTCGCTTTGTTATCTTTTCACTATCGGATTGATTGAAATGGCATTTAGAGTCTTAAAGCCTTTCAGATTTATGGCTAAGGCCTGTCAAATTCTTCAATTCATTCCCGTCTTCTACTGAAATCTCTTTTAAAACGTTTTTCTAAGAAATGGATTATGGCCTCATTGACTTCTTTTGGTTTCTCTTCTTGAACGAGATGGCCGCTTTCTGGAATAATTTTTAAAACAGAATTCTTGATATCCTTGCGCAAGCGGTAAGCCGAGCGTACATTGCTGATCTTATCTTCTTTTCCCCAGATGATTAACGTTCTTTTGTTAATTTTCCTGTAATCTTTAGTCATTTCTCCCATCTTTTTAAAGTCCATTGCTTGTAAGACCTTGATTGGAACTTTTTTCCCATTATTTGTTCTGAATGGCCTATAATAATTTTCAACGAGGTCATCTGTGACAAATATTTGATCATAAAAAGATCGCTTAAGGGAAATGTAAATGGCCCATTTGCCAATAACATGATGAATCATAGAATCGATGATTGGCAACTGTGCAACTCTTAACATTAAAGGTGGTGATATTGCATATGCCTCGGCATCGATTAAAATAAGCCCTTTTACCCGTGTCGGATATTTCAAGGCAGCTAAAGTGGCAATTCCCCCGCCTAAGGAATGCCCAACCAAAATAGCCTCTTTAATTTTCAATGCATCCATGAATTGA
>CAYFXR010000073.1:0-20193 GCA_964347155.1 uncultured Nitrospiraceae bacterium | reverse complement strand
GGAGGTGATAGTATGGCTGAAGAAAAATATCCGATTAATTTATGGGTTAATGAGGAAAGATATGAGAAGTTGAAAAATGCCGGTTTGGCTGGTATGTGTAAAGAAATGCTGGCCGGGCTCAAGGTTATACAGGTTTTTACCAACGATGCTCAGAGGGATGAGGTGCTGAAGCTATTCCCGACGGCAAAATTCGATACCGCCACAACCAAAAGCATCGAGCTTCTTCCTAAGGATGTGAAGGATAAGATTTTCGATATAGTTATAGATAAAAAGAGCATCGATATGATGGACGATTTTTTGGCAAAAGCCAGAAAGTAAATTGGAAGGAGGTGGTTTTACGAAGATATTTCTTTTTTATGTTGAGCTTTTAATAGCCAACGATTTTAAAAAAAATAATAAAGAAGGAGGTTAGATTATGCCAAGTTTTGTAATCGCGGAAAAATGTGACGGTTGTAAAGCACAGGACAAGACAGCATGCCAGTATATCTGCCCAAATGACCTTATGGTTCTGAACAGGGACACCATGAAGGCATACAATCAGGAAGCCGATCAGTGCTGGGAGTGCTACAACTGCGTCAAGATCTGCCCGCAGCAGGCAATTGAAGTCAGGCATTATCAGGACTTTGCCCCGCTTGATGCCAGTGTTATCCCGTTGAGAGGTACTGACTCCATAATGTGGACAATCAAGTTCAGAAACGGTGTTCTCAAAAGGTTTAAGTTCCCCATCAGGACCACGGCTGAAGATTCAGTTGATGCATATGGAGGCAAACCAGAACCTGATTTCGCAAAGATAAAGGAACCTGGATTCTTTAATTACGAAGCCAGGAAAGAATAAAAAAGGAGGGATGGCTATGGAAAAAGAAACTTGCACTTTTTCATATTGCGAGAGACCGGAAGTCATTGAGGTTGACACTGACCTGCTTCTCATCGGCGGCGGCATGGCATGCTGTGGCGCAGCTTATGAGGCATCAAGATGGGCAACCGCGAAAGGCTTAAAGGTCACGATGGTTGATAAAGCTGCAACAGACAGAAGCGGCGCAGTTGCGATGGGACTGTCCGCTATTAATACATATATCGGTGAAAACAAGGTCGAGGATTATGTCAGGTATGTAAGAGCTGACTTGATGGGAATTACGAGAGAAGACCTTGTTTATGACCTTGGCAGACACGTTGACGACAGCGTTCACATGTTTGAGGAGTGGGGTCTTCCGATCTGGAAAAAAGGAGATGACGGATTCTCAATTGATGGTCTGGAGGCCAAGGAGGCCGGAAAGGCATCATTAAGAGACGGTGGAACCCCTGTCAGGTCAGGTAAATGGCAGATAATGATTAACGGTGAATCCTACAAGGCAATTGTTGCAGAGGCTGCAAAGAAGGCCCTTGAAGTGAACAGAGCTGCAACAGGTGTTGATCAGAACCTTTTCGAAAGAGTCTTTGTCGTAAGACTATTTAAGGACGCTAACGATCCAAAGAGGGTTGCTGCAGCAGCAGGTTTCAGTGTCAGGGAAAACAAGATATATGTATTTAAAGCCAAGGCAATGCTTTGTGCTGCAGGCGGAGCAGTTAATGTATTCAGGCCGAGGTCGGTCAGAGAAGGCCAGGGCAGGGCATGGTATCCGATCTGGAACTCCGGTTCAGGTTACGCCCTTGGGATGCAGGCCGGCGCTGAGCTGACCCTGATGGAAAACAGATTCGTGCCTGCAAGATTCAAAGACGGCTATGGTCCCGTCGGCGCATGGTTCCTGTTCTTTAAGGCAAAGGCAACCAACAGCCTCGGACAGGATTACTGCGCAAATGAAGAATATCTTGCAGATGCAAAGAAGAGATACGGTAAATATGTGGACGCAATGGGTACGGCCATCAGAAACCACCTGATGATGCAGGACATGAAGGCCGGTAACGGACCTATCATCATGAGGACTCACGAAGCAATGGATGCCATAAACAAGAAGTTTGTTGAAGCACTCGGTGAAAAAGAGGCTAAAAAGAAGGTTAAACACCTCGAGGCCGAGGCATGGGAAGACTTTCTTGATATGTGTATCGGACAGGCTGGTCTCTGGGCTGCTAATAATATCGAACCTGACAAGACACCATCTGAGATTATGCCTACAGAGCCGTACATCCTTGGTTCACATGCCGGCTGTGCAGGATTCTGGTGCAGCGGCCCCGGTGACATTCCAGGCACACCGGATGACTGGTCATGGGGTTACAACAGGATGTCCACAGTACCGGGTCTTTTCATGGCTGGAGACGTGGTCGGTGCATCAGGCCACAAATTCTCCTCGGGTTCTCATGCAGAAGGCAGAATGGCAGCCAAGGCTGCAATAGCGTTTATACTTGACAATGCTGGCTACACACCTACCCCCAGAAAAACTAATGAGGAGATTGCAGCAGAGCTCTATCTGCCGTTTGAGATTTACGAGAAGTACAAAACCTATTCAACTGATCCGGAAGTAAACCCAAATTATATCAAACCGGGTCTGCTTCAGGCAAGACTTCAGAAGATTGGTGACGAGTACTTCGGCGGCATCGGAACATGGTACATGACATCAAAGACTATGCTGGAGGAAGGCCTGAGACAGCTCACATTGTTGAAAGAGGATTCTGCAAAGATGGCAGCAAAAGATCTCCATGAGCTTATGAGGTGCTGGGAGAACTACCACAGGATACTCTCATTGGAGGCACATGCACGCCACATACTCTTTAGAGAGGAAAGCAGATATCCGGGCTACTACTACAGGGGCGACTTCAACCACATTGACGATGATAACTGGAAACTCTTCACCTGCTCAACGTACAATATGGAAACCGGTGAGTTCACAATGTCCAAGAGGGATCACAAACAGATTATTCCAGATTAATGCGATAGCGAGTATATATTCTCTGGGCGCCCGAATCGGGCGCCCAGAGAGTTATTTAAGTTATTAAGTGATTAAAATTTCTGATGATTTTCCAATAAAAAACAGTTGTCATGCAATGACATTTTGTAGTAAAGTAAATGCCATTCGGCTTGATAACTTAAGTAACTCTGTTGAAATGGAGGCATAGTATGTCAGAGCAAGAAATCAACATCTTAGTTATTGGTGGCGGCATAAGCGGTCTTACAACCGCTACAGAGGCGGCAGAGGCAGGCTATACTGCTGCAATTGTGGAGAAATCCCCTTTCCTCGGTGGAAGGGTGGCAGGACTGAATAAGTACTTCCCGAAGCTTTGTCCTCCGGCATGCGGACTTGAGATTAATTTCAGAAGAGTCAAACTAAACCCCCGCATTTCGTTTTATACCCTTGCCGAGGTAGAGAGCATTTCAGGTCAGCCCGGTAGTTATGATGTTACTGTAAAATTGAATCCCCGTTATGTGAATGACAAATGCACCGGATGCAATGCTTGTACAGAGGCATGTCCTGTTGAAGTCCCGAATGATTTCAACTTTGGTATGGACAAGAGAAAGGCTGCATACATTCAAAATAATCAGGCATTTCCTTTTCACTATGTCATAGACAAGTCCGCCTGTAAAGGTGACTGCGGCACTAAATGCAAGGAAGCATGTAAATATGACGCAGTTGCCTTAGACATGCAGCCGGAAACAGTGACAATCAAGGCCGGCTCTATTGTGCTTGCTACAGGATGGAAGCCATACGATGCTTCAAAGATAGACAATCTTGGGTTCGGTACCAGTCCGAACATTATTACCAATGTAATGATGGAGAGGCTAGCTTCGAATAACGGCCCAACACAGGGCAAAATAGTCAGGCCGTCTGACGGGAAAGAGGCCAAAAGCGTTGCCTTTGTTCAGTGTGCAGGCTCGCGTGATGAAAACCATCTTGCCTTTTGCTCTGCTGTGTGTTGTCTGGCAACATTGAAACAGGCCACATATTTGAGAGAGCAATATCCCGATTCTACAGCCTATATGTTTTATATAGATATCCGCACACCGGGAGCAGCATATGAGAGATTTTTCAACAAAATAAAGGATGACCAGAACGTTCAACTGATAAAAGGCAAGGTTGCGAAAGTATCAGAAGACCGTGCAACGGGTGATATCATTGTAGAGGCGGAAGATATATTTGCCGGCGGTAAGATTAAGAAACAGGTTGACCTCTGTGTTCTTGCTACTGGTATGGCACCGACAGTTTCAGAACTGAAACTTCCTTCTGATCTTAAAATCAATGAAAACGGTTTTGCGGTTATCGGCAAGGACCAGAAAGGCATTTATGCTGTTGGTTGTGCCAAAGACCCTGTAGATGTAGCAAAATCGGTTCAGGGAGCTACAGGTGCTGCCCTTAAAGCTATTCAGACCGTGGGGAGGATATCCTAATGGAAAAGAAATACGGAGTATATATTTGTAAAGGCTGTAACATAGCGGATGCTGTTGAAATAGAAAAACTGGAAGAGGTTACTACAAAAGAAAATAAAGTGCCCCTGTGTAAGACACACGATGCCTTATGCAGTCCCGAAGGACTCGATCTTATTAAAAACGATATGAGCGGAGAGGGAGTCAATACCGTTGTCGTTGCGGCATGCTCTCCACGCGTAAAGTATAAGGAATTCAGTTTCAACGGAAGCATTGTTGAAAGAATAAACCTGAGGGAATTTGTCGCATGGACCCAGGAGCCCAAGACAGAAGATACACAGGCATTAGCTGAAGATTATATGAGGCTGGGTATTACAAAGGCTAAAAATGCAGAACTTCCTGAGCCGTTCATGCTCGAGGAAACAGACAAATCCGTTCTGGTTGTGGGCGGGGGTATTTCAGGCCTGACCTCGGCCCTTGGTGCTGCTGATGCGGGTTACAACGTCATACTGGTTGAGAAACAGGCAGAGCTCGGCGGATGGGCCAAGAAGATGTACAAACAACTACCGCAAAGCTATCCATTTGAGTCACTTGAAACCCCCACGATAAATGATACCATTAATAAAGTCAATTCACACCCAAACATTAGGGTTCATACATCCTCAGAGATAGAGAAAATTGTGGGCTTCCCCGGTCAGTATGATATCTCAATAAAAACAAACGGAGGTACGCAGGAGGCAAAAGCCGGCGCAGTTATCATGGCTGCAGGATGGAGACCTTATGACGCCAATAAACTTGAACACCTTGGCTACGGGAAAAGTCAAAATGTCATTACAAATGTCCAGATGGAGGAAATAGCCTCAAACGGCAAAATTACGAGACCGTCTGACGGCAAAGAGGCAAAGGCAGTTGCATTTATTCAATGTGCCGGTTCAAGAGATCCCAATCACCTCCCGTACTGTTCGTCATACTGCTGCCTGACATCATTGAAGCAGGCGGCGTATGTGAGGGAGAAGAACCTGGATGCAACGGCTTACATTTTATATAAAGATATACGGACTCCGGGACAGTATGAGCTTTTTTACAATAGCATGCAGAATGATCCTGGAGTAATGCTTACAAAAGGTGAAGTCGTTGGGGTCAGCGAGGCATCAAACGGTAACTTATATGTTGATCTCAAGGATACATTCCTCGGTGAAAACATAAGGATAGAGGCCGATATGGTTGTTCTTGCAACCGGCATGGTGCCTAATACAAGCATTGATCCCGATAATCTCGCAGAATGGAAAAAGAAGTTTGACGAAAAGCTGGCAGCATCAGGAGGAAAACCCGATCCCAATGCCGTTCTCGAGCCTCACAAGGTTCCCAATATTCTTCGACTTGATTACAAACAGGGGCCGGAACTTCCACAGCTTGAAGAGGCTTACGGCTTTGCTGATTCTAATTATATCTGCTTCCAGTACGAAACCCTAAGGACAGGAATTTATGCCGCAGGAAGTATCAGACAGCCCATGCATATGCTCGGTAGCATAGAAGATGCAATGGGAGCAAGCTTGAAGGCCATACAGTGTATTGAAGCCACGGCAAATGGATATTCCGTTCACCCAAGGGCGTGGGATCAGACCTATCCCGAGGTAAATCTTCAGAAGTGTACTTCATGCAAGAGATGTACAGAGGAGTGTCCGTTTGGCGCAATTGAAGAAGACGAAAAGGGTACCCCGTTCCATAAGATGACACGCTGCCGCAGGTGCGGTACGTGTCTTGGTTCCTGCCCTGAGAGAGTTATCAACTTCAAGGACTTCAGCATACATATGATATCTTCCATGTTTAAATCACTCGATGTGCCGGAGGAGGGCCTGAGACTCATTGGTCTTTTATGTGAAAATGATGCATACCCCGCCCTGGATGCAGCAGCGATTAGACGGGAAAAGTGGTCAAATGCGATAAGGTTTGTCCCTGTCAGGTGTCTTGGAAATCTGAACCTTGCCTGGATTGCTGACGCCTTTTCCAGAGGTGTTGACGGCATGATATTGATCGGTTGCAAGTTCGGGGAGAACTATCAGTGCCATTATGTAAGAGGCAGTGAGCTTGCAAATGAAAGGCTTGGAAAGCTTCAGGAGACACTGGGCAGGCTTCAGCTGGAGCCCGAGAGGGTGGAGTTAGTACAGCTTTCAATACAGGATTATGACAAATTGCCGCAGATAATCGCTGGTTATGTAGAAAAAATGGAGGAGTTTGAACCAAATCCGTTTAAGGAATTTTAAATATTGAGTCTATAGAGTTAAGAGTCAAGAGTTAAGAAAAGAACTCATAACTCCACACTCGAAACTCCAAACTCTATAATATGTGGAGGAATAGATGGCTGATGCAACAGTAGTAAAACCAGATCTGGATTTTGTAAAAGGTGTTATTGCAGCCGGGGGTGAATCGCTTAAAAAGTGTTACCAGTGTGCAACCTGTTCAGTTGTATGCAATGTAGCCCCTGATAAAAATCCCTTTCCAAGAAAAGAAATGGTGTGGGCTCAATGGGGACTGAAAGAAAAGTTTGTTGGCAATCCTGATGTCTGGCTCTGCCATCAGTGCAATGATTGCACAGCTTATTGCCCCAGAGGTGCAAAGCCTGGCGAGGTTCTGGGAGCCATCAGGAAACAGACGATACAACAATACTCTGCACCGTCGTTTATGGTAAACCTCGTAAATAACAGGAAATTTATGCCTATTCTCTTCCTGTTACCTGCGGTCCTTTTTTATATTATCCTCAATATTGCAGGGACATGGGGTATCCCGGAAGGAGAGATAGTCTTTTCCAAATTCTTCTCCATTCATTTAGTTGATCCTATATTTGCCATTGCCTTCTTTATTGGTATCGGGGTTGGTGTGATAGGAATAAAAAAATTCTGGGCAGATATGAAGCAGGCCAACGGTGTACATTCAGGAGATCTAAAGGGCAGCGTTATAGGAACTATCAAAGACATTCTGGGTCATCAAAAGTTCAAAATTTGCGATGTAAGCAGCGACAGGTTTACCTCCCATTTACTAGTATTCTACAGTTTCATTGCACTTGCTATAACCACAGCGCTGGCGGTTTTTTACTTGTATGTTCTGGGGATTGAGTCTCCTTACTCGTTTGGAAAGGGAACCCTTATTAAACTGCTTGGAAATATAGGAGCAATTGCTCTTATTGCAGGGGTTCTTCTTATGATTAGCAACAGGTTCAAAAATGAAGAAAAATTGGGATTGGGTAGTTATTTTGACTGGCTTTTAATCGGAATTATCGGCATTGTAGCGGTCTCCGGATTTCTTGCACAGCTGACAAGAGTGGCAGGGGTAGCAGCCTTAGCTTACCCGATTTATTTTATTCACCTTGTTTTTGTATTCTCTCTTTTCATCTATCTTCCTTATTCAAAACTTGCCCATCTGTTTTATAGAAGTACGGCCCTGTGCTTTAATAAATATTCGGGAAGAGAAGCGCAACAAGCGATACAGACTGAGGCCAAGACTGAAATTCCATCTGCCGAGGCTGAGACAGAACAGGCTGAAGCTGAAACAAGCCAGGCTGAGGACGCCGAAACAAAAGAGGACAAGACAGGGCAGGAGTAAAAATTAATAAGGTTCCGAAGTGTATGGACAATTCTGGAATTTCCAATTTAATAATTAAAAGGAAGGAGGTAGATTATGAGTAACATTGTTTTATTTAGTTTAGCCTGTGGTGCGTTGGCCATTGTATATGCTCTGATAACCGCGGCGTGGGTTAATAGACAAGACGCTGGCTCTGAACGTATGCAAGAAATCTCAGGTGCTGTCAAAGAGGGCGCAACAGCCTTTCTTGCTCGTGAGTACAAGACAGTTGCTTTAGTGGCGGGTGTACTTATAATCCTGATAGCATTAGTCCCAAAACTTGGTATTTGGCCAGCTATAGGATTTTTTGTTGGAACGTGTGGCTCAGCACTTGCAGGCTACATTGGAATGATGGTTTCTGTGAGGGCGAATGTCCGCACAACCCAAGCTGCTTACACAGGACTTCAATCAGCTTTGGGATTATCCTTTAAGGGAGGGTCGGTTACCGGCCTCATGGTAGTGGGCCTCGGCCTTCTCAGCCTTGCTGGCTACTATCTTATTGTAACCTCTGTTGTGGCCGACACACATAAGGCATTCCATGCCCTTGTAGGTCTTGGCTTTGGCTGCTCCCTTATGAGCGTGTTTGCGCGTATTGCAGGTGGTATATATACAAAGGCTGCTGATGTTGGAGCTGACCTTGTTGGTAAGGTAGAGGCAGGAATTCCCGAGGATGATCCGAGAAACGCAGCAGTTATAGCTGACCAGGTTGGAGACAATGTAGGAGATTGTGCTGGAATGGCAGCTGACCTCTATGAGACCTATGTCGTTACTTTAGTGGCGGCAATATTGCTGGCAAAGACAGCATTCGGTGCAGAAAGCTCATGGGTGGAATTTCCACTTCTGATAGGCGGTATTTCCATTATTGCTTCCATAATCGGTACATTCTTTGTGAAGCTGGGTAAAGGACAGTATATTATGGGCGCCCTTTATAAAGGGCTGGCTGTATCAGGTATACTGGCTGCAATTGCATTTTATATTGTGTCCACAAGATTTATAGCAGGGCTTTCAGGGGATGATGCAGGCGTATTTACTGCTAACAGTGTGTTTTTGATTGCAGTTATAGGGCTTGTACTTACTGGTTTGATTGTGTGGATTACAGAATACTTTACATCCAAAAGTTTTAACCCAGTAAAGCACATTGCAGCAGCAAGCCAGACAGGTCACGGCACAAATGTCATAGCAGGCCTTGCAGTAAGCATGAAGTCCACCGGCTTGCCTGTTATTGTTATAGTTTGCGCTATTCTTGCCGCATATGCCCTTGGCGGTGGATTTAGCGGCAATGCAGTTGGAGGTCTTTTTGCAATCGCCCTTTCAGCAGTATCAATGCTTTCGATGACAGGAATTGTTGTGGCTATTGACTCTTATGGACCGATAACAGACAATGCAGGTGGTATTGCAGAGATGTCTGAGCTTCCTGATGATATTCGTAATATAACAGACCCTCTTGATGCGGTCGGGAATACAACCAAGGCTGTAACAAAAGGTTATGCAATCGGCTCAGCAGGTCTTGCAGCGCTTGTTCTCTTTGCAGAGTATTCGAGATCTTTCGGAGAGGCATTGGCTTTTGACCTTTCTAACCCTATGGTCTTAGCGGGTCTGTTTATCGGCGGTCTTCTTCCCTATTACTACGGTTCATTACTTATGGAAGCAGTAGGAAGGGCAGCAGGCGGTGTTGTCGAAGAGGTAAGAAGGCAGTTCCGTGAGATTGCAGGGATTATGGAAGGTACGGGAAGACCAGAATATGGGAAGTGCGTTGATATTGTCACAAAGGGAGCTATTCGTCAGATGATGATACCCGCACTTATACCTGTTGTTATTCCTATTTTAGTCGGGCTGCTTTTGGGAAGAGAGGCGCTTGGCGGTGTTCTTATTGGCAGTATTATAACAGGTCTTTTCCAGGCAATTGCAATGACAAGCGGTGGCGGTGCATGGGATAACGCGAAAAAGGCTATTGAAGACGGGCTATACGGCGGCAAGAAATCAGATGCTCATAAGGCAGCAGTTACCGGCGACACAGTCGGCGATCCGTACAAAGATACAGCAGGTCCGGCCATTAACCCGATGATCAAGGTTATCAACATCGTTGCACTGCTAATTGTTCCATTGTTATAAATATTCCCTTCCGAAGTGTCGAGACGGAGAATATACAGGGCTGTCCCAAAACGTGACAGCCCTTTTTTGTGTGTCACGCATGACCCCTTTTCTCTTTATTTTTGACCCCAGGGAAGTATATAATTTTATAATTTATGAAGGCAAGAGCCTTTTACCATCATTACATAGTTTTAAGATATCGTTAGGTTATTAAACTAAAGGGGGCTATCATAATGAAACTTATCATTAGCGATGAAACACTGAAAAAGACAGATCAATGCACATCAAATTTCCAATGTTTGACTGAACCGAATTATCCCAGGTGTACCGTCGACAGACTTATTGAAGACAACGGTGTTTTTATTAAAAATAGGGGGGATATTTCATGCCCCTATCTCATTTCTTTTGGATATAGTTTTATTTGTAATTGCCCTGTAAGGTATGAAATATTTAAACAGTACAACAAATAGCAGAATACATAACCATTCTGTCTTTGTTTTTACTTTGAGGAAGCATTATTACTACAGATTAGGATTTTTTCACGTTTTAATATAGTATATAGATTTATGAAAAGCTTTTGAATCAAGATATAGTAGAGTTTTGTTGAATGAGACACTATCTGAAAACTCTTTCTATTGTTAGTATTTTTATTTTGTTACATATTGCTGTACAGGCAGAGGATTTAATTTTATCAAGTACCCAAGCCGATTATATACTTGTTGAGAAGGCAGCACGGCGTTTGACCCTTTTTGCCAATGATAAAAAAATGAGGACTTATAAAATAGCCCTTGGCCGTAAACCAAAAGGGCCAAAACTTATTGAAGGCGACCAGGGGACACCCGAAGGACGCTACATTATCGATTCGCGAAATCTTGACAGCAAGTATCATTTGTCATTACACATTTCCTATCCAAATGAAATTGATCGTGAAATCGCCGGACTTGCAGGTGTATCTCCGGGCGGAAACGTTATGATCCACGGCACAGGAAACGGATATGCCTGGCTCGGCAAATTTCACATCGTTTTTGACTGGACTGACGGGTGCATTGCTGTCACGAATGATGAAATAGAAGAAATCTGGCAACTCGTACCGGACGGTACAACAATAGACATCAGGCCATAGCTCAGGAAACTCACAGTCAGAGGCGTTCCACGGGGGAATATTACGGTGATTAGCAACTCAAAAGGCAGGCATATGGCATTGATTGTAGCCAACGTCTTCAACTCGCCAGAGTCCGTCTGGGTGGATGAAGTTTTCAAGTGGGCTGTAGGGCGAAGGATGGGGGCCTATAAAGAGGAATGATAAATGAAAGTTGAACTCTTTGTGCTCTGTGACGCAGCTACCGAGTATCAGGGAAAACTGAACATACTTGGCACGTTTGACTCCATCTGGGCTAAAAAGATACCAGCCGTACACCCACACTGTGCAATTGCAATAAGGCTGCGCTTCTCCAAAATAGAAGAAGGCGAACATAAAATTAAGATCAATATTATTGATGAAGACGGAACAAAAGTTATTCCACCTCTGGATGCTGTTGTGAAAGTGCAATTCACAAGGACACCTCTCGCTTCTGTTTCAACCAATATGATATTAAATATACATGGGCTCAAAGTCCAAAAATTTGGTGAATATGCAATAGATTTATTTATTGATGAGAAGCACGAAGCATCACTCCCTCTCTATGTTAATCAAGTATCAGAACAATCTTAGGTGCGTATTTAACCAAAAAATGCATTTCAAATAATGCAGGCTTTGTGAAAGAAATTATTTTTCGATACCTTAAACGCAATATTAATTGATCGAGTGTGAATACTTTTATTTAAATCCACATGCACAATTTAATAATAATTTTATCGAGTTAAATAATTTATTGAGCAAAGCCTGCATTATGTGGGTTAATGATTGATGTGAGATGAAATTGTTACTTCTTCATTAACTCCTTTACTCCCGGGAAGGCTTCTATATTTGTGTGTGGTATAAACAGACCGGATACATATTCGTCCATGAATGATTTGGAAACTGAAAGCTCAATGTAGGTCATTCTTCTCGATATCTCTTCTGCCTCTCCACGCATTCTTTGGGAAAGGAGACAGAGATAAGCTCCTATAATGGAAGTATTGCCCATATATTCAAACTTTTCCTTTGGAAGCTCGGGTAGCATGCCGAGAATAATCGCTTTTTTAATATCCAGAAACTTGCCGAACCCACCTGCAATATATACTCTCTGAACATCGTTAAAAGTGAATCCCACTTCTTTAAGAAGCGTACATAACCCCGCATATATGGCAGCCTTTGCCCTAATAATATTTTCTATATCGGGCTCGGTTAAAACGATATCTTTTCCGTCTCTGTTATAAATTACGAACTCCAGTCCGTCTTCTCCTGTTCTTACTTTGTCTGTTCTCCCTTTTTGAAGCTTTCCTTTATGGTCAAGAATGCCGGCCACAAACATGTCTGCAATAGCGTCAATCATTCCAGAGCCGCATATGCCCATGGGGTGGGAGTTATTACCGATTACCGTTATCTCGACTTCAAGTGTTTCGGGATTAATTCTTACATCCTCTATGGCCCCATCAGTTGCCCTCATGCCGTGTTTAATACCGCTGCCTTCAAAGCAGGGACCTGCAGAACATGCCGCTGCAACAAGCCATTCTGCATTTCCAAGAACTATTTCACCGTTTGTCCCAATATCTATGAAAATACTGAGTTCCTGTTTTTCATGCAGTCTTGTTGCAAGCACTCCCGAGACTATATCCCCTCCCACATAACTTGCAACACAGGGAAAGGCGTATACAGGAATATTAGCATTTATCTTTATCCCGAGTTCTCCTGCATGAGAAATAGGAAAGATATTAGCTGTTGGAATGTAAGGTTCTTCTCTTATTGCAGAAGGATCAAGACCTAAAAAGAAATGGGTCATTGTCGTATTGCCTGCTATTACAAGACAATCGATTGAATTGACATTGATATTGTGGTTTTTTCTTAGCAGTGAAAGCAAAATATTTATATCTGAAACAACTGCTTTATGAAGATTCTTTAATTCATTATGTTCTGTCGCATTAACAATTCTTGTGATTACGTCGTCCCCAAATCGCATTTGTGAGTTATAGATAGAGGCAACATCTACGAGATTTCCATTTGTCATATCAATCAGATAAACAACGATAGTGGTAGTTCCGATATCAACGGCTATGCCAAATTGTGGAATTTTTTGACTGCCGGGGAAAATGTTTGTAATTTCATAGCAGTCTTCACTGTGAATAGTGCATAAAGTTATCTCCCAATTGTTTTTTCTGACGGTTTGCGCCAAATTTGTCATAAATCTGAAAGGAACCCTTAAGCATCCTAGACCTTTTGAAAAGAGTTCTCTCTTTAGTCTTTCAAGGTCGCTGATATTATCGTTTAGAGTTGGTTGAGGAAGTTGCAGGATAAATCTCTCTGTAAGAGGATTTATTTCAGCACCCGTTGAGCGTAATAGGGCCTGAAGGTCTTTTGACTTCCCTGTAACAATTTTACCCTCGACTGTGAGAATGGATTCTTTTGGTATATCAATTATTGTATCTTCAGACGGATAGGCTTGACATGCAAGCGCATAACCTGCGTTTATTTCATGCTGTGTGAGTTTCATCGTTGATTTGATGCTAACTTGACCTGTCTTTATGATAATCTTACATTTACCGCATGTACCTTTACTACCGCAAGATGAGTTAAGATACATACCTGTCCTTTTCAGGGACTCCATGATAGATGTGCCAGGCTTTATTGCTATGGTTTTGCCGGAAGTGAGAGTGATATTCATTATTTATTTAATTCTTTCACTACATCCAATGCAAAATATGTGAGTATCAGATCGGCGCCTGCCCGTTTTATAGATGTCAGTAATTCCATTACAACTTTTTTTTCATCTATCCATCCTGCTTTTGCAGCAGCTTTGACCATTGAGTATTCTCCGCTTACATTATACGCTGCAACAGGAACATCGAATGCCTCTTTTATGTCAGATATTACATCCATATAGCACATTGCCGGTTTAACCATTACAATATCGGCGCCTTCTTCTATATCAAGAGCAACTTCCCTGATTGCTTCCCTTCTATTTGGGGGATCCATCTGATAAGAACTTCTGTCTCCAAAGGCAGGGGTTGATTCTGCAGCTTCCCTGAAAGGCCCATAAAAGGCAGATGCATATTTAGCAGCATAACTCATGATAGGGATATCGTCAAAACCATAAGCGTCAAGAATATCTCTAATTGCAGCGACCCGGCCGTCCATCATATCCGAAGGGGCCACAATATCCGCTCCTGCTTTGACATGAGATAATGCCTCTTTTGCAAGGAGTTCAATAGTCGGGTCATTTAATATCTTCCCTTTTTTTACTATTCCGCAATGACCGTGGCTCATATATTCACACATACAAACATCTGTTATAACAACAAGCTCAGGCGCCTTTTCCTTGATTGCCTTTATGGCTTTCTGTACAATCCCCTTAGCACTATATGCTTCAGAACCAATCTCATCTTTATGCTTGGGAATGCCAAAAAGTATAATGGCCGATATCCCAAGTTTATGCACCTTTTGGACCTCTTTTACAATTTCATCTACGGAGAGCTGGAAACATCCCGGCATTGAAGATATTTTTTTCTTAACACCTTTGCCGAAGGTAACAAACATTGGATAAATAAAATCATCCGGTGACAGGCTTGTCTCGCGAACCATTTTTCTTACTACATTATTATGTCTGAGTCTTCTCGGTCTGTGAATCGGAAAAGGCATGATGTACTCCTTTCAAAACCGTTTTCTATTATTAATATATTTATTCCAACTTAATAATTTATGTTTAATAATGCCATTAATTGCGGAATGGGGAATGTGGATTGCAGAATAAAAATCCGAAATCCAAAATCCCGTAAAGGGACGTTGTCCCAACGGCGAAAAGCCGCGTTGCGGCCTCGCCGCTTTACGTGGGACTTTACGTCCAAAATCCGAAATCATTAGCTTCTCGAATCCTAATCGTTATTAAGTATACCAAATTTTAGATTTTCACTCAGCTTGAAAAGTGTTTTTTTATATTGACAGGAGAAATTACCGGTTTTCTTTTTGATGATACGGTTCAATATGGATCACAACGTCTATAACAGAAGGAAATTTCTTCTTTATCATATCCTCAACAGAATGTGCAATATCGTGTGCCTCATGTGTTTTTGCTTCAGGATCAACAAGAACATGGAGGTCTACATTTACGCAGCCTTCATTACCCCTCGTCCTTATCCCATGACAATCCTTTACACCCTCAATACGGTTTACTATTTCTTTTATCTCTCCGGGGTCCAGACATGCAGAATCTGTGAGCACTGCCGTTGCGGATTTTAGGATGGAAAAACCCATCTTTGCAATGAAAAACGTGATCACTATGGCGGCAACG
Organism: uncultured Nitrospiraceae bacterium; assembly: GCA_964347155.1. GTDB lineage: Bacteria > Nitrospirota > Thermodesulfovibrionia > UBA6902 > UBA6902 > CAYFXR01. The sequence continues at coordinate 4,770 of CAYFXR010000073.1, read as the reverse complement.
ATATCAACGGTAGGATGTCCTACCCGTGCGGCAATAAGACTTATTAAAACAGACAACGATATAAATATATCTGTCTTCGTGTGCATGGCATCTGCAAGCAAAAAATCGCTTTTCAGCTCACGTCCCTTTTTAGTTTCATATGTCATTACGCCGAAGTTTACAAAAAGTGTTATAGCCATAATTATGAAACTCAGAGGTGTTACGTTGATAGTGTTGGTTGTTTTTAACCTGAAATAGGCTTCCCGCAATATCTCTATTCCAGCTGCTAATATGAGAACGGCAATTGCTATAGTTGCGAGCGTTTCAAATTTTCTGTGCCCGTAAGGGTGGCTTTCATCAGGAGGTTGAGATGCAATCCAGATGCCGATGAGTCCTATTACATTCGAAGTACCGTCGAAGAAAGAGTGGAATCCGTCAGAGAGCATACTTATGGAGTCTATTGTGTATCCATAGACTATTTTTGCTATGGCAACAATGATATTAAGAAAAAGGGTATAGAAAAGGACCTGCCTAATTTTTCTGAGACGTGTCAAAGTAAAAAATGTTATTCGTTATACGTTAATAATTAAAAACCCAGTTTCATAGAACATCTTTTCTGCTCTGATGTTTATTATAATACATTTTTGGGATAGTTTATAAACTACCCGTGTTATTTCCCAATACAAAAATTACTGAAGATATTGTTGAGAATATCCTCAGGAGTAGTAATGCCCAGTATCTCTCCAATAGCATCTATGGCTTCTCTCAATTCGACCGACAGAAATTCAGGGTATGTTTTGTTCATTATTCCAACAATAAACCCATTTACTGACATTAGTGCCCTTTCAAGTGAATGTACGTGTCTTACATTTGTGACAATGTCTGTGCTCCCACGGGCTTGACCGCGTAATGCCGTTTCTACTATCTTGTCTTTTAATTTGTTCAGTCCTGTTCCTTTCTTGGCAGAGATTTTGACAATTTTAATAGGCGTATAACCCTTAATCCTCCCTTTATAAAGGAGGGGGTTAATAAGTCCCCCTTTTTTAAAGGGGGATTGAGGGGGATTATTATGTTCTTTTGTGATACCGATCCCGAGAGGTCGGGAAGATTGGTAAGAGCATTTCATATTAGTTGTTGTTACCTTTATCTTTTGGGGGAGGTCTATCTTGTTAATTACCAAAATAGTGTTTTCTGAAATCGACTTCTTGATGAGCTCTCTATCTGCGTTATTCAAAGCTTTGCTGCCATCAAGGACAATAAGCACTAAATCTGCCTCATCCATTGCCCTGATGCTTCTTTTTACACCTTCCTTTTCAGCGATGTCTTCAACTCTTCTTATCCCTGCTGTATCCATAATTTTTATTGGGAGTCCCTGAATATTCAGATAATCCTCAATGACATCTCTTGTTGTTCCCGGAATTTCTGTTACAATAGCTCTATCGTGTTCAAGAAGTGCGTTGAGTAATGACGATTTTCCGACATTCGGTCTGCCTATTATTGCAGTCTTAAGCCCCTCTCTTAAGATAAGGCCATATCGGGAGCGGTCGAGAAGCTTCTTTAGGGATTGCTGTATGGTGAAAGATTTTTTTTTCATTTCTTTTAAGGATAGTGGCTCTATATCTTCTTCTGGAAAATCAATATGAGCCTCGACAATGGATATGAGCTCTATCAGTCTATCCCTTATAGATTCTATTTTTTTTGAAAGCTCACCCCTGAGCTGCTTAACAGCAGTTTTTTGACTCTGGACGGTGAGTGCATTTATCACGTCTAGCACTGCCTCTGCCTGCGCAAGATTAATCCTCCCATTAAGGAAGGCCCTTTGAGTGAATTCGCCTGGATTTGCAAGTCTTGCTCCTTTTTTGATGACAAGTTCCAGGATCATTCTTAATGGTATTGGTCCACCATGACAGTTTATCTCCACAATATCTTCTTTTGTATAAGTGGAGGGGGCCCTCATTACCGAAACCAGCACTTCATCCAGAATTTCTTTATTTGCCGGGTCAACGATATGTCCGTAAAGGATTCTTTGGGATTGAGTTTGATTTATTTTTTTTTGCGTGGGTGAACGGAAGATCCTGTCTGTTATCTTTATTGCGTCTCTTCCACTGAGCCTGACAATGCCGATACCCCCTTGACCGAGTGGGGTTGAGATTGCGGCTATAGTGTCGTCGATGTGCATGGCACTTCCGCGCTTCTGAACTGTTAAGCTGCCTTTTTATTTGCGTAATACTGCTGGATAATACCGATGAGGTTATTTATAAGCCAGTAAAGTACCAGTCCTGCAGGGAATGTTAAGAACAGGAATGTAAATACAATCGGCATCATCATCATCATCTTTGCCTGCTTTGGATCCATTGCCGAAGGAGTCATCTTTTGTTGAATTACCATCGTAATTCCCATAACAATCGGAAAAACATAATATGGGTCTTTTGCGGCAAGATCAGTTATCCAGAGCACAAAAGGTGCACCCCTGAGTTCAATTGCCTTGAGAAGAACATTGTAAAGCGCAATAAAAATAGGGACCTGAAGAAACATTGGCAGACAGCCGCTAACTGGATTGACCTTGTGCTTTTTATAAAGCGACATCATTTCCTTCTGCATTTTCTGTGAATCTTTTTTGTATTTCTCCTTTAACTCTGCCATCATAGGTTGTATTTTCTGCAACTTTTTCATTGACTTCTGGCTCTTATGCATAATTGGAATAAATGGTACTCTCACAATGATAGTCAGAAGGATTATTGCTAAGCCATAGTTGCCCAGGAATTTGTAAAAGAACTTTAGTACCCAGAAGAGAGGCATCGCAATAAAAGCAAACCATCCGAAGTCAACGATATGTTCGAGTCCGGTGCCAAATTGTTTAAGTCTGTCGTATTCCTTAGGACCTGCATAAAAGATAAAGTCATTTTTTTGTGGCTTGAGCCTTAATGCAATCTCAGCTGAGCTTTCTTCCTTCCAAACATTTGCACCTTCGACTGGAGTAAGCGGAATAATTGCAGCTGCAAAATATTTATCTTCCTGTGCGATCCAGCGTATGTTGCCGGTAAAATATCTTGAGCTTTTTAAACCCTCGTCGAACTCTTCCCTGTCAGAACCGATGAGCGCAACAGGCCCTTTATGCTCTCTCTGTTTTTTATCAAAGACTCCAAAATCAGTTCCAACTGGCAGCAAATATGAGGGTGTGTTAACAGACCCGATGGAGACGTCAACTTTAAAATCATTGTTATAAAAGACGAATTTTTTTCTGATAGAAATCCCGTGATTACTGTAAGTGAAAATTACATCTCCCCGGGTTTTACCTTGATCAGAAAGCACGAGCCTTTTGGTATTTGTTGCATAAATTAATTTTTGTGGTAGGTTTCTGTCCGGTCCTTCAAAAATTATTCCTAATGGTGGAATTACGCCAGGTTCTTTGAGAAGTACAACAGGCATGCCATTTTGATCTTCGTAGTTTTTTAGCTCCCAGTACTTTACCGTTGCTCCTTTTGTAGAGAATACAGCTTTATAAAGATCTGTTTCAACAACAACATTACTTGCTTTGGCGTCTGTGGGAACAAAGGGTACTGTGGGCTCTGTCATGAGAGGTTTTTCCTCTTTCATCTCTGCCGATGGTTCAGGTTTTAATGGAGACTCTTCCACAGGTTTGGGTTTCTGGGGTACGGGTTTTTTCTGGAAAAAATATGACCAGCCTATCAATATAATTATAGATAATATGACAGCCAAAAGCGTTCTTTTTTCCATTATTTCTCTCTTGATATTTCCATTTTAAATAAATCATCCGGTTTATCTACAGGATCATATCCACCCGGATGCAAAGGGTGACACTTTAGAATTCGTTTGGAAAAAAACCACAATCCCTTTAATAAACCATACCGTTTCACTGCATCCGAACAGTACGTTGAACAGGAAGGATAAAACCTGCAAGAAAATGGTAAAAATGGAGAAATGTATTTTTTATAATTCTCAATCGTAAAAATTACTAAAGTCTTCAATTACTTATCCTCAAGCTTCTGAAAATTTGTTACAAAACGATCAAATTTCAATGTCAAAATCTACATAATAATAAAATTAAAGGATTTTAAGTGGTCAATAGTTCAAGCTTGAATCCTTGAACCATATAATATATTGATTATACAGATAATTTCTTACGCCCCTTGGCACGTTTCCTTTTTATAATCCGGCGGCCTCCCGGAGTACTCATCCTTTCTAAAAAACCATGTGTCCTTTTACGCTTTTTATTATGAGGACGATAAGTAGTATACGTCATAGTTTTCTCCTTTTATTTAAAAAAAGCCGGCAATTTTCAAACCGAAATACCGAATAAATATTCTACTCATACCTTGGAAAAAAATCAAATCATATCACCATTTTCTTCTTGCCTTTTTGGGTGAATTTGTTTTAAATTTAAGTAGTTGAAGTTAGGGTTGGAGAGAGGCTCCTGCACATTCCATGTGTTACAGTTACTCACATCCTGTTTCCAATAAAAATTTTCGCAATTGAGACATTTTCATCGGTTCTGGTGATCAAACCATCAGCAGAGACGCAGAGGATATATAAGTCACCCGGAATGGTGTAATATTGGAATGAAAATATGCTTGTCATTTCGACAGATAGTTCGTGTCATTTCGACTGTTGTTCCTGTCATCTCGAACGGAGTAAGAGATCTTTGGCTTGCATTAGCCATTGTCATTTCGACTGAACCATGAACCGAATCTGGTTTATGCCTCCGCTCGGAATGACACAAGAATGAAGTGGTAAGGAATATCTTCCCGGAACAATAAAGGGTCATGCTCT
>CAYFXR010000072.1:0-4219 GCA_964347155.1 uncultured Nitrospiraceae bacterium | reverse complement strand
TCGGAATGCAAGTTGGACATACACGACAATATCCAAAGGAATGGTGGGAAACAGAGGATGATGGAATCAGACCTCCCGACAACGAACGGTTAAGTCTTGAACAGTTGATAGAGGGCTATGCACGAAACGGTGCGTACCAATTGCGAAAGGAAAACAAAATTGGCTCGATCGAAGTGGGAAAACTGGCCGACCTTGTGGTACTCGAAAAAAATCTTTTTGAAGTAGATCGCTATGAGATTTGGAAGGTAAAACCATCTACTGTGATGATGGAAGGTGAGGTTATACAAGGTTCTTTACCAGAATAAATTCCCCCTCCAATTATCTTTGAGATCCGGAATACCGGGGATAGTTACCCATAAATAGGCATTATTAGCAATTAGTCGTTATTTTTGTCAATAAAACATCCCTCGTTTTACCACGGAACAAGGTAGAAAATCGTAGCGGGACCTGACCTGCCTTTTAAGGCGGGGCTTTTTTGTAGATTTACAAACTACCTTGTTATCACTCCATCTGGTTCCTCAGCCAGTCCCCAGAAAAACATTGCCGGAATATCACCAGTATTTTTAGCTGAATATTTCCATTCTTTTTCCCAGCAACCAAAATCACCTGCTTTGAGAAGAAGCGAAGAAGCAGTGCCGTCTTTTAATTTGGCAACATCCTTGCCCCAGTACATGGTTACTTCTCCGGCAAGCAGATAATAGAATTCAAAGCAGGGGCCATAGTATTCATCCGCTGTGTTGTCATCTTCACTTTCAAGCGAAAAAGTGGATGTCTGAGAACCGGGCTCCATGAAATAAAGCCCGAAACCACCGAACCCCTTCGCATCCATTATCTCCGTATACCGGCTGCCCGGCACCAAATCATCAGGTCCGTTAAATTTAAAATTTTTAATACTCAGAATCTTTGGTTCAATTATTTTATCGCTCATTTTCCCTCCTTTGATAAAACATAATTATTAAGACAACCTTTAATTTAGACGGCTTTGTAAAAAGTTCAAAATCAAGGCGTTCAAGTTTTGTATGCATGAGGCTTACTGATAGTACGTCGAATGATTTTGCAAAATGCAGCACAACGCAGAAGTTGGGCTTTTTCTGAAGCCGTCACTTATACTTCAAATATTATTTGCGGTATATCATTCAGCCTGACTCCGCCATCTTTTGTTATTACAAACTGATCCTCTATCTGGAAATCACCGGTATCAGAAAAAAACATCATCGGCTCCATAGAAATTACCATGTTTTCCTCAAGCACCGTATCCCGGTAGGCCTCATCATCTTCCATGTACTGATACCCGATAAACGGCCATTCATGCACTTCAAGGCCGACTCCATGCCCCAGTCCACTCGGTCCCTCATCAATATCCCAGACCTTTCCCATGACTTTATTTGCGGCTTCATCCACGACAGAACCAAGCACCCCCGGTTTTGCGGCTTCTGCGGCAGCCTGCTGAGCTTCTACCAGTATTTTTACAACATCTTTTTGTTTATCTGATGCCTTACCAATTATAAATGGCCTGCAAAGATCAGAGCAGTACCCATTATACATGGCGCCATAATCTATTGATATAGGATCTCCTGCTTCCAATTTTCTTCTCCCGCAATTCCACCAGTATTCAAGATGTTTTTCATCCTTTCCTGAAATCACCATGGTGTGATGGGGGAAAAATTGGGATCCATGTTCACGGCAAACTCTTTCGACCTCGCTTACCACATCAGCTTCTATAACACCTGGTTTAATAAAGGCAGCAGCAGCATCAAATCCTTTTTTTGCAATCTGTGCGGTTTTTCTCATACACTCAAGTTCAAATTCCGATTTTACCATTCTCTCTTCTTCCAGAATTGAAGAAACGATTTCTATTTTCGCAGGTTTCAGTTCCTCTATCATCCGCTGAAAAAACAAAGGGCTTACGGAATATTCTCCTGCAACATCTATTTTTAAAGGTTTAAGACTGTTATCAGCAAGATAATCCTTAATTACTTCAATATGATTTCCAGCTTCTACCTGGTTTTTAATCCAGGTGCACTCCGAGGGAAAATAACTTGCTGAATCAGTTTCAAGAAGCGGCTCCAGTTTAGTGTCAAGGGGCAGAATCATCATGCTGTTGCCAAAATACGGTTCATACCCTGAAAGATATAATACATGTCCGCGCTGACCATATCTCATACTGCCGGGGCCTGAAAACACCACAAGCAATTCAATATCTTTTTCAGACATTTTTTTTCTGACATTACCAAACCTTCGGAATATTTCCTCTTCAGGCATTTTCGATCCTTCTATGATCATTTAGTTTTCTCCTCAGTCCTTACTTTGCTTTGTGTTAATACGGAATTCCTGCAGGATATATTTGCCGGTTGTTGTTGCGTAGTCATCCTTACATTTATCCGGATTATGAACAGGCATAATAACATTGATGAAAGGAATAACTTCTTCTTTTGCTTTAAATCATACACTCCCTTCTATGGGAAGGGCAAGGTCACCTTTCCCGTCTATGGCGTGACAGAGTGAACATAGCTGAGCGTGTATTGTTTTTCCATTCTCTGTATCGCCTGATGCATCTGGGACATTAGTAGCCAGGAACATGACAACAATCAAACAACATGATTTATATTTTAACATAAACCTTATAATATCTTGTAATTTAAATGTCGCTCTTAAATGTTAGGTATTTCCATCTCTGGAAAGTCGAGTCTATCTTGAACTTGACGGCTTGGAGATCTCGGGGAATTTGTGTCACTTTTTGAATTATTGACCTCGTAGGTTTCAGTGTGATAAATTCTTTCTAGGATATCAGTAGGTGGAAATCGAGGGAAATTGTGAGGGATTTGCAGCATGCCCAAAAACGAAATTCTTATAAATAACAAACCTTATATATTTTCAGTATCCTAAACCCGCCGAGGTAAGTAGGTGATGTCTGAAATACTCAAAATAGGTGCAATTGAAGTTGAGGAGAATATGAAACGATCTGGCACCTTAAAGATAGCTGGGAAGAGTTTATCCCCAATTGAAGTACCAATCACCATCGTTAGGGGGTCAAGTTCCGGTTCGACGTTATGTGTACTTGCTGGTGAGCATGGATATGAATATGCCGGAATTGGAGCATGTCTAAGGTTATCTAAAACTATAAGCTCAAAGGAGTTAAGCGGAACGTTAATAATCATACCTGTCGTTAATGTCCCCGGTTTTGAAAATAGAACCCCATATGTTTGTCCTATCGACAACGTAGATATATCCTCAGCATGGCCTGGAAAACAGATCGTCTCACCCTCGATTTCTCACATCATCACGCATACCATATTTCACCAAGTGATCAGGAAGTCTAATTACATAATTGCCTTACACGGAGGAGACTTGGTGGAGTCATTAAGTGACCCATGTATTTTGCTCCATAAAACGGGTAATAAGAAGGTTGATGAAGCATCTGAGAACATGGCAAAAAACTTTGGTATAGAATACGTCGTGGAATATAAAGAGGAAAAAGGTGGACTTACAAGGGAGGCAACAGAGCGAGGAATTCCAACTATCCTTCCGGAAGCTGGAGGTGAAGGAAAGGTGGAGGAAAGTGATGTTAGTATACTTTATGAGGGTGTCCTCAATGTTATGAAATGTTTAGGAATGATTAAAGGGGAACCATTGATTAAAGTCAAACCAAGAATAATACGTCGATCAGCCCATGTTTTTACAGAGAAAGAGGGGCTCTTTTACTCCCACGTTAAAGCAGGAGACATGGTGTTAGAGGTAGAAGTGATAGGTGAGATAAAGAATATTCGCGGAGAAACTGTGTATGAACTTAAGGCCCCAATAAAAGGGAAAGTCTTCTTTAAACTTAATCCATTATCTTGGGGCCCGTCTCTTGGCTGGTTTCTATACATGATTGCTGACGTTGATGATTACTATTATTGATGAATCTTCTACGCAGTGTTTCCTACTCCCGGTATACGGGCGATGCATGCATGCCACTGGCTTGGATGCTATGAACTTTTTAACGCTTTCAGGATCGTCTAGGTTTGAGTTTTCAGCTAGGTGCTTCAACCTTTTAGACACGGTGTAAACAGTCGAGTGTGACAAGCCAGATGCTTTAAGTTTAATCAATACAGTAAGGATTTTAGGCGTGAAGGTCCGTAGTTCAGGAAAACGGGGTCGTGGTCCAGTTTGGAGGACCACGCCAAGGGTGATGCATGCATGCATGAACTGGCGATATTAAAGAACGCCAAGAGGGAAG
>CAYFXR010000071.1:0-1592 GCA_964347155.1 uncultured Nitrospiraceae bacterium | reverse complement strand
GAGGCTCTGGGTTGAAATATGGCAGCATCAATAGCTTCCGCAATCGTTTTCGCAGCTAGAATTTTACGACAGAGCAACATACGAGGAACACCTATTTTCATATCATTCATGCTCAATTCGTTGCCGGTGAGACTGATTCCTGCTGAATTAAAACCTATGCTTATTGCCAATCCTCCGTAGCCCACTGCCATAATCTCTGGCTCTCCATCAACTTGGTAGTGAACAACTACTGCATATTTTTCTATAGCTGGTGAAGTATCGTTGTTATGGGCTGCAAGCACAGAGCCATCTGCTGTTATATCGCCGGAAGCGATCAAATCACTGCATCCCTTTAAAAAGTTTTTTGAAAAGATCTCCTCGCACATTTCTGAGAAAAGATCCACAAGATCAATCCCTGCGGCATCAGCCACCCCCCGAACCTCCTCCACATATTCAGGCATATGCTTCCTTGAATATTCTAAGAATAGTTGCGATTGAGCTCTGATGTCCTCCCATTTCATTTGTTTATTATTAGCTACATAATCCTTGCTTCGTTTGACAAGTTCATTGAGCTGTTTTTTCATATGAGTTCCGATTTGATAACCGACTTGGTAATGATTTCCTTTGACATGGATAACCGGTATTTTCATTTCATTAGATGGAAAAAGGAAAGTGCTGCTAACGATGGAAAAACTCAGGGAAATGAAAATCATAAATGACAAGGCCTTAAATTTCGGATTCATTTTTCCTCCCTTCTTAATATTTTCTAAACATGCTTAATATGTCTTCCTGTTATGTTAAAGGATTCGTTTCTTAAAAATATGCGTTTTTTATGGAAAAAATGAATGATATGTCAAATGTTATGATGTAACCACTTTGATTTAATTCTTCTGTAATTGCTTTGCTTTGTCCACATGCTGTTGAGATTTTTCGTATCTTCCTAATCTGTTATAGATATCAGCCAGGACAAAATGAGCAAGGATATTCGTACTTAAATCAGGTTTTAGTTCCAATCCTTTTAAAGCAAGCTTCTCAGCCTCATTCAGATTCTCTCCACTGTCCATGTAGGCTTTGGCTAGAAAGACATAAGCACTGGCGTATTCTTCGTTCTTCTCAATACAGCTTTTGAATTCTTTTATGGCTTTATTTAATTCTTTTGCTTTTGCATATAAAAGACCCAAATTAAAATCTGGCTTGTGGTTGAAGGGGGCCGTTTCTTGCTCTTTTTTGTATTCCACAACGGCCAGGTCAAAATCCCCTCTCGCTTCATGAAGCAAAGCCATATTGAAATGAGCATTTAAAAGGGGAATACTCCTCTCAATGCTCAGAGCTGTCTTAATCTCTTTTTCGGCTAGGTCGTACATTTTCTTCTTAAGATACACGGCTCCCAAATTATTGTGAAAAACAGGGAGCTCAGGATTAATTGTAACGCCGGATTTTAGATATCTCATCGCTTCATCAAGTTGTCCCTTCCTTTCGTAAATGCCTCCCAAGTGCATAAGCGGTTTCGTGTCCCTTGGATCAATATCGATCAACCGTTTAAACCCAACGATAGCTTCATCATCTTTCCCAGCTTTTTTATAGGCCAAAGCTATTCCAAATATGGCCTCATA
>CAYFXR010000070.1:0-80212 GCA_964347155.1 uncultured Nitrospiraceae bacterium | reverse complement strand
GGCTTCCACATCTGACTTGTCAGGACGCCTACACGCCCTTTAAGCCCAGTAAATCCGAACAACGCTTGCCACCTCTGTCTTACCGCGGCTGCTGGCACAGAGTTAGCCGTGGCTTATTCTTACGGTACCGTCACCATGAACCAGTAACGGTTCATGGCTTCTTCCCGTATTAAAGGAGTTTACAACCCGAGGGCCTTCTTCCCCCACGCGGCGTCGCTGCGTCAAGCTTTCGCCCATTGCGCAAAATTCCCCACTGCTGCCTCCCGTAGGAGTCTGGACCGTGTCTCAGTTCCAGTGTGGCCGATCGACCTCTCAGTCCGGCTACCCGTCTTTGCCTTGGTGAGCTATTACCTCACCAACAAGCTGATAGGCCACAGGCCCATCCTTAGGTACTATGATTGCTCATAGCTTTTATCCCAAGGCATTTCACCTCGGAATCATATTCGGTATTGTGCCCAATTTCTCGGGAGTATCCCCATCCTAAGGGTAGGTTACCTATGTGTTACTCACCCGTTCGCCACTAAGTTAAAGCACTCTACCTACCGAAGCAGGTTTCATGCTATAACCCCGTTCGACTTGCATGTGTTAGGCGCGCCGCCAGCGTTCGTTCTGAGCCAGGATCAAACTCTCAATTAAAAATTGACTGCGGGCCTACTTTTCAGTTTTCAAAGAGCAAAGTTCATACCTTAAGGTATGAACTGTTATGAGGCATTTTTCTACATGGGCACCTGATAGATGCTTTAGGCATCCTCCTCAATAAATGGGAAGCTTGCTCACCACATCTATACTCCGGCTCCCTTTCTCATATCTTATAATGTACCCCTCAGTTCCATCACCTTAAGGTATGTATCTACTTATATTATATCACACGTTTTCAAAGAAAAATATAGGCCATGAAATAACCATAGCCCTATACACATACCCCATTAATTAAACAGCGATTAACCTTTTAACATGATATATTTACCATAAATAATATTCACAGTCAAAACCTTAAATATTATGAATATACTGATTTACCTGCTAAAAACCCTTCTTTTTTGCTAATTTCGCCATTTTCTTCAAATTTATTAACATTTTTATCATTTCAGTCTACAAATGATCATTAGATGAATATTCTTTTCCTATGTGTTTTTTCCGTTTTTTTGAATTTTTCTATATATTCCTTCTCATATTTGTTTATATCGTTCTCGATTATGAGAACCAAAAATCTATAGAAAATAATTATATTTTTATAGTTCTCCGTCTTCTTGACACAGGGTAAACAATGCTGCTATATTAATAGCACTCTAGAGCTGAGAGTGCTAATGAAGATGAGCATACTCGATGAAAGACTAAAAAAAATACTCTGGGCAATTATACAAAGTCATATTGACCTTAATGTTCCCATTGGTTCTTTTTTGGTTACCAAGCGATTTCCTATTGGCTTATCATCTGCTACCATACGAAATATCATGGCAAAATTGGAAGAAATGGGTTATATCATACAACCACATACCTCTGCAGGAAGGGTGCCTACAAAAAAGGGCTATAGGTTTTATGTAAATAAACTTATGGAAGAACAAACACTTTTCATTAAACCTACCATATGTCATGAATTGCCCAACAAGCTGAGAATCATAAAACAGGATAATGATATCCTTATTAAAGAAGCTGCTAAAGCACTTTCTTCATTCTCACATTATCTTGCTATCGTGATTCCTCCAAGAATCGAGGATATAGTACTAAAACGTATCAAGTTCATTAAGTATGAAAAAAAGAAGGTCCTTACTGTTTTAATATCGAATGATGGTACAGTAAAAAATAGGATTATTGAAATGGATAAAGTTCATACTCAGAAGCAACTCGACGATGCAGCTTATTATCTGAACAATAGATTTAGTGGCTTAACAATCAAAAAAGTAAGAGAAAAATTGGCATATCAATTACATAAGGAAAAAACTTTTTTCGACGAATTAGTTACCGACCTGCTCATGATTTGCAAAGATGTTACCACCTCGGAAGCTGATAACTTCTCATTGAACGCTCTTTCAGGTACGTCTAACCTTCCGGATTTTGCAACGATAAAACAGACGAAAGCAATTTTAAAAGCTATCGAAGAGAAACATTTTATACTAAAATTATTAAATCAAATAAGTGGTTCCCATGGCACTCAGGTATTTGTAGGTATGGAAAACATACTGCCAGCAATGAAGGAGCTTAGTATGGTTATTTCCACATACACAAATAATAGAAATGCAAGCGGAACAATCGGGATAATTGGACCGACAAGAATGAATTATAGAAAATTAATTCCTATTGTTGATCACACGGCAAAAGCACTCACTCAAATCTTATCAGAAACCTAAAGGAGCATGATATACATGGATGAGGAACAGAAAAAAGAGATTTCTCAAGGAGAGGAGCACAAGGAAAATGAACATGCTCCTGCTGAACAAACCGGAGAACAAGATACTATTGAAGAGTTAAAAAAATCTCTGTCAGAAACAAATGACAAATATGTAAGACTCTATGCTGATTTTGAAAACTATAAAAAAATTGCAGCCAAAAATAAAGAAGAACTCCTCAAGTATGCAAATGAAGACCTGATGTCAGACATGCTTACCGTCATTGACCATCTGGAACTCGCACTTCACCATGTTTCAAATGACGAAACTTCCGACGCACTGGCAGAAGGTGTCAACCTGACTCTAAAGGAATTAAGAAGTGTACTCGAGAAACATGGCTTAGTCACAATTGACACAACGGGCAAACATTTTGACCCATCTATTCATCATGCAATGTCTCAAATAGAAACTGAAGATGCAGAGGAAGATACCGTGATTAAGGAATTCAGAAAAGGTTACATGCTAAGAGATAGAGTTTTAAGGGCTGCCCTTGTTGGTGTTTCAAAAAAACAAACAAAATCTGGGAACTCGGAATCAGGAAGCACTCAAAATCAAACCACTTCAAAAGACAAAAAGGAATGATAAGGACAGATAACAGAATTTAAAGAGGAGGAATAGATTTATGGGAAGAGTAATTGGCATTGATCTTGGAACTACAAATTCAGTAGTAGCAATAATGCAAGGCGGAGATCCCACCATTATTGCAAACCAGGAAGGAACAAGGACCACCCCTTCAGTGGTGGCTTTTACTGATAAAGGGGAGAGATTAATCGGACAGGTCGCAAAGAGACAGGCGATAACAAACCCTGAGAATACAATTTTCTCTATCAAGAGACTTATGGGCAGAAAGTCTGATTCTAACGAGGCCAAAGAAGCACAAAAAAAACTCCCTTACAAAATTGTAAGCGCTGCGAATGGGGATGTACATGTGGAATCACATGGCAAGACGTATTCTCCGCCTGAAATTTCAGCTATGATACTTCAAAAATTAAAACAGGCTGCCGAAGATTATCTTGGTGAGCCTGTAACTGATGCTGTTATCACAGTGCCGGCATATTTTGACGACAATCAGCGCCAGGCAACAAAAGATGCAGGTAGAATTGCGGGGTTGAATGTCCTGAGAATCATTAATGAACCAACAGCTGCATCTCTTGCTTATGGTATGGATAAAAAGAAAGAAGAGAAAATTGCCGTTTACGACCTGGGGGGTGGAACCTTTGACATCTCCATACTGGAGATAGGCGAAGGGGTAGTTGAAGTCAAGGCCACAAATGGAGATACGTATCTCGGTGGCGATGACTTTGACATGAAAATAATGGACTGGATGGTTGATGAATTCAAAAAAGATTCTGGAATTGATCTTCGTAATGACAAAATGGCATTACAGAGACTGAAGGAAGCAGCCGAAAAAGCAAAGATAGAATTGTCATCTGCAATGGAAACGGAAATTAATCTTCCTTTTATTACAGCCGATGCAAGCGGGCCAAAACATCTGGTAATGAAATTGTCCCGCTCAAAGTTTGAACAGCTTACAAATGATCTCATTGACAAGACAATCGGGCCTTGCAAAACAGCCTTATCCGATGCAGGACTCAGTGCATCAGACATCAATGAAATAATTCTTGTAGGAGGACAAACAAGAACACCAAAAGTTCAACAGGTTGTTAAAGAATTTTTTCGAAAAGAGCCTTCGAAAGGCGTCAATCCCGACGAAGTTGTTGCCGCAGGAGCCGCGATTCAGGCAGGCGTATTGAAAGGTGAAGTCAAAGATGTGCTTCTCCTTGATGTTACTCCGCTTTCCCTTGGTATTGAAACACTTGGAGGTATCTTCACGAAACTCATTGAGAAAAACACAACGATACCGACAAAGAAAAGTCAGATTTTCTCAACGGCAGCCGATAATCAACCCGCCGTTACTATTAAAATATGTCAGGGTGAAAGGGAGATGGCAGCAGACAACAAACTGCTCGGCAATTTTGAGTTGGTTGGAATACCCCCGGCACCCAGGGGCGTTCCTCAAATAGAGGTGACCTTTGACATAGACGCAAATGGCATTCTGCACGTATCAGCAAAAGATAAGGGTACGGGAAAAGAGCAATCAATAAGAATAACAGCTTCCAGCGGTCTATCAGAAGATGAAATTAAAAAGATGTCTGCAGAAGCAGAATCTCATGCAGAAGAAGACAAGAAAAAACGTCAGCTTGCTGAAGCGAAAAATGAAGCAGATACCCTCATATACACTGTTGAAAAATCATTAAAAGACTACGGAGATAAAGTCACAGATGATGAAAGACAGAAAATTAACAGTGCACTTGAAAGATGTAAAAACCTCAAAGATACAACTAACGATGCAGATGAGCTGAAAAAGGCAATTGAAGAATTAACTACAGCTTCACATAAAATTGCCGAAGAAATGTATAAAGCAGGTGCCGCAGGTGCACAGCAGGCAGGTGCAGAAGCCGGGGCAGCTGGGGCAGAAGAAGCACAGAAAGAGAAAGAAGATGTTGTTGAAGCTGAATTTGAAGACGCGGATCAGGACAAGAAAGACAGCTAAAAGCGGTAATCGATTAGTGGTTAGCAAATAACTGCTGAAAGCTTATAGCTTATAGCTTACAGCTCTTATGAAAGATTATTACCAGACACTTGAGATAGATAAAAATGCAACGGATGCCGACATTAAAAAAGCATACCGCAGGCTTGCACTGAAATATCATCCTGACAGAAATCCGGGAGACAGGACTTCAGAAGAAAAGTTTAAGGAGATCAACGAAGCATATGCATGCCTGAGCGATGCCCAGAAAAGGTCTAATTATGACCGGTTCGGGACTGCCGAGGGTGTTGGTGCTGACTTTGGTTTTGGAGGGTTTGGTGACTTTACATCCAGTTTCGGTGATATATTTGAGGATGTTTTTGGAAATATTTTTGGCGACTTTACGAGAAGAAGAACACGGGCTACAAAAGGGCAGGATCTCCGTTACGACATCGAAATAAGCCTTAGAGATGCAGTCTTCGGTACTGAGAAAAAAATCAACATTCCAAGATGGGAAAACTGTTCAACCTGTGCAGGAACTGGTTCAAAACCGGGAAAAGGACCTGTTGTTTGTCAAACATGTCGAGGTACAGGTCAGACAAAACTCCAGCAAGGCTTTTTCACTATCTCACGAACATGCGGAAGATGCAGAGGTGAAGGCAAGATAATTACCGATCCATGCACTACATGCAAAGGTCAGGGAAAAGTAAGAAAAGAGCGCACTGTTTCACTCAAGATACCGGTTGGAGTTGATACTGGTATAAGACTCAAAGTAACAGGCGAAGGAGAGACAGGAAATTATGGAGGGCCACCCGGTGATCTGTACGTCATAGTAAACGTTGTACCTCATCCATTCTTTAAAAGAAAAGGTAATGACCTTCACTGCGAAGTTCCAATTTCATTTGTACAGGCGACGCTTGGCTGCGAAATCAAGGTACCGACAATGGACGGGGATGCATCAATCAGAATCCCCGCAGGAACTCCTTCCGGACGTGTCTTTCATTTAAGAGGCAAAGGGGTTCCGAAATTGGGTGGTTTCGGTAAGGGGGATCAGTTTGTATCTGTATTTATAGATGTACCGAAAAAACTCACTCCAAGACAGAAAGAGCTACTCAGGGAATTTTCTGAAATCAGCGGGGATGATGTTTCAAAAGGATTCATGGATAAGATTAAAGAGTTCATCCATAATCATCAAAAAGAAGCGAAATAATTCTTCACCATGATCCGCTTGTTTCTTCCTCCGGAAAAGCTTTCCTCAGAACGAATCGTTATTACTGGCGACCAGGCACGATATCTTTCCCTGATACTAAGGGTAAAATCCGGTGATCCTCTCGTTATATTCGATGGAACCGGGTACAAATATACATTCCAGATTCTGAGGTGCCATAAAAAAGAAGTACTTGCTAAAAAGGTAAAAAAAGAGCCTTATTCTGCTGAATCACCCATATCAATCACTCTCGCTCAGGGAATTCCCAAGGGTGAGAAAATGGATTTTATTATTCAGAAATCAACAGAGCTCGGCGTCAGAAAAATTATTCCTTTAATTACTGAAAGGTCACAGGTAAGACATACAGACAAAATCGTTAGATGGAGAAAAATTGCCCTCTCAGCCTCTCAGCAGTCCGGAAGGGATAAGATACCCGAAATTGAAGATCCAGTTAGTTTCGTACAATTTCTCAATAATATAAATCCCCCCTCACCCTCCTTTTTCAAAGGGGGGGATTCAGAATGCCCCCCTTCAGCAAATGGGGAAACAGGGGGATTTTGGGGCATAATCTTCTCCGAAGAGCATAAAGATAGAAATTTAAAAAAAGTTTTAAGCAGTTTCAAGGATAGTGAACACATCATCCTTCTCATCGGCCCTGAAGGGGGCTTTTCGAAAGTAGAAGTAAAAACATCCATTGAAAAGGGCTTTGCCGAAGCTTCATTAGGTCCAAGAATCCTTCGAACTGAAACAGCTCCGATAACAGCGATAAGTATTATTCAGTATGAATTGGGAGATGTGGGGTGATTTTGTTAATGCCTGGCAGATCCCAGATTTCTATTTTCTTCTACCCAATGTTCATAGGCATAATCCAATATTTCGCTCTTTGCCTCTTTATCCATATCCTGAATCTCTAATCCAAACCAACATCTATTTTTAATTGCTTTCTTCCAAACAATCTTACCAAGAATAGCAACATAAGCATCTGTCTGAGGACGCTGAACTTTTAATGTCATGGTATCGTGAATTGCAAGGTCACATTTTTGTAATTCAATACACAATCCACCACGGGAAAAATTTATCGTAACTCCCAGCAAATACCTTTCTGGCCTTGATGTATTAAATTCTACTCCGAGAGGAACATCGAACCTCAAAAACTTTCTTCTCTCAACGAACATAGCTGTATTCCTTATGATAATGTATAATCATTGTCTTTGACTACCAACTAATATGACTCTTCTCCCATCTAGTTGATAAACACAAAAATGCATTTAAAATAATACAGGTGTTGTGAGAAAATTTATTTACCGTAAACCTAACTTCGCATCTATCCAGTTTCCTACTTTCTCTGTGCTGAAATAACCCATATCAGCAATAAAATTCTTTGCTTCCGAATATGATACTACATCTTCGATTTCATGGCCATGAAATCTAACAATGATTCGATAACTATTTTCCTTGGGAACAGAAATATAGAAATTTCCTTTTTTATCTGTCTTCCCAACCCCTACGACGGCATTGTCTGTATTTTTTATAATAACTTCTGCATCCTCTGCAGCAAAGAGATCGGTTTCAGAATCTTCTTTGATAAGATAATAACCATGTTTTTCCATGTACGCAGATAAAAAATTGCATTTAAAGTACGCTAACCCTTTCACTGTTGTATCAGAAGTAGTAGCTGCGGTATTGAAAGAGAGAATGAGCAATAAGCCATATAAAATAAACAATGAGATGTTCTTCATAAATTCCCCCCTTATCCCCTTTTTATTCCAGATATATAACTCTTTAATTTTACAATGCAAAAAATTCCATATGACACTTATTTTTTTTCAGAATCATGCCCACGTTTTAAGTAATAAATATGCATAAGGCTTATTCATTATTCATTAATAACGGATTTCTATGCATAAATCTTTAACCCGAAAAATGCATTTAGAATAATGCAGATGTTGCGAAAAAATTTATTTTTCGATACCTTAAACGCATTTTAATCAATGTATATATACATAATTTTATTCAAAGTCATATGCATAATTTAATAATAAATTTATCGAGTTAAATAAATTTTTGAGCAATGTCTGCATTATTTGGGTTTAAAAAACCGTAATTCATTATCAAAATATTGCGATGAAAAAATTCTAAAGAAGGGATCAAAATAACGGTTCAAACCGTTAAAAAAGAGGGGATTTTATACAGCTTTTATTTCAACAACTCTGTCAACAGGAATGGTAATCCATCCTGTTTCCGACTGAAGATGAACTTCGCTCTCTCCGATTTCAACCAAAATTCCTCGATATACAATATCAGCAGTATGTACCTCTACATCTTTGCCTATTAATTCTTGCATTATGACTTCCTGCTTATATTATTTACAAACTCACCACCCAAAAGGAAGAGACATGATAAATAATACATCCATAAAAGAAACAGAATAAACGTGGTTAACGAACCATATATAGTACCGATAAAGGCAATATTTTTGACAGACCACGTAAAGAAATGTTTGGCTAATTCCCACATTACCGTAACAAGGAGTGCCCCTGAAAATGCATCTCTTAATGAGACTTTTACTCTCGGCACAATTTTATAAACGGTAGTAAATGTCAATAAAACAAGCACAAAGGGCGCTACATATTTTAGTAATATAGCAGCCCTGTAACCAATTTGAATCCCGAATACATTCATTGGATGTTGTCTAAACACTCCGGCAATCGAACTTACAGTAAAAGAAAGAAGCCAGAAAATTATTACAAGTGTGACGATAAAAATAGTCCAGAACAACGATAAAAGGAAATGTCTTTTTTTGGGAACTTTGAATATCACGTTCATTGCATGCTCTACAGAATAGAAAAGCTGCAAGGCGAGGAAACCGTAAATAAAAAAAGTTATCATGCTAATTCCCTTATAGGTAATTAAATTCCTGAGCTCATTGGTAATCCCTGATGTAACTGCAGGGAAAAAACCGATCAACTTTGAAAGGAGAAATCGATAGAGCTCCTGATTCCCACCGAGCATATAGCCAAAGAATGCAACAATTAACAGTCCCAAAGGCACCAGAGACACGATGAGAAAATATGCTATTGATGCAGCCAGATAAAAACACTCATTTCTAAAAAAAGACGTTAAACTGTTACCGAGAGGCTTTATTATATACATTTTTTAACTTAATTAATCGGATGATAATTTTTTCCCTTTAGTTTTTGCTTACCTTCTGCCCGATTTATCTTTGCTTTCTCTGTCTTACATAAAATTCTACAGGAACCCCTTCAAATGCAAAACGCGCCCTTAACTGATTTTCCAGAAATTTAATATACTGTTCTTTTATCCCTTCTTTTCTATTTGTGAATATTACAAAACCAGGCGGGTTTGACTTAATCTGTGCAATATAATATATTTTGACCCTTTTGCCACGATATAATGGAAGTTCCCGCATTCCAAGGGCATCCCTGAGAAACACATTCAGCTCATGTGTACTGATTCTCTTTACACTCTCTGTCATTATCCGATCAATCAAACGAAAAATCTTCGTAACTCTTTTTTTGCTTATTGCTGATGTGGTCAAGATCGGAGCATACCGCATAAACCAGAGCTCTTGATATACCTGCTCCTGTGCTTTATCTAACGACAATGAGCTTTTATCAACAAGATCCCACTTATTCAGGAGAATAATCGACCCTTTCCCTGCGGTATGAACAAAACCTGCTATTTTCTGATCCAGCTCTACAACTCCCTCTGATGCATCGATAACTATCAAGGCAACATCGCAATCTTCAATATTCCTCATTGTTCTTATAAATGAGTATCTTTCAACCGATTTTGCCATCTTGCCTTTTCTTCGTATTCCGGCTGTATCTATAATAATATATTTCTTTTTATAGAAAGAACAGATTGAGTCTACCGCATCCCTTGTTGTCCCTGGAATTGGGCTGACAATCATCCTTTCCTTGCTGAGGAGGGAATTCACAAGGGTTGATTTCCCAACATTTGGCCTTCCCACGATTGCAATCTTTGGATATTCGGATTTTTCCTCCCTACTTACCGGCAGCAATGATGAAATGTTTTCCATAAGAGTTTCATATCCATACCCATTAAGGGCAGATAGGGGAAATAGCTCAACACCCAGGCGATAAAAATCATAAAGGGCATTCTCCTTTTTTGGTCCGTCAATTTTATTGACTGCATAAAAGATTCTTTTTCCATATTTCCTCAGTGTATCGATTAACTCAATATCCAAAGGCAAGATCCCGCTTTCAGCATCCATTAACAAAATAATAATATCTGCTTCTTCTACTGCCAGGAACACCTGTTTTCTCACTTCCCCGATAATATCCTCCTCAGGCTCATGCCGGAATCCTCCTGTATCTACAACCAAAAAGGATTTATCTTCCCACCGGGCTTCCCCATAAAGCCTGTCCCTTGTTATACCGGGGGAATCCTCTATAACAGCATGCCGTTTGCCTACCATCCTGTTAAAAAGGGTTGATTTCCCCACATTTGGTCTTCCCACAATTGTAATGATAGATTTTCTCATGAGAGAAGTTTTCAGTTGTTTGTTTTTATTTTCAGATTAACATCTAACAACCAACAACTATATTTAATATTTAATATTTAATATTTAATTCAACCCTGAACCGCTCCTGGCTAAGGGTTAAATTTTTTCATTTAACCCCAAGCTGTTAATTTACTTAAAAAGACAGAGATTAATTATATCACACAGTTAAATCAATAATTTTTCACACTGTCATTTTTCAAAAAGTCCATCTGTTAATATTTACCTGTTTTTTTCCGTATAAAATAGTAAAAATTGACCATAATTACATCAGCATGATATATTTTTTAATGAAGAAAATTATTTTTCCAGGCACAGTTATCGCTTTTTTTATTATTGTTATCACATCCGATGCGGATATCTATAAATATGTTGATGAAAACGGAGTTACTCACTACACCAACAGTCTCCCGGACGGGGAATATGAGACAATTATAGTTGAATCTGCCAGATCCGGCAGTAATTACGATCAATTAATCAAAAGCAAATCGGATAAATACAATATCGAACCGGCAATCATAAAGGCACTCATAACAGCAGAATCCAACTGGGATAAAAATGCTGTATCGAAAAAAGGCGCCATTGGTCTTATGCAGTTAATGCCCTCAACTGCCAGGGATATGCACATTAAAAATCCATTTGATCCCGAAGAAAATATCGAAGGCGGCACGAGATATCTGAAACAGCTTCTTGACAGATTCAACGGGGACGTACAACTTGCACTTGCGGCGTATAATGCAGGGCCTTCAGCAGTAGAAAAATCCAAGGGAATACCATCTTTTACCGAGACGAAACAGTTTGTCAAGAATGTTCTCTATATTTATAAAAATTCTCATAGTAAAAAACCAGTGAAAATCTACAAGGTTACTCTTGAAGATGGAACCGTCCTTTTTACGAATAACCCCTCACTATACAAACAGTTCAAGCTTTAAAATTTTCAAAAAAAAATCTAAAATAGTAGTTTGATGAAAGATACTGAAGGACTGCGTGAAAAAATACTGAAGCAAAAAGAAGAAAAGAACGCCATAATCCTCGCCCATAATTACCAGCGACAGGAAGTACAGGATATTGCTGATTTTACAGGTGATTCTTTGGAACTTTCCCGTACAGCAGCTTCAATAAAATGTGATGTCATTGTTTTCTGCGGAGTAAACTTTATGGCTGAAAGTGCATCAATCCTCTCTCCTGAAAAAACAGTTCTGCTGCCAGAGAATACAGCCTGCTGTCCGATGGCTGATATGATAACAATCAGCGGTAAAAGAAATTTAAAAAACTACTTCCCCGGTTATGAATATACAGGTGGATATATGTATCCGGTCGATTTTACTCTAAAAGATATGAAAAGGCTCCATCCCGGTATACCTGTGGTAACATATGTTAATACTACAGCGGACGTTAAATCTGAGAGTGATATATGCTGTACATCTGCCAATGGTGTAAAAATTGTGGAATCACTCGACACCTATAAAGTGATATGCGTACCTGACAGAAATCTTTCAGCATGGATCGCAAGAAATACAAAAAAAGAAGTAATAGCATGGGATGGTTTTTGTCATGTGCATGACAGAGTTACTGTGGCAGATGTAGACAATGCAAGACAGGAACATCCCGATGCATTAGTACTTGCACATCCTGAATGCAGGATGGAAGTTCTCGAAAAAGCAGATCATGTAACAAGCACTTCAGGCATGCTCAGGTATGCAAAATCCTCAGACGCCAAGGAATTTATAATTGGTACGGAAACAGGTCTACTCTATGGGTTAAGAAAAAACAATCCTGATAAAATTTTTTATCCACTCAGAAAAGACATGATTTGCCCGAATATGAAAAGGACTTCCCTTAACAGTGTGTTGCATGCTTTTGAAACAATGACTTATAAAATTAAAGTCCATGAAGACATAAGGATACCCGCTAAAAGAGCACTTGACAGGATGCTGGAAGTGAAGTAGATCGGCTATCAGCTTTCAGCAAACAGCTATCAGCAGGAAAGTTCGGAAATACGAAATTACAGAGGTTCAAAAGAGCCATGGTACCCTAGTTCAACAGTCCTAATACCTTTTTTCTACTGCTCCCTGAGAAATCGTTAATAACAAGATCAGCACTGGACAGGTCCTGGTTCCCCGAGTTCAGATTTTGAAATCCTATACATTTCATTCATGCTGCTTTTGCGCCCACGATTCCATGCGTTGAGTCCTCAATAACCACGCAATCCGCAGGTGAAACGTGCAGCCTTTTTGATGACTTTAAAAAAATATCAGGATATGGTTTTCCCCTCATAACTTCCTCACCGCTTACAATCACATTAAAGAATGATGCGAGATTTGTTTTCTCAAGAATCAAATCAACAATCTTTTTTGGTGACGATGAGGCAATCGAGAGATTGATCTGACGGTCTAGCAGAGTCTCCAGTAATGCCGGTATCCCTTCTATCGGCGGAAGCGATGTAATTGCACTCAGTTCCCGATATTGCTCTTGTTTCTCAAGGGCCATCAAATCCCCGACTGATTGTCCCAGATTAAACTTCTTATGCAGCTTTCCCCACATCTCTGTTGCTGAAATACCTACAAATGTATAATGCTCCTCCAAAGGGATCCTGAAACCTAGAAAACTGAACAATCGCCTGCTGATACCGAAATATATCGGCTCTGTATCCACAAGCACACCGTCCATGTCGAAAATTACAGCATGTTTCATCATTTTGCCAGACAAATTAAAGATATCCCGAATGTTTAAATTATAACCTAATTGAGCGATTCTATGTTTACAGCAATTAAGAGCATCATTGACCCGAAAATGTCTTTTCGATTTTGATATAAAGAATCTATCAATTTGGATTATACTTATTTCATAATGAATCCGCTTGAAGAAATAATTATTGAAAAAATCAAAAACAAAGGGCCCGTCACTTTTGAGCAATTTATGGATATATCGCTTTATTATCCTGAACTGGGGTATTACTCGTCTCCACAAACTACAATAGGACGGGAAGGAGATTTTTATACCAGCCCGCATTTACACCCCATATTCGGTGCAATGATAGGAAGACAGCTAATGGAAATGTGGGAATTAATGGGACAACCTTCTGACTTCCAGGCTGTTGAAATGGGTGCAGGGGTTGGGTATTTGTGCAAAGATATTCTTGACTATTTATATGAGCCCTCTGAAGACTTATCCCTTTCAAAAAATAAAACCAGTTTCATGAGGTCATTAAGATATGTAATTGTCGAGCCTTATTCACATTTTGAAAAAAGGCAAAAAGAACTTCTAGGAAAGGTTTCAGAAAAAATAACATGGGTGAAATCCTTAAAAGACTTTAATAGAGGAATCAAGGGCTGTATTTTTTCAAATGAGTTGCTTGATGCATTTCCCGTGCATCTTGTTGAGATGGAAGATGACTTAAAAGAAATTTATGTAACTTTTAAAGGCAAAGAACTTCTGGAAGAAAAAAATAAAGTGAGTTCTCAGGAAATAGTAGATTACATCAGTCAATTTTCTATTAATCTTCATCCGGGTTATCGGACAGAAATAAACCTGAGAATAAGAAACTGGCTTGAAGAATTAAACTCGATATTATCAACCGGCTTTCTTCTTACAATTGACTATGGATATTCTTCAAAAGAATATTATAGCGAAGACCGTATAAAAGGCACCCTGCTCTGTTATCACAGACATCTTTATAATGAAAATCCCTACCAGCATATTGGGGAACAGGATATTACTGCACATGTAAATTTTTCATCACTTAAGCTGTGGGGAGATGAGCTCGGACTAAAAACGATAGGCTATTGTTCTCAGGGAACATTTCTTGCAGCATCAGGCATAGATGAAGTCATTATCGAACTATATTTTCATTCTGCTGATTATTTGTCCGAGATTTCAAAAATTAAAGGGTTAATCATGCCTCAGGGAATGGGCGAATCACATAGCGTTATGATTCAGTTTAAAGGCGATGGCCTACCCGAGTTAAGAGGATTCTCGATGAGAAATCTGAGGGGAAATCTTTAAAATTAGATCCTTTTATTTTAGATATTCCTTCAGTCGTTCCAGACTCTTCTTTACACCTTCAACCGTTTGTGCCTCAATTGTATATACACAGTCTATACCTTTCAGTTCCCTGAATAAAGTTGTAAAATCAAAGTCCCCGTCTCCAATAGCAAGATGCTGATCCGCATATCTTGAATTGTCGTGAAGATGGAGTTCTATGATATACGGCCTTATCAATCCAAGCCATTCTGAAAGGGGCAATTTCGAGAACATATTAAAGTGACCGGTATCAAAACATAATCCGAAATTTTTCGAATCCATTTCTTCCACCAAAAGTCTGAGATTTTCTGGCTCATCCTCGAACACGTTCTCTATGGCAATTTTTATCCCCATTTCAGCAGCTCTTTTATTAATGGGCCTCCATGTCTCGAGACTACCTTCAAGCCAGATATCCATCCTGTCTCCATATCGTTTTCTATCATACCCCGAGTGGAAAACAATCACTATAGGCTTAAGTATTTCGGCAAAATCAAGGACATCGGTAAATCTCTCAATGGTAATTTGTCTCACTTTTGAATCTACAGCGCCGGGTGATAAATCCATATATGGTGCATGGAGTGTAAGCTGTGGATTATAATCAAGCTTATTTTTAAGCCTGATAATATCGCTCCTTGTGACAGAATCAAACATTCTCGATCCGAAATAAATTTCGAGGTTTAACCTGTTCTTTTTTAAAAAAGAGGAATATTTATTAAATAAATCAAAAGGGATATTAACTTGCGGGTATACGCGTGTGTAATCACTTTGTAGGGACGCCACTATGTTTTAACAGCTTCTTTCTTGGTTTCAGTCTTTTTTTCGGGTTTTTTATCTTTATCGGCAGGTGCAGGCTTTTTGGCCTCCATTGCTTTTTTCCTTTCAGCAGAAGGGTAATCTGTAACATACCAGCCGTTGCCTTTCAGTACAAAAGATGTGTTCGTTATGAGTTTTTTCAACTCTCCTCCGCACAAACTGCACACGGTAAAAGGATCATCAGTTATCTTCTGTGTCACTTCAAATTTCTCATTGCATTTTGTGCATTGATACTCGTATATAGGCATATTTTTCTCAAAAAAAAGTTATATGTTATAAATTATTAGTTATACGAACCGCACACTTTGTATTTATATTCTTTTAACGTATAACATATAACTTGCAACGTATAACTTGTTACTTTTATTAAATATATCATATACTTTCTATTCTTGACAAGATAATGCAGCTGTGTAAAAATTGATTATGTGGGAATATTCTGAAAAAGTAAAAGATCTTTTTCTTCACCCAAAAAATACAGGTGAGATTGAAAACCCTGACGCAGTGGGTGAGGTGGGAAGCATTATCTGTGGTGACGCTCTAAAACTTACCCTCAATATCGACAAAGAAACGAATAGAATCATTGACGCAAAATTTCAGACCTTTGGGTGTGCAAGCGCCATAGCATCATCATCTGCCTTGACAGAATTAATTAAAGGCAAAACCATCGATGAAGCACTAAAGATTACAAATAATGATATTGCAGATTACCTCGGAAGTCTTCCGCGAGAAAAAATGCACTGTTCAGTTATGGGACGTGAAGCACTTGAGGCAGCCATAGCACAGTACAGGGGAGAAAAACCTCCTGAAATTGAAGAAGGAGAACTTGTCTGTGAATGCTTTGGGGTTACAGATCAAAAAATCATGCGGGTAATTACGGAAAACAAGCTTCATACTGTTGAAGATGTTACAAATTTTACAAAGGCAGGAGGAGGGTGCGGAAGTTGCATCCCCGATATAGAAAAGATTCTTAAGGAAGTATGGGCAGAGAAGGTCGTAGAAGAAATCGTTACACCGAAAAAGAAACTCACAAATATTCAAAAAATTGCAATGATACAGGAAATCATTGAAAAGGAAATAAGACCCCTTTTGCAGGCAGACGGCGGTGATATAGAACTGATAGATGTTGACGGGAATAAGGTTATTGTGTCTTTAAGAGGAATGTGTATAGGCTGTCTGATGGCTGACGTGACAGTCCATAATATCGAGAAAAAATTAAAAGAACTGATAAGTGAAGAACTTGTTGTGGAGGTTGAATGAGGGTAGTTTATCTGGACAACAATGCAACAACAATGGTTGCTGATGAAGTAAGAGAAGAAATGCTGCCCTATTTCAGTACCCTGTACGGCAATCCCTCAAGCATGCACACATTCGGCGGTCAGGTACACAGGAAGATAGAAGTTGCAAGAGAACAGGTTGCCTGGCTGATTAATGCAGAACCTGAGGAAATCATTTTCACGAGCTGCGGCACCGAAAGTGACAATACGGCAATCATGAGCGCGCTTATGTCCAGACCGGAAAAGAGACATATCATCACAACACGGGTGGAGCACCCTGCAGTTTTGAATTTCTGCAAGACAATTGCTAGACGAGGTTACAGGGTAACATTCCTGCCTGTCGACAAACATGGAAGATTGAACCTTGAAGAACTGGAAGCATCAATAACAGATGACACAGCGGTTGTTTCAATTATGTATGCAAACAACGAAAGCGGTGTAATCTTTCCCTTGGAAGAAATTACTGCAATTGCAAAGTCAAAAGGCGTTCCTTTCCATACGGATGGAGTTCAGGCAGTGGGAAAGATTCCTGTAGACGTAAAAAGACTTCCTATCGATATGATATCGATCTCGGGGCACAAAATACATGCATCAAAAGGTGTAGGAGCCCTTTTTATCAAAAAAGGAACCAGGTTCACACCTTACATAATCGGAGGGCATCAGGAAAAAGGCCGAAGAGGCGGCACAGAAAATGTAGCCTCGATTATTGGATTTGGAAAGGCCTGCGAACTTGCCAAACATCACTTTCCTTTTGAAAACACAAAAGTAAAAGAATTGAGGGACCGGCTTGAACAAGGGCTTCTCGACACGTGTCCAAGTGCAAGAATCAATGGTGACATTGATAACAGATTACCGAATACAACCAATATAAGTTTTGAATACGTTGAAGGAGAAGCCATCCTATTGCGGCTCAATGAATACAATATCTGTGCATCTTCAGGCTCTGCATGTACATCCGGTTCGCTTGAGCCGTCCCATGTATTGAGGTCAATGGGAGTCCCTTTTACTTCCATCCACGGTTCTGTCAGATTTTCTTTGAGCAGATATACGACAGATGAAGACATAGATTGTGTTCTCGAGAAAATGCCGCCAATTATTAATGAATTAAGAGAATTAAGCCCTTACGGGAGAGAGGTCAAAGAAGTAAAATAGTTACAAATATCTCTCGGGTATTATTTTCCATTTCTCCGGTGATTCATGGCATACAATTCTGTCTCCACCCTTTGAAAGATCAATGTCACGGGGTGTTATTAATCTCTGCTTTTTTGTGTTATAGATAGTTCGTATACGCGGTTGCAACAGGCTTTTTTCACCGGTATTAAGAATTACGCCGAGCAAACCGCTTTCAAGACGTACCAGTGTCCCAACAGGGTATATACCAACACAGCGGATAAAATGTTGTACCAGATCTTTGTTATAATGGAACTCACTCCACTCAAAAAGCTTTCTTAATACATCTGTAGGTTGAGATTTGCGTTGGTAACATCTTTTCGAAGTCATGGCATCATACACATCTACTATGGCTGCAGCCTGTCCGTATTTCGAAATTTCATCACCTTTTAAATTATTTGGGTAACCTGTCCCGTCTACTCTTTCATGATGCTGATACGCTAACAAAATGGATGTATCGGCAATGTTACCGGTCTGTTCAAGTAATACACGACTGTATTCTACATGTTCCTTAATCGTATTAAATTCTCCGTCAGACAATAAGGATCTTTTTTGAAGGAGATACTGAGGCACCCTCATTTTGCCAATGTCATGCAACATTGCACCAATCCCGACTTCTTTTAACTGCTGTTGATCAAAACCGAGATACTTGCCAAAAGAAATCATAAGTACGCAAACACTCATTGAATGCATATATGTATATTCATCGGCCTGTTTTATCCTTCCTAGACTGATAAGTGCATCTTTATTACGAAATATTGAATCAATCATTTTCCCGACAACTTTTTCGACTTTTTCGGTCTTTATTTGCTTGCCAAACCTTACCTCTTCCATGATATTCTGTACCGTTTGTTTTGCTTCTTTTTTTATCTCCTTTGCCTTTACGATCTCTCTACCGATTGGAACACGACAGCCATTTTCTAATTTTATTGCTTCAGCAACTTTATGCAGTTCAGTTTGAATTTCCTGATTCACCTCTTTTAATGTGGGAGCATCCGTAACATCCAGCCCCTTATCCGTATCAATGTAAACCTCGCAGATTCCATGGTCAATGATCTTTTCAATCGTTTTCTCATTCCTGATTTTTATACTGTTTGAGATGAAAGGATGGCGCATCCAGCCACAGTTAAGATCGTGGATAAACATTCCCGGCCTTAACCGGTCAATCTTAATCTTTTTTATCATAACTATCTATATAATTCGGATAGATACCGCATTAACTTAATATTTTGACAAGTTTAAAAATTGCATTTACCCCAAAATGCGATCATAGGAGGCACAGATGCCTGAAAAAGCTTTAAAAGCAACACATTTGAACATGCCATTTTGCAATCGTAAGGGTATTATGTTATGCATAAGAACTTTTTTCGATTGCAAAATGGCATCCAATAATCATGTTGCATTTTTAAAGATTTTGAAGGTATCTGTGCCCGAATCCAATTCCTATTTCTGGATTGTTCGATCAAGCATACCCTCTGACTTGATTAGGGGGTCGGGTAATGATAGCGTTTTCTTATAAACCCAAAAAATGCATTTCAAATAATGCAGGCCTTGTGAAAGAAATTATTTTTCGATACCTTAGACGCAATTCCAACCAATCTAAGGTGAATATTTTTGTTCCAAGATATATGCATAATTTAATAATAATTTTATCGAGTTAAATAATTTCTTGAGCAATGTCTGCATTATTTGGGTAAAGTAAAAAACTTAAACATCGTTATTTCCATCATACAAACTTGGGACAATGCCTGATATTTTGACAAGTTTAAAAAAATGCATTGTTTGGATTAAACGTGGGGGAAAGAGGGTTTTAAAAAGTTGTCAAAACTCGTAAGCGAGTATTTCCTTGATCTTATTCTTAAGCTCATCAAAGTCAGAAGACTTTACTACATAATGGTCTGCTGCGACTGCCGAAAAATCACTTTTAAATACACTGTATGCTGAGCAGATAATAACAGGCAAATCGTAGTTTATCTCCCGTATCTTCCGTAATATACTCAGGCCGTCTTCACCCGGCATTTTTATATCGAGCGTTACAAGGTCGGGGTTTTCCTCTTTTATCATGTCCAGCGCGGCTTCGCCGCTGTGCGCCATAATAACATCATATCCTTCGTCTGTCAGTTCTTCCTGAAGCAATAACCGAATATTCTTTTCATCATCTACAACCAGAATTTTTTTCCTCACTTTTTTTACCCCCTTTTACTCATGAGAGGCCCAACTTTTAACCAGATACGATTTTAATTTTTCAAATACGGTACATTGTTGGTTTATCACTTCTTCTGTCTGATGGGAATCCAGATTCAGTGTTTTGTTTACAAAAGACGCGGTCTGAGCATAATAAATCGGAACCAATGCCTCAATTATTTCATGAGCGTTAATCCCGTCAGATTTCTTATCATAGGCCACGGCAAAATCATATAATGACTTAATCCATAATTCGACAGGCAACTCAAACAGATTGCCCTCCATATTTGCCACTTCCTGTATCTTCTGACAATTTTCAGTCTCAAGTACTCTTTCCCAGACATGCAAATACCTTGGGACACTTTCTTTGAACTTATTAATCAAATTCTCAATATCCACATCTATCGGTTTCGGAGCAAATTCAGATTCAAATCCAAAGATAGCAGTAGGACGGCTTCCTTTCACTCGAAACCATTTTTCCTGATATATGTCCATTAAATTGAAAATTGTACCAACAACCTGCTTAAACATTGGACTCAGATGTTTGCCAGGATCTTTTATATCATGAATTTTTGCACCGAGAAAGGACTGGCAGATTTTAAAATCCTCACATATAGCAACTGTTGTCATCCATATATCAATACCAAATCTTGCGATGTCTGTTTCCCATACATTTTTTGAAAGAAGGCTTTTTACAAGTTCCAAAGAAAATCCAAAGTCACCACCGATTGGCTGTCGGACACGTCTGCCGTATAAAGCCCAGGTTAAAGGAAAAGCGATCATATTCGTAATGGTTCCATCATATTTGTGGCGACTGTAATAAGGGGCTACAAATTCAAAATTTTTCAAGATGATAGGAGCAATGAGCAGCTCTACCCATGCCGGTGAGATGCTCCTCAAATCTGCGTCAAGCATACAGCCTGCCTTCATATCCAGGATTTGCGCTGCCTCAAATATTGCCTTTATTGCTGTTCCCTTTCCTGAAGCCCCAAGGTATTTTGTAACGAGTATCTCTGTTTCAAATGGGGGCTTAGATATGAATGAATCTTCAAAATAGTGTTTATCTTTTAAAACATCAACAGCTCTTTGGGTTTCTTCAACAGATCCCCCTTCAGAGATGATAATCACTCCCTTATACCTGGAAAAATATTTTGCAAGACCAAGCTCCGCAGCCTTTATCACACGGCCAATAGATTCCGCATTGTTGTAACTCGGAATTCCTATGATAATATCTGCTTTGTCTATTTGTTTTAAATGCCTTTGGGTTTTTTCATCAATAGCAGGTGTATTGTCATACATGGGGACACTATTGTTCAAAAGATTATCTCCTTTATTTACAGTTACATATAGTCTACATTTTTTTTTCAAAAAAATTCACTATTTGCTCATGATAATTATACCAAACAAAACCAATTTACAAAGGTATACGAATAAGAATAAAATATAAATATGAAAGACCCGCTCATGCAGAAAGTCTATGCAATAGAAACGGGAAAGCTTCACATACCATGCCCGTACCGTGAAAGGACGGGTGTAAGTATTCATGTAGTAATTAAAGACGGTTATTGCTATCGTTCAGAGGAGTGTATGGTAATCTGGTGCAAGTTTAACCGTCTTCAAACAGACCTCGACGCTTTTCTTTCCTTGATCTGGTAAGCATTACTGCACACCCCGTCCTGAACCCAAAAAATGCACCTCAAACAATGCAGGCTTTGTGAAAGAAATTATTTGTCGGTACCTTAAGGGCAATATTAATTGATATACCAATTTATATTTCCCCCCTTTAGTAAAGGGGGGGCGTAAAGCCCCGCGTAAAGCGGCGAGGCCGCAACGCGGCTTTTCACCGTTGGGGCAACGCCCCTATAAGGGGTAAGTGGGGATTTGTAGATGTAATCATTATAAAATCCCCCTTGATCCCCCTTTTCCAAAGGGGGAAATCATATGGGTTTGCTAAGATTCCTAAGATAAGGTAGATGTTGATACAGCTAAAAAATTGGGAGAACTCCTGTAATCCTAAAGTTTCCAACGATTATAGTCGATATTAAGATAGTAATTTTAAATAGTAATTTTGCATCATAGGTTACTGAGAATATATATTTACTGAGGAACCAGGTAATGCACGGTCTTGAAGGTAAAGATTTCTTTGATAACATTCGCCGTTACGTTAAGATCTCACATTTTATTGCATCCATCATTCCGTTAGCCCTGCTTGTTTATTTTTCAATCAAATATATTTATCCGTACGTCACAGAGGGTGACATTTCGAAGATCCCGGTAAATGTCGGAATATTACTTGTGCTTGCTGTTGCCGTGTCAGTTCTCGGTTTAATCCTCTCAACAAAGGCCACTAATTCATCCATCGTATCTGCACAGGATCTTAATATAAAATTAAACAGCCTCTTCGGGATTACAAAACAGTTTCGAGAAACGTTATATCTTGATATTCTCTTGAAAAAAATCATGGAATCAGCTATGAACCTCATTGCTGCCGAATCAGGGTCCCTCCTTCTCAACGATGACAAAGACAACCTCCAGTTTAAGGTTAACTTTGGAAAAAACTCTCAAAAAATGAACAATCGGACTCTAAAATCTGGTGAAGGGATCGCCGGCTGGGTGGTAAAAAACGGAAAACCGGCCCTTATCAACAATGCAGCAAAAGATACACGATATGATTCTGATTTTGACAATGAAACAGGCCTTAAAACGAAATCGGTTATCTGCGTCCCGCTTGTATATGCCAACGAAATCATCGGTGCTATTGAACTTCGGAATAAAAAACAGGGAGTGTTTACCAAACAAGAAGAAGCATTACTTCACAGTATTGCTGATCAGGCAAGTATATCTATTGCGCAAAACAGATCAAAAGAAAAACAACTGAGTGATTTTATTCATATAACTGAAATCCTTGTCGGCGCTCAGGATTACATACAGAACAAGAAAGGACATTCACGAAGAGTGGCCAACTACGCCAACTATATCGGAAAACAACTGAATTTATCCGAGATTGAATTAAAAAGGCTTTATTATGCCTGTCTCTTACACGATATTGGTATGCTGAAAATTGATCCAAGAGATCAGCGAAAAAAAGAAAAAATTATGCAGCATTCAATACTTGGATATGATTTGATAAAATCTATTTCTCTCTGGAACGATTCGGCAGACATTATCCTGCATCATCATGAAAGATTTGACGGTACCGGCTATCCCATGGCAATAAAAGGAGATGAAATTCCCCTTTGTGCCCGTATTCTTTCTGTAGCGGATAAGTTTGACATGCTGACAAATAAAAATTCGAACAGCACACAACTCGATTACGAGATGGCCTTAAGTGAAATCGAGGCAAATGCCAGCACCCAGTTTGATCCAGCGATTGTACAGGCATTAAAGTCATCGCTTACAGACGCCGGTATGATAAGCGAATGATAAAACACACCCCGTAAGTAATCATTCATGTTAAAATAATTTCATATGAAATTGCCTGAACTCCTTGCTCCTGCAGGGAACCTAGAAAAGCTCAGGACTGCACTCCACTACGGTGCTGATGCTGTTTATATGGGGTCTTCTGAATTCAGCCTCAGGGCAAAAGCTGATAATTTTACTACAGACGAGCTTGAAAATGCTGCAATTCTTATTCACCAGACAGGCAGAAAATGCTATATCACTGTAAATATTTTTCCTCATAATAAAGATATTTCCCTCGTTAAAGATCATCTGTCATACCTTAAAAAAATATCGCCGGACTCATTGATAATTTCAGATATCGGGGTATTTGAAATAGCATCCAAAATTGCCCCTGAAATTCCTGTTCATATAAGTACACAGGCAAATATCACTAATTACGAGTCAGCAAAATTCTGGGAGAGGATGGGTGCAAAGAGATTAGTCCTGTCAAGAGAGCTGACTATTAATGAGATAAAGGATATACGAGATACTATATCCATTGAACTTGAGTGCTTTGTGCACGGCGCCATATGCATCTCTTATTCGGGAAGATGCTATATGAGCAGTTTTCTGGCAAACAGATCGGCAAACCAGGGAGAATGTACAAATTCATGCAGGTGGAATTATGCATTGACTGAAGAAAAGCGGCCGGGAGAGTACCTCCCTGTATATGAAAACGACAGGGGAACCTATATTTTGAGTTCAAGAGACCTGTGCATGATTGAGCACGTTGACAAACTTGCCGATGCAGGGGTTAACAGTTTCAAGATCGAAGGAAGGATGAAAGGCATCAATTATGTAGCAGGAGTAGTCAAGACATACAGGGAGGCTATTGACATCCTCAGGCACAGGCCTTACAGGGCGAAAAAACAATGGCTTCAAGAGCTGTCAATGTTTTCCAGCAGGGGTTATACCACGGGTATGTTTTTCGGAACACATCCTGATAGCGGCTACAATCATGACGAGGAGTACGTATACAGAATGAGTCATGAGCTTGTTGGAGTTGTTCAATCAGTCAACAACGGAAAGGCCGTCATCGCATTAAGGAACAATCTCAAAATCGGCGATAAAATAGAATTCCTCACCGCAGGGCTTGAAAATCAAACGTTTGATGTTAAGGAAATGTTCAGTACAAAAGGAAATCCCATAAAGTCAGGAAGGAATGAAGAAGTTGTTTTGTTGCCCATACATCAGGGAGTTTGCGAAAACGACTTGATAAGACGGTCGCTTACCCACTCTTCTCCCCTGTCTTAAACAGGAAGGATGCAAACTTCATCATTTGTCTGATCATTGTAAAAATCCCCCTTCAAAAAACCGCATAATGGTATAATTTCTTCAGTAAAAAATCTAATCATGGCAAATCTGAAAATAGATAATCTACAAAAATCCTTCGGTACTACGAAGGTTATCAATGCTATTTCCTTTGAAGTCAAGGAAGGTGAATTCTGTATACTCCTTGGCCCGTCAGGGTGCGGGAAAACAACGGTACTCAGGTTAATTGCTGGGCTCGAGCAGCAGGATGATGGGGAAATCTTCATAGGTGACAGGGAAGTAAGCAATCTCACACCAAAGGAAAGAGATATTGCAATGGTTTTTCAGAGCTATGCCCTTTATCCTCATCTCAATGTATATGAAAACATGGCTTTTTCTCTAAAAATGCGGAAGAGGCCAAAACAAGAGATGGATAAGAAGGTAAAAGAAACAGCAGTTCTTTTAGGTATTGAGGAATTATTGAACAGGAAACCAAAAGAATTGTCAGGCGGTCAAAGGCAGAGGGTTGCAATTGGAAGGGCAATTGTCAGAAACCCGAAATTGTTTCTCTTTGACGAACCTCTGTCCAATCTTGATGCAAAACTGCGAAGCAGCATGAGGGTGGAACTCGCACGACTCCATCAAAAATTAAAAGCCACTACCCTATATGTTACTCATGACCAGGTAGAGGCAATGACACTCGGAGAAAAAATAGTGTTGCTTGATCAGGGCGTGATACAACAGATCGGTACCCCGGATGAAATGTACCACACCCCGTCGAATCTTTTCGTAGCAACCTTCATTGGCACCCCCCAGATAAATCTCGTCAAAGGGCTTTTAGATGTCAATGAAAAAGAAATGTTTTTCAAATCAGACAAACTAACGATCCGCCTTGGATTAAGGGAAGAGCTAAAGAAATATGCGAATCAAGATATTACCATGGGCATCAGATCCGAGTCTTTAACACCGGGACACGGGCCTATCAGGGGGCATCTGGAATTAATCGAACATCTCGGCCCCGAAACCATTCTTTATATAAAAATCGATGATATAAGACTGATTGCCAAGGCACCTTCAGGTTTTCAGGGAAAAACAGGCCAGGAAATTTCAATTGCATTAGACGACACAGGAGTACATTTCTTTTACAACGGGCAAAGGATAACCTGTTAGAACACTTGAGTTTAACCCAAATAATGCATTTTTTGGGTTAACAGGGATTGCAAATTTAAATTACAAAATGCAAAATTAAAAATGTATCTCATTCCCTTCTGCTGGTTTAATTTTCCTCGATTGAACCAATGCTGTACCACAATTGTCATTCCGGACTTGATCCGAAATCTATACTTTAATTCCTCCCCTTTATAAAAGGGGGGCAAGGGAGGATTAAAGATTTTTCGATGACCTATCCTGAGAATTCAGTCAAGATTCTGGTGTCTTTTTCCAGGGTGTATCCGAATCTGGAACTGTCAGAGTAACAACTATGGAGGTTCAACCTCCATAGTTTGAGGTTGATTTATATATAATCCCCCTCTTTGGCAAAGAGGGGCGAGGGGAGATTTTATAATAAATAAACTTTCCGCTTATTTCA
The DNA here is from genome assembly GCA_964347155.1 of uncultured Nitrospiraceae bacterium. Classification (GTDB taxonomy): domain Bacteria; phylum Nitrospirota; class Thermodesulfovibrionia; order UBA6902; family UBA6902; genus CAYFXR01. The sequence continues at coordinate 53,795 of CAYFXR010000070.1, read as the reverse complement.
TTCGTCTTTATTCAGACTATCAATAGGACTTTCAGGGGCACCAGACAATTCTCTTATGAAGTGAAGATAGATCATGGTTGCTAAGCTATAAGCATTTAGCTTTTAGCTTTAAGCTTTTGATAAAAAGATATTAACATCCTCTTTATTTCGACTAGCTCACCGTTCAAAATTTCACTTTCAGATTTAGTTATAAAATTCAGGTCTGTACTTAATAAAAGTAGATACTCCAGCTCGCTTGATGAACATATTGAAATTTCCAGAAAACGTGCAAGTTCTGTATCTCTGCTCCTTCCACACCCTTCAGCTATATTTGTTGGAATTGAAGCACAAGATCTTCGCATTTGGCTAGTTAATCCATACAATTCTTCGCGAGGAAAACCTGATGTGATTTTATATATTTTTAAAGTTAACTTATGACCGCGCTCCCATACTTTCAAATCCTTAAAGTCTTTCATAAATTTGAGCTTATAGCCTACAGCTTATAGCTAATAGCTATAAGAATTTCCTTGCCCAATGGACATAAAATTTTATATACTTTTCGTGGACAAGGCTATTTGAACGCAGATAATTCTGGAATTCGGGCAATACTTCTTTCTTCATTGCATGTCCCCTGAAAATGATAAAAAGTCAGCAAAAACGATATTTGGTATATATGTTATTACAGAGCAAACAAGAATGCCATTAAAAATAAGTTTAGTTTAATTTCAATCATTTATGAAACTGGTATTTTTGACAGGTATATTGAAAATCCAAGAAAAACGAGTTTACTCTATTAATATGTTATCTTTAAGAAATACAAAAGGAGGCTTCATGAGATTCTCAAGTATTTTATTGTTAGCATTTATACTGACAATAGCATGCGCTCAAGTGAATGATATATACTGGAATGCAACACACGGATATTATGGTTCTATAGAGAATCTATTAGATGAAGGAGTAGACGTAAATGCCAGAGATGCACGAGGCAGGACACCCTTAATATTAGCATCATGCAGACACCGACAAACTCGAGCTGTGCAAGTTTTATTAGATAGAGGGGCAAATGTAAATGCTCAGGATAATGAAGGAATGTCACCATTAATGAGAGCTGCTACGTGTAGTAACGCTAAGATAACTAATAATTTATTAAATCATGGAGCAGATGTACATGCCAGAACAAGCGAAGGATTAACAGCGCTAATATACGCATCCCTTAATGGCAGCACAGAAGTAGTTTAGCTATTATTAGATAATGGAGCAAATAAAGATTCAAAACGGTTAGCAATGGCTTTGATTGTAGCTCAGCATGAGGGGCATGAAGAAGTTGTTGAGTTACTTAAAGCTGCGGGGGCAGATGAAAAAATATTGAAAAGATAACAAGGCGTTGGAGATCGAACGAGTACCACAGGGCGCTTTTTTAGCTCGGATTAATTTTAGGTTGTCAAATTATTTTCAAGCAACCTACTGCAATACAGTAGTACTCGTCACTCAGCTCCACGTTATGCTTCAAAATAAAATGTCACTTTATATTATTCAGGCCTGCATCACTGACTCAGGCGTTGTACGACATAATTTAAGGCAGCTGATAATCTGCTGAGGTAATTGTGTGAAAAAAATATTAAGACAATTGGTAGCCATTGTTGTAGCAGGCCCGGTTATACTGTGTATCAAAATCCTGTCCCTTTTTTCATCAAGAGAAAAGGCTATAGAAATAATGCGCCCAATTATCGTCAGGATCGCAAAAACTTTCGTGAGAATTCTCGTTCCTTATGTAGATAGTGCTGATGACTTCGACAAGTTGAAAGATATAATAACCAGGAGGGCCAAATGGTTACGGCCTTTTTACGATATTTCAATTGCTGAAAATAGCAGCAACATTCTTAAACTGCATGTAGCAAACTGCCCCTTTGCTGAACTTGTGATACTGCTTGGATATATAGACATCGGCCCTTATGTTTGCAGTGGCGATTGGGAAGTTGCGAAAGATAACATTAATAACTGGGACTTTGAACGCAAACATCAAATCGGAACGGGTGATAGCTATTGCGATCATACTTATATTAGAAAACAACTAAAGACATAAAAGATCGTACAATCGGATAAGCGGGGGCTTCTCTCCCCCGCTCTCCACAACACCCCTCATGCGGGTCCCGTAAAGGGACGTTGTCCTGACGGGACTTTTACGTCCGCAAGGGGCGTTTCACAGAGACTATCGGGCCGTAGCCGGATAGTGAATGTTCACCCACAAAAATATCATAGAGCAAAAGTGCACTAGTGCAGAAGTCAGAAGTAAGGACACAGCATCGCCGTGCCACTTATGTATTAATAACCCTATTGATTGTTTCCGGGATGTAAGGGGCGCTTTTTCTTTGTTCGTTCTTTTTTGCGGAAAAAAGAATGAACCCGTCGTGTGGGGGCGGAACCCCACATGAAAAAAACATAATCGGATAAGTGGGGGCTTCCAGAGAATCAGGGTCAAACCTACATTATACATTTAAGTAATTTTATAAAATGTAAATTGAAGGGTGACCCCACGCGTTAATCATTATAGACCCCGGATACCCCCGGATAACACACTACAATAAATATTGACATCAGCCTTTAATTGACATACTATAAATAGTATATATACAATACTGTATGTGGGAAATATATGAGCATCGACGTGTGACTAAACAGCTTAATGGATTGCCCGTAGAAATATTAAAACATTATGAAAAATGGAAAGACATTGTAAGGATATCAGGCCCGGAAGGCTTAAGATTCATCAAAGGGTTCCATGACGAGGCTTTGCGAGGTGAATGGAAAGGATTTAGATCATCAAGGTTAGGTATAAAATATAGAATTATTTACAAGATTGCAGCCAAAGATATATTTGTCCAGGTTATAAATATTACTCCTCATGATTATAGGAGGAAATAAAATGAGAAATTTCAAAAAGGCAAAGAAGACGGTAGATGTAACAGTTGGAGAATCGGTAAGGATTATCAGGGAACTGCAAGAAATGAGTCAAAACGATCTGGCTGAAATTACAGGAATTCCTCAATCTACTATTTCAGCTATCGAAAACGATCGGGTCAAGCTAGGAGTTGAGCGGGCGAAGGTAATCGCGATAGCTCTCAGGTGTCATCCTGCAGTTCTCGTTTTTCCCGGGTGGGACATAAAGAAAAAAACAGCGGCATAACCAAGCGTTGAAAAAAATTAAGTGTGTGGGGTCAGAGTGTGTGGGGTCAGGTCTTTCATTGTTACATTCATTGTTACAAAACTGTCACAATGAAAGACCTGACCCCGCAGAATGCTTTTCACGGAAATGGGAGTTTTTTCGCTTGACATGCGCCCTTTAAATGGGTAACCCTACAGAAAGGGTGCTAAAAAACTCATGATAGGTGCGATTGCAGGAGATATTATCGGCTCTGTTTATGAAGGTTATCCAATCAAGACAAAGGATTTTCCCCTCTTCCATCCACTCTGTCGTTTTACAGATGACTCTGTACTGACCGTTGCCGTTGCAAAATCAATCCTGGATGTTTCTGATTACCTTTCGTCAATCAGAAAGATCGGGCGGAAGTATCCTCATGCTGGGTATGGCGGTTCATTCATTTACTGGCTGCTTTCTGAAGATCCCCGGCCCTACAACAGCTGGGGAAACGGCTCGGCCATGCGCGTAAGTCCGGTCGGCTTTGCATTTGACAGTATCGAAAGAGTCCTGGATGAAGCCGCTAAATCTGCGGAAATCACCCACAATCATCCTGAAGGAATTAAAGGTGCTCAGGCCACTGCACTATCTGTTTTCCTTGCCCGCACTACACAGGATAAGGAACATATCAAAAAAGAAATTCAGCACAGATTCGGTTACAAACTGGAAAAGAGCCTGGACGAGATACGCCCTCACTACCACTTCGACGTATCCTGTCAGGGTACTGTTCCGGAGGCGATCATTGCCTTTCTTGAATCTACCTCATACGAAGATGCAATCCGTAATGCAATTTCTCTCGGTGGCGACAGCGACACCCTTGCTTGCATAACCGGTGGAATTGCCGATGCATACTATGGAAACATTCCAGATTTCATACAGGCCAAGGTCAAGGAATCTTTAACAGACGAGCTTTGGAACATCACAGAGGTTTTTTGCAAAAAATATAGAAATTAGCAGAACATTCATCACCCAACCTTGATCTTCCATGCCGTCCCGTCTTTCTTGTCTTCAAGAATAATTCCTTTTTCTGCAAGCTCTTTTCTTATATTATCTGCAGTATCCCAGTCCTTTTGTTTTCGTGCTTCCCGTCTCTCTGCTATCTTGTTATGAAGCATTTCCTCCGCAAGTTCTATCTTCTTGACTTTCATTAACGACCTATACCATTCAACAGGTGTCTTGTTGAATATATTAAGGACATCTCCCCCTTCAGCAAGAAGTTCTTTTGTACGGGTAACGAGGTCTTTTGCCTTCTGCCCCGAAGGGTTTAAATCAAGAAATCGGTTCACTTCCCTGACAAGCTCAAAAATGAATCCTAATACTGAAGCCGTATTGAAATCGTCATTCATTGCATTGTGAAACTTTTCCCTAAATGAAGACAGTAAATCCTCAAGTTCAGCCGACGAGGTAATCTTTTCGGCGGTTACAGTTGTTTCGAGAAAATCATTGATCCTCATCACTGTTGTATAGTATCTATCGATAGAAAGCTCTGCCTCATTCAACTGCGCATCTGAAAACTCTATCGGACTTCTGTAATGTGTAGTCAGGAGAAAATATCGCACTACCTCAGGCTCAAATTTTTCAAGGATTTCTTTGATGGTAAAAAAGTTTCCCAGGGATTTTGACATCTTTTCGTTATCAACAGTTATAAATCCATTATGCATCCAGTATCTTACAAACGGCTTGCCAGTGAAAGCCTCACTCTGTGCTATTTCGTTTTCATGGTGCGGGAAAATAAGATCAGCTCCACCACCGTGTATATCAAAACTTTCCCCAAGGTATTTTGACGACATTGCCGTGCATTCTATATGCCATCCCGGTCTGCCTTTTCCCCACGGGCTTTCCCAGAAAGGCTCACCTTCCTTAGAGGCCTTCCATAAAGCAAAATCAAGGGGACTCTTCTTCCTCTCGTCCACATCGACCCTTGCCCCGGCCATAAGGTCATCTTTGTTCTTTTTTGACAGTTTTCCATAGCTCGGAAACTTGCTGACTTCAAAATAAACATCTCCATCAACACTGTAGGCATAGTCTTTATCAATCAGCCCCTGAACATTTTCTATCATTTCCTTAATGTGATCCGTTGCGTTTGGCTCAATGTCAGCCCTGCTTACACCGAGCAATTCCATATCCCTGTAATATTCTTCTGAATATTTTTTTGCTACCTCTTCCGTAGAAATCTTCTCCTCTGCTGCACGGGCAATAATTTTGTCGTCAATATCGGTTATGTTCCGTACATGCGTTACGTCATAGCCTCTGTATCTCAGGTACCGCTTTATAATATCAAATACAATTGCACTTCGTGCATGGCCCAAATGGCAGACGTCATAAGCCGTTATCCCGCATACATACATATTCACCTTGCCTGAATTAAGGGGAACAAAATCCTCTTTTTTCCCGCTGAGTGTGTTAAAAACCTTAATCGTTTCACCTCTGCCTTCCAATGTGCTCATTCTCCTTTCAAGATCATTCATATAAGTTTTGATTTCCTCGAATTTCTCCTCGAGCGGGTCAGGTATGTGCACATGATCGAGCATTTCTACAGGTCCTTCGGCTAACATCTTTACAACCTTCTTTTTAATCACCCTGCCCGGCACGCCAACGACAATAGAGTTCTTCGGTACAGAGTTCAGCAAGACGGAGTTTGCTCCTATTTTCACATTATCCCCGATCGTTATTGCACCGAGAACTTTTGTGCCCGCTCCAACTACTACGTTATTACCAAGAGTTGGATGCCTCTTGCCCCTTTCCTTTCCGGTGCCGCCAAGTGTAACTCCCTGATAAAGAAGGCAATTCTCGCCTATCTCTGTTGTCTCTCCTATGACGACGCCCATACCGTGATCAATAAAAAACCCTTTTCCTATCTTTGCTGCAGGATGTATTTCTATGCCGGTAATAAATCTTGCAACCTGGGAGAAAAAACGGGGCAATACGGGAATATTCATTTTCCACAACACGTGATTGATTCTGTGAAACAGGATTGCATGAAATCCTGAATAAGAAAAAATAACTTCTAGCCTGCTTCTTGCAGCAGGATCCATCTCAAATACAGCTCTGAAATCATGTTTAATGTCATCCCAAAAACCCATACGTTGTATTATACAATACTTCAGAGTTAAGAGTTAGGAGTTAAGAGTCAAGTAAATATGATTAAATTCAGTTCCAAACTCATTACTCATGACCAATCACTCTATACTTATCTGTAATTTACAAACTCCATATGAATCCCCAGATCTTTCTCTTTCAAATGATTTATTATTGACTGTAGGTCATCTATCTTCTTTGCCCTGACACGGAGCTGGTCTTTTTGGATTTCTGCCTGTACTTTGATTTTTGTATTTTTTATGACTTTCACAATCTCTTTGCCCTTTTCTGTCGGGATTCCCTGCTGAAGGCTTATAAGCTGTTTAACAGTTCCCGAAAGTGCATCTTCAACTTTCCCATAATGTAATGCCTTTAGGGAAACTTTTCTCTTAATCAGTTTGCTCTGCAGGACATCAATAACACTTTTTAATTTGTATGCATCGTCAGATAAAACAAGTATTTCGTTCCTGCCCCTGTCAAGTTCAATATTACTTTTACTGCCTCTGAAATCAAACCGCTGCTTGATTTCTTTCATTGCTTGATGGATAGCATTGGAAACCTCCTGAATATCAACTTTACTGACTATGTCAAATGAATGTTCCGCCATAATCGCAGACCTCCACATTGATCCTGGTTCCAGATAGAAAAAATACTGAGTTGTATGCTCCCAACTGGAATTGGGTTATGTATGTGTTTTAGTTTAAAGGAGCAAAAAAGTATTATCAACTGCCATATTGTCAAGATATTAAAATCTAAATTGAGCGATACTTTTGCTGCCGGGTTATGCGGAGCAGGCGGGAAAAATCATCTCGATACCTTAATGCAGCCCTATATCGGGCTTCAAACTTTTTACCTTTTTATCAATAGACTATTTTCACTCCCTATGTTAAGCTTATAAAAATTCTTTAATAAGGAAGATATTTCCAGAAAAGTCTGGAATAAAACAATTATCCAATCAACAGCACAGAAAACCCTTCCAGTCTATTTCCGTTAATATCTACATATGGAGGAAAAATCAGTGAAAGTACATACGATCAAGTCATTTGTTGTTTTTGTTTCGATCCTCTATGCTTTGATCGGTTCATCATTCGTTCAAGCAGAAACAAAGAAAGGAGAAAAAGAGATGACAGTTTCATCAGGCAAGAAAGTTTCAATCGAGTATACTCTCAAGCTGGAAGATAACGCTACGGTTGATACCAATGTTGGGTCTGAACCGTTGACCTACGTTCATGGATCTCAGCAAATTGTTCCGGGGCTTGAAAAGGCGATGGAGGGGATGAAAATTGGTGAAAGTAAGCAAGTAACAGTAAGCCCTGAGGAAGGCTATGGCACTGTTAACAAGAATGCTTTTATGGAGATCAGCAAGGAACAGATTCCGCAAGATGCAATGAAAGTCGGGATAATGCTAAAGGGCCAGGATGCCAACGGGCAGATTGTGTATGCACGCGTTGCAGAAATTAAAGAACAAACTGTTGTACTTGATCACAACCACCCTTTAGCCGGCAAAATCCTCCATTTTGATATAAAGGTGCTGAATATTCAAGAGTTACCAGCTAAATAATATAATGTATAATTAACCTTGTGAACAGAATAAAAAAAATCTGATTTTGCTCTAAGAGTACTACTTACTTGAAGAAAAAACTTTTTACCCAAATAATACAGACATTGTTCAAAAATCTATTTAACTCTATGATTTTTTTATTAAATTATGCAAATGTCTTTGCACAAACATATATACCGCTCTATGGATTAAAATTATGTTAAGGTATCGAAAAATAAATTTTTTCACAAAGCCTGCATTGTTGTAAATGTGCTTTCTGTGTTTACAAATGAAAAAGCATGTTTTTTTGATATTATTTATCACAATTTCATATTTTGTCTTAAAATCTCCTCCTCAATGCCTTGCCGTAGATAAGGGAGGATGCCTTACCTGTCATCGGTATCCCGGTCTCGTAAAGTTTGAAAAACCCGATAAATTTAAAGTACTCCATATTGACGAAGAAAAGCACATCTCATCCAAACACGGCAAAACAGACTGCAAGCAATGCCATCCACAGATAGTTCAGTTTCCACATACAAACGTAACAGATGTTGATTGCACTACCGAATGCCATCTTGAAGACAAGGAAAAAATAGATACCATTGATCCGGCATATTTTGTCAACTTCCATAAGGATGAAAGATTTGCCATCACCCTCCTCAATGACAAATCATCCTGCCGGGTCTGCCATCCTTTATACCCTCACAGTGAAAATAATAAGGTCAGGGCTCTTGTAAACATGCATACAGGTTTCATGCTCTGCGAAGTATGCCATCTTAAAAAGGATAAACTGAAATACCTGGCATATGATTGGAAAGAACCTGAAGAGTTCGAATTTACCGGTGAGCCTTACGGAACACACCAAAAGCGTGAAAACGAAGAAAACGGGGAAACTGAAAGTTTGATAACCAGGATGTTAAAGATATTTTCATCTCAAAAAGACGATTCAGATGAAACACAAAAGACAGAGTATGTAATATCAAGAATTGCCGTTTTTAAAACCGGAAAAAAGGGGGGGATATTATTGATAAATACAAAGGACAATGAAAAAGCCAGAGAGTATCTTGACAAAGAAAAAAACATTAGTCCTGAAGAGAGAAAAGAACAGCTAAGCTACTTCCACAGAGATATTGCAAGAAAAGAGATCAGTTTCGCCTGCAATGAATGTCATTCTCCAGACGGCATATTGGATTTTCAAGCACTCGGTTTTGATGATAAAAAGACCAAAGATTTACAGTATTTGAATATTAAAAGTCTCGTAACAAAATATAAGACTTTTATCATACCAAATCTATTCGGACATTAAAATTTATGATAGCTACAAAAAGCGTTTACAAGTATTGTAAAGGCTTTTCCCGAATTTTTCTCTCAAGGGTTCGAGTGGTCAAGGGTCCAGGGGTTCAAGTGAAGGAATTAATTTTATTAAATAATCCTTGACCCCTTGAATCTTCGAATCCTTGAATCCTTTTATTATCAAGACAGCAAAACGAGTTACAATTTTTGTAAATGCAAATGTTGACATATACAACTAATTTGTTCATAACCCAGATAATGCATTATGTGGGTTAATTGTAAAAAACTTTATTTTTCCCGGAGCTTTTAGTTTTATATAACCTTTCATCGCTTGCAATAAGTAAGTCATCCGGGGATATCCCATCTTCTGGAAAAGTCGCGATACCGAAACTGGCAGTAACTTTTACTTTTTTGTTTTTGAGAACCGGTATTTCCAAGCTACCGATATTAAATCTGATTCTATCTACAATATGAGAAGCTGTTTGGCCGGATGCCTCTGGCAAAATTATCATAAACTCATCTCCTCCATACCTTCCCACAACATCCAGATGCCTGATAGTATTTGTTATAAGCTGGGAAACAGATTTAAGTACAATGTCTCCTGATAAGTGCCCGTGTATATCATTGATTTTTTTAAAATCGTCTATATCACATATTACAATAGAAAATTTTTTGTAAGACCGCTTGCTTCTTTCTATTTCTTGTATCATGAATCCATTTATGAACCTTCTGTTATAAATATTAGTGAGGGGGTCGAACGTAGATAGTCTGACTTCTTCCGTAATATCTCTTATTATAAGCTGGTATCTTCTTTTTTCTATTCTTCCATCAATTCTTAATAAAAATCCGGAAAGTTCATAAATTCTATTGTCTTTCTTGAGCCTTATATTTTCTACTTTGGTTAATTTATTCAAGGTATCATAGATTTTATTCCAATTTTTCCTTTGGAGAAAGTCTGCTACAGATTTATCCAGAATTTCTTTGCCAAATTTTTCAATAACTTTGCTGTTTGCCCAGACTATTAACTGCTCTTTTCCGGTGTCAGCTATCTCTATAAGCATCTCAGGGAGCAAGTTCAAAATCTCCCTGGCATTTCTAAGCTTCCTTTCAAGAAATTTACTGTAATCTCCCTCTAAATTTTTAATCACATCTCTTATGGTAAGTATACCAATCTCCCGTCCCTCCTGATCAACGATTAAGACTCTTCTGATGTTCTTGTAATTCATTACTTCTACAATTTCAACAAGGGGTGAGTCGTTGCAAACAGTTTCAACAGGACTGGACATATATTTGTCTACCATATTTTCAAGGGAAATATTGTCACCAGCCAGTTTTAAAATATCTTTCTCTGTTATGATTCCTACAACTGCTCTATCTTCCATTACTACAACAGCACTAATTTTATTTTCTATCATCTTTTTGAGTGCGTTAATTAATGGATCATCTGAGGAGACACTGATCAGACTTCCAGCATCTTTCAAAATATGCTTGACCTTAATGCTTAGGCGATAAAAATCCTCTTCAACATATTTAAGTAAATCCTGCTGTGTGACAAGACCGATAAAATTATTTGAATCATCTGTGACTATCACCCTTCTTATTTTATTATCAATTGTCAAATTCAAAGCATAACCTACTGTCCTGCACCCTTTGGTTGAAACCAAAGTTTTCTTGGCATATTTATCTACACTTTCATCCAGGTTAATGCCCTCATATAATATTTTAATAATATCCCTTTCAGTTAAGATTCCTGCCAGTCGTTTATCCTCCAGCACAACAACCACACCTTTTCTGTTAATATTCATTAACTTAATTGAATTTCTTAAAGAGGTATTACTCTGGACAGACAAATTTTCTCTTATTGCAATATCTTTTAAAAGCAGTTTAAGCACGCAGGAACACCATTTTAAAAAGTTAATAAATAATTCACATAATCTTATCGGCTCAATTAGAGAAGATCTGAAGGGAGCAAAAAGAAAAAATGCAGACCTTTACATATCAAAACGAAACTTTCTCAACCGTAAGGCATTGGTAACAACGGTAACAGATGACATGCCCATTGCCGCTGCTGCGAACATGGGGTTCAGGAGAATTCCAAAGAACGGGAATAACACTCCAGCAGCAACCGGAATTAAAACTGTATTGTAGGCAAATGCCCAGAAGAGGTTTTGTTTGATGTTCCTGAGTGTTGCTTTAGACAAAGCTATTGAGGCTACAACACCTCTCAAATCGCCCTTAATCAGTGTAATATCAGAAGCCTCCATTGCAACATCAGTGCCTGTTCCGATTGCTATTCCCACATCAGCCTGAGCAAGGGCCGGCGCGTCATTTATCCCGTCTCCAACCATGGCAACTATCTTTTTTTCAGCCTGAAGTTTCATAACCTCATCTACCTTGTCCTCTGGAAGCACCTCAGCAAATACCCGGTCTATTCCGACCTCTTTTGCAATAGCCCCGGCAGTTCGCTTATTGTCACCGGTCAGCATCACTGTTTCCACACCGAGTTTGCCGAGTGCTTTTATCGCAGCGATTGAGTTTTCTTTTAACGTATCGGCAACTGCTATTATTCCTATTGCATATCCCTCCACTGCAATGTACATCGGGGTCTTGCCTTCACGAGAAAGGCCTTCAGCTCTTTTCTGAAGGCTTTTGAAATTTACATTCTCATCACTCATAAAATTCGCATTGCCGAGGACTACAGTCTTGCCATCAATCTTTGCCCTGATACCGTGACCGGGAACAGCCTGGAAATCAGCCGGGTCTCTCAAAGTCACACCCTTCTCGTTTGCCTTATTTACAATAGCCTCTCCGAGAGGATGCTCCGACCGTTTCTCAGCTGAAGCTGCAAAAAACAATATTTCCTGATCACTGAAACCTGACTCCTGCGCCCTGATAATGTCCGTAACAGCAGGCTCACCCTTTGTAAGCGTACCTGTTTTATCAAAAATAATGGTGTTTATTTTATGCGCTGTTTCAAGCGACTCCCCTCCCCTTATCAATATGCCATTTTCAGCGCCCTTGCCTGTTCCCACCATAATTGATGTCGGTGTGGCAAGTCCCAAAGCGCATGGACAGGCGATGATAAGAACCGATATAAAATTGAGCAATGCATATGTAAAAGCCGGTACGGGACCAAAGAAATACCAGATAATAAAAGTTACTGCAGCAATCACCATAACAGCGGGGACAAATATTGAAGCTATTTTATCTGCAAGACGGGCTATAGGGGGTTTTGAGCCCTGCGCCTCCTGTACCATATTGATGATCTGGGAAAGCATGGTATCACGGCCAACTCTAGTGGCTTCAAATCTAAACGAACCTGTTTTATTGATAGTCGCTCCAATCACCTCATCACCAATGTTTTTCTCAACAGGGATGGACTCGCCTGATATCATGGACTCATCAATTGATGAATATCCTTCCTTTAATACACCGTCAACAGGAATCTTTTCTCCTGGTCTGACAAGTATGATATCGCCTATTTCTACTTCCTCTATAGGGATGTCCCTTTCCTCTCCGTCCCTGATAACCCTTGCTGTCTTTGCCTGTAGTCCCATGAGCTTCTTTATGGCCTCTGAAGTCTTACCTTTCGCCCTAGCCTCAAAAAGTCTTCCGAGCAAAATAAGAACAATAATTGTTGCAGCTGTATCGAAATATACTTCAGCTGAATAACCTTTTATCTCAAAAACAGACGGGAAAAAGGTTGCCGTTACACTGTAAACATAGGCAGCTGAAGTTCCCACAGCAATCAGTGTATTCATATTGGAAGTCCTGTGGCGTGCGGCAGCAATAGCACCGGTGTAAAACTGCCATCCCACCCAGAACTGAACCGGTGTTTGAATAAAAAACTGTAGCAATAAATTTATCTGTTTTGGTATCTCTACAGTTACAGACAATCCTATTCTATCCCAGAATACAAGGATGAAAATCGGGACGATGAGTACAGCCCCGACAATGAGTTTTGTTTTTAGTTGCTTATATTCTTTTTCCCTCTCCTTTTTCTCCTTCTCAACCATGTCCTCGCCGTGTTCTATCTCTACAATGTCATAACCGGTATCTTTCAGAGCTTTTTTAAAGTCCCTCATGCCAGCCTGTAAAGGCGAATATTCAACAGTTGCTTTCTCAGTTGCAAGATTTACCGAAGCGAAAAAAACGCCGTTTAATGACGAAAGAGCTTTTTGCACTTTGTTCACACATGAAGCGCATGTCATGCCCTTTATCGGAATGTCAATCCTTGAGACTGTCACGCCATATCCGAGGTCTTTTATTGTCTTTATGAATTCCCCAACTGAAGTTTTTAACGGGTTGTAGTAAATTGTAGCCTTTTCGGCAGCTAAATTAACCGCAGCAGTATCCACTCCATCAAGTTTTGAAAGTGCCTTCTGCACCCTCGACGAGCATGCGGCACATGACATTCCTGTCACAGGCAAGTCAACCCTTTCTGATTCAGGTGATATTTCTTTTTGTTCTGTTGCTGGCTCAGGTATTTGGCATGCGTCTCCGGGTAAGTCTTGTATGAACTTTGCAGGACCCTTGTCAAATTTCTCCGAATCCTTAACCATGATATTCCTTCCCATCATATCTCCCTCTCCACTTAGGGGAGAGGATGTATCCTGAATTCAGTGTATCAATTAATAGCGAACACATTATGAATTTACCATAAATTCTTTTTCTTCGTTATATTTAGTATCATTAGTCTTTTCCATAAAAAGATTATATCACTAAGTTTTGAAAAAAAATAAAAAGCAAACTCGAAAAACCCGGCCGTCCAAAATAATGTCGCAAAGGAGACTGGATGCCGAATAAACCCAATGACGCCTCCTCAGGTATTGCTCTCATCTGATCTTCAAAAATATGAACTTTATAATTCCTCTAAGCTGAGGGGATTAATCGGGAAGCTTCACAACTTCTGATAGTTATTTTTTTCAACTATAATGTCTGCATTATTTAATCCGAAAATGTCATTCCCGTGTAAACGGAAATCCATTTCCTTTATCTGGCTCCCCGCCACAGCGGGATATGGTACACAACGTGGTGTATACCACTGTTGCCCCACGTGGTGTCCCACTTTCGCGGGAACGGCTTCTGGATTCCCCGATCAAGCCTGTCCTCGACCTGACCGGGGATCGGGGAATGACAGAAACGGCATTTTCATTCTTCGTAGTGCCCCATAGAAACATGAGTGTTTGGCTAAAAATTACCTCTTCATGTCTTTTTTTAAAGATCCTACAACAGAAGTCCGAATAAACTACTATAGAGTTAAAAAAGAAAATGTGGCTATACAAGTTATTTAAATCTATATTCAAAAAAACCCCTGACAGGGTGAATAAAACGAGATATCGGCCTGTCAAAACCACCGGCTTTGTTGCACCCCAAATAGATATGGAATTAAAAAGTCAGCTATGGGCTGTCGGCGGCGGCAAGGGGGGAGTCGGCAAAAGCCTTATAACAGTGATGCTAGGCGCTTCGCTGACAAGATGGGGAAAGAAAGTAATTCTGGTAGACGCAGACCTGGGCGGAAGCAATCTAAACTTGCTCACAGGCATCAAATATCCCCGTTATACACTGATAGATTTCATGCAGCGAAAGGTAGAAAACATAGAAGAAATAGCCCTTAATACGCCGGTTGAAAATTTAAAAGTAATCTGTGGGGCCGATGACATCCTCGGTATCGCAAACCCGAAAAACGCACAAAAAATCCGCCTTTTCAACCATCTAAAACACCTTAAAGCAGACATTATCCTTCTTGATCTTGGTGCGGGGACGTCATATACCACATTGGACTTCTTCCTTTTTGCACCAAACAGAATCATACTCCTGTCCCCTCAGAGTACCGCCATGCAAAATGCATATGGATTTGTTAAAACATGTTTATTGCGAAAATTAACCAGGGCTTTCCGCAATGATGCCGAATGTATGAAACTCATTAACCGATGCATTGATTCGGGAGAAGATGAGAGGATTGACACAATAACAAAGTTAAAGGATGCATTCACTTCATTGGGAAAGGAACAGGGTTCCAAACTGTCTGCTTGCATCAAAAGCTTAAAAATGGGATTGTTAATTAATATGGTCAAAGAACACAAAGACATTAACCTGGGACGATCATTTATAACCGTAGCTAATGAGTACCTGACTATAAATCCCGAATATCTCGGCTTTATAGAGTACGATAAGAGAGTTGACAAATCAATTAATAGAATGGCCGATTTTTTAAAAGATGGTATGGGAATCATTACTGAAATGGGTTTTTATGATCTCGCGAGTAAAATAGTCAAAAAAATGTATAAGGAATCGTTAAGCTTAAAATCAGAAGTTGCAAATTCCAAATTACAGAATAGCACAAACACAAACAATAAAATCACTGTTAACAAAGTTTAAGCGGTTTAAGCCTTCTAAACCATTTGAACGACTTGAACAGTCGTTTTTAATGGATTTTCAGGACATCAGCGGCCTTTGGAAACAGGCTCTCTTCCCCGGCGATTAATGGCATATGAGCCCGGATCCCCGATAAAAGGCAAAGCCAGCATCCATAGCAAGGTATTCCGTTTTGCATCGCGGAATTGGGATAACCCGATCGTCATTCCATCATGTCCTGCAGCGGGCTGGGCACGATAGGTTCCCAGCAGACGGTCCCACCAGGGGAAATTGAAGCCGAAATTACTGTTTGTCTCCCGGATTGTTACAGAATGATGTACGCGGTGCATATCCGGAGTGACTACCAAAAGACGGAGCACCTTATCAACAGTAAACGGGATTTTTATATTGCCATGGTTAAACATTGCTGTAGCATTTAATACTATCTCAAAGATAAGCACCGCTATAACCGGAGGGCCAAGAGCTGCCACGGCAGTCAGCTTAATCACCATGCTGATAATAATTTCTAATGGGTGAAAACGCAACCCGGTTGTCAGGTCATAGTCAAGGTCTGCATGGTGCATCATATGAAATCGCCACAAGACAGGGACAGCATGAACCATGACGTGCTGTAGATAAATGATAAGATCAAGGAACAAAACTCCCCAAAAAACTGAAAACCAGTAAGGCAGATTAATATTATTCAATAGCCCCCATCCGTTCTCATGAGCCATAACCGCAACATTTATTGCTAAGACAGGAAATACTAATCGAACAGTTACGGTATTGACAAAAACAATACCCATATTGCTTAGCCAGCGCACAGTTTTGGAGGTGGTCAAAACCCGGCGTGGTGATAAAACCTCCCAGACAGCCATTACGATAAAAACACCAAAGAAAAAACCAATTCTCACAGCAGCTTCATTTTCCATGTTATTCACCTTTATCCTTTATTCAATATCTTTGCTGCCTTTTTGATACCATCGGTCATTGTTGTCTAAAACAATGGCAAACAGCAGGCTGAATGCCGAGAAAACAGAATTGCGCCCGTCGATCAATTATGTTTTCGAGGGGTTCTGCCTACTGATCAATGCTCTATTGGACAGATATGATTATTGGTATTATTTCTGCGGGGTATACCACAATCTCCTTTCAAGGAAATCCTTCCACATTCTATTATAAGTGTGTACTACATTTACTCGCTGATTACTCTGATAAATCTCTCTCCCTTCATTGGCCCATTTAAAAAGCGATCCTTCCAGATTGTAAATGTTTGTGAAGCCCTTTTCCTGAAGCTTTTTCGCCAGTGCTGCGGAACGATAACCAACTGCGCAGTAAACAATGATCGGGCGGTCTTTGCCTTCTCTTTGAATTATTCCCAATGCCTCTTCATCGTTAGTCGCAAGAAAAGCTCCGGACAGATGGCTGACAGCATATTCTTCATGTTCTCTTCTGTCAAGGATAATGGGCTTTGCGTCACCCTCGGAATTCAGCCAATTATGTAAATTTTCAGTTGAAATATGAGAAACAGTCGGGAAATCCGATTGAATTTTTTTGTAGATCCATTCCCATTTCTTCGATGAATTTGTCTCGCAGCCAGTTATCAATAGCAAGAAAGACAAAAGCAATGTTGCTGTAAAACGTAACAAATGATCAACAAATTTATCTCGGGGCCTTTTCGTATATTTCCCACTGAATATCATGAATTTCTTTTTCAATTTTCAAGAGGGTCTCGCGCTTTGTATCAGGGTTCCTGCGCGCCTCAAAATAGTCAAATTTCCTGTTGTGAAGTTTTTTCCTTAAGTCCACTGTGTCATCCAGATATTTTTGATATGCCTCAGGATCATATTTCCCTGTACCGTAATCACCATAGCCCATCATGCCAGGACCCATCATACCACCCATCCTGTGATGACCCATCATACCATAACCCATCATACCTGGTCCCATCATTCCGTAACCGCCATAACCCATCATACCCTGTCCCATCATTTGAGGGCATGGATAATAACCACCACTATAAGGTGTCTCACTAGTCTTTTCCTGACCCTTTGTGCCCATCATGCCTCTTTGCATCTCAGCAAAGCTGTAAGCAGCCGTTAAGCCTGCTATTATTAAAGTTATTATCAATATTCGTTTCATTACCAATACCTCCTTAACATATTTTTCTTGTTTTTCAGCATTCATAACAACAGCATACCACCTCCCTTCAACTCTATTAACTCCTTATTTTCCTATAATTCCCTTGTATAACACAATCCATGCATTGTCAATAGTCAGACTAGAATCAGTTAACCCAAAAAATGCATTTCAAATAATGCAGGCGTTGTGAAAGAAATTATTTTTCAATACCTTAGACGCATTATTAATTAATCGAATGTGCATACTTTTATTCAACGCCATATGCACAATTTAATAATAAATATATCGAGTTAAATAATTTCTTGAGCAATGTCTGCATTATTTGGGTTAATAATGTTAATTACTGAATAAAAAAATAGCAGAGAATTACGAAGGAAATATGAACAAAAGTTGAAAAAAATATGAGGATTCTGAATTAGTCAACCCAAAAAATGCAGTTAGCTATTTAAATAAGTGGCACAGACACCTTCAAAATCTTTAAAAATGCAACAACGATTAACACAAAAAATTCATTTCACATAATGCAGGCTTTGTGAAAGAAATTATTTTTCGATACCTTAAACGCATTATTAATTAATCGAATGTGCATACTTTTATTCAAAGCCATATGCATAATTTAATAATAAATATATCGAGTTAAATAATTTATTGAGCAAAGCCTGCATTATGTGGTTTAACTATAAATATACCTCAGGTTGTATCTCCCATTTCTCCGGTGATTCATAATTTATGATCCTATCCGCACCACCTTTTCCGGATGTCTTTGAAAGATCGACGTCATAGGGAACTATATTGCTCTCTTTTTTTGTATCGTATATAACACGTACAACCGGCTTGAGTAAACTTCCTTCATTATGGCTGATAACAATACCAAGTAAGCCGCTTTCCAGACGTACCATTGAGCCCACAGGATAAATACCAATACAACGAATAAATTGTTGTACAAGATTTTTGTTAAATTGAACCCCGCTCCTTTCATAGAGCATCCGTAATGCCTGAGTGGGAGGGATTTTCCGCTTGTAACATCTCTTCGTTGTTAATGCATCATATACATCCACAATAGCGATAGCCTGTCCATATTGCGTTATTTCGTCCCCTCTTAAGCCATTCGGATAACCTGAACCATCTAATCTTTCATGATGCTGGTAAGCAGTGATAATTGTTGTATTACTGACACCTTCGGTTCCCTCAAGCAAGGTATGTCCATACTCCACATGCTTTTTGATCTTCTCATATTCTTCTTCAGATAATGCAGTTTTTTTGTTCAGGATATGTGAATGTACTTTTGTCGTGCCAATGTCATGCAACATAGCACCAATTCCAATTTCTCTTATTAACTCGGCATCAAAGCCAAGTTGTCTGCAAAAAGAAATCATGAGTACACAGACACTCATGGAATGATTGTATACATAATCATTAATCTTTCTGAGTCTTCCAAGACCTATAAGTGCATCCTGATTCCGGAAAATCGAATCAATAATGTTATCAACAAGGTATTCTACCCTACCCCTTTCGATTTGCTTTCCTAATTTTACATTGCTCATTATTTTCTGTATTGTTTGTACTGTTTCCTGTTTTATCCTTCTTGCATTGATAATCTCTTTATCTATTGAAACAACGTAACCGAGTTTAGGTTTTTTTTCATCAACTTCTTTCAGTTCTTCTTCTTTCAGTTCTTCCTGGATCTCCTGCCCGACTTCTTCTCCCGTCGGAGCATCGACAACATCCAGTCCCAAATCTGTGTCAATGTAAACCTCACTGACTCCATAATCATTTATTTTTTCAATGATTTTCTCATCATTAATCTTTACGCTGTTACCAAAAAAAGGATGCTTCAGCCAGCTACAATTCAGATCGTGAATGTACATTCCAGGCTTTAATTGTTCAACTTTGACTTTTTTTATCATGATTAAATACGCAACGTTGTATTTTTTAATCAATTTCTCAACTTCTTATCTTATCGGAAGGTATAAACCGCTACTTGAATCAAGAATTCAACACCTTTGAACTCCTGGATTCCGCTTAAAGCCTGCCCCCTCCTTCGATATGAGGTACGGAATGACGGGTGAAAATTTTTTGGGTAAGTTATTATTATGATTGTTTAAAAATGAATTATCTCTCTATCCTCTTAGCAGTTTTTACTTTCGAGAATGTCAAGAAATGAATGATTACAGAAAAAATAGAGTTACATATTTGAGCAAGCCGGTTGGAAGATGTAACGTGATTGGAATAGTTGGCTTCCATCTCTACATGATATTTTTGTGAAAAATCTGCACTAAAATTTTGCAAAGAATAATACTCTTTATATTCTCTTAGACAGGAATCGAGTTCAGAAGTGGAATTGATTCCCAATTTCTTTAATCCAGTTAGTATTTCTTTTTCCGTCAGGGTTAACATCTCACATTATTTTTAAAATGCTTATTGTGACTAACCCGCTCTCAAGGGTATAAAACCCTATAAATTTTCTGTCGAAAAGGAGTATACTCCCCTAAGACATTGTTAACATCTACTAACGCAATTAAAAATTAAGGTTTTTATTAATCAGAAAAGAAAAGTAGCATAACTTTACATAAAACCAAAGAGGATGTCAAGCATTATTACATTTATTTATAATATCAAAAATTTTTTTTATTTATTCTTTATTTTCTTCGAACTTTCTGAGAAGGTCTTTTTTCTTGATTCGTCCATAAAGATTTGAACCATCCTTGAATTCCAAGACGGGAATGTCAAACCTGTATAGTTCATAAAGCTCATCATCTGAGTCAATTGCTATTTTCTTAACCCTGATGTCGAACTTCTCCTTGAGGCCGTTTATCATTTCTTCAGCCTGATCGCACAACCAGCATCCGTCCTTGTAATAAAAAGTTAGATTAACCATATTTTTTCACAAATTAAATGTAAAAAATGCATTGCATTTTCTCCTGACTATTGGGATAATGGTATTTAATTTCTCCTGTATTTTTCCTTTTCAAATGAGCATAGCGAGTTAAGGGTATCGAATGGAACAGAAAAAGACATATTTAACAGATACATTCCGAAAATTTCTTGTTAATATTGATATAATATTTCATGTAATAGCTGCCATACTACTGCTTGTTGCGTGCGGTTTTATTCTGTTTTATGCATTTCTAAATATTTTATATCCTTCCCGTGATTCTATTATTGCTCTGGTAAATGATGTGCTCCTTGCCCTTATTATCCTTGAGCTGTTGTGGACAGTTATCAGATTTTTAAAGAAACAGAAATTCTCTTTGGGTCCTTTTCTCGCCATCGGCATAATAGCCGCGGTAAGAAGAATCCTTCTCATAGAAGCCCAGACATCACTTATGAAGCACATACCTGTTGAAAAACTGTATGAAATAGGTTTAAGTGCATTCGTCATTATAATCCTGATGATTGCGTACTATCTGGCTGTAAAGGCTCAGAAACTTGAGCAATAGAATAACTTTTTATTTCTTCCTCTCAAACAATATACCAGCGATTAATACAAATACAATGGAAGCGATTATTAAAACACTTAAATCAGCAACAATAGAAAAATCCACTATCTCGCTTTTTTTCAATACAGTATGCTTTAAGGCGTCAATACCGTAAGTAAAAGGATTCAATCGTGTTAATTGTTTTAATATCGAGGGAAGCCTGTTCACCGGATACATGGCACCCGACAGGAAAAACATTGGCATAATAATAAAATTCATTATTACACTGAAACTTTCAAAGCTCTCATAAAACGTGGAAATAACGATACCCAGTGATGATATACAAAATGAAAGAATAACCGCAATGACAATGGTAGATAGTATTGCCATGAAACCCATCTTTATACCGAGAAACGGGAAAAGCATTAATATCACAATCGCCTGTATAACAGATATGAATGTACCGCTCAGAGCCTTGCCAATCACTATTGAAAATCTCGATACCGGTGCCACGAGTATTTCTTTCATCAAACCAAACTCCTTATCCCATATAATGGATATTGAAGAAAAAATGGAAGTAAACAGTATTGTCATGCCGAGTATGCCGGGAAATATAAACTGCATATAAGATATTCCTATATTAGGCGAAACAAGCCTCGTCATTCCTCCTCCTACAAGGAAAAGCCATATAAGAGGCCTTGCGAGTGTAGAGACAAGCCTGCTCCTCTCACGCACGAATTTTTTAAAATCCCTCGCCACTAATACATATATGGCGTTAACCTCGATCAAATCTCCTCCTGTATGCACGAACTGTCTCCTTAAAGACATCACCCGAAGACAAATCGTCTCTCCTGATCTCCTTTCCTGTAAGCTTAAGGAACACATCATTCAGAGTGGGTCTCTGGAGCCTGACCGACTGAACCGTCTCTCCAATTGTCCTTATAATTTCAGGTATACAGGCATCTCCCCTGAGAGCAGTAAGGTATAATTCACTATCCTGTTCAGAAACTTTCACATTGAACATCCTCTCTATCTCGAGCTTTGCCTTTTTATTATCTGATGTCCTTATATAAATCACATCTCCTCCCACGGTCTTCTTGAGTTCATCAGGTGAGCCCGTGGCAATAATCCTGCCATTATCAATAATAGCTATTCTGTCACATACCTCTGCTTCATCCATATAATGGGTTGTCATAAAAATTGTTACATTGTGCTTCCTCGGAAGTTCAACAATAAACTCCCAGAGGTTTGCCCTTGTCTGGGGATCAAGTCCGAGAGTCGGTTCATCGAGAAAAAGGACACGTGGCCTGTGTATAAGGCCCCTTGCAACCTCAAGCCTTCTCTTCATCCCGCCTGAAAATTTTTTAACAAGGTCGTTTCTTCTTTCATGCAATCCAACAAATTGAAGTGCATCGTGTATGCGTGTCTTCATATCAGCCCGCTTTACATTATATAGGTATGAATGGAACATCAGATTTTCATATGCGGTTAAATCTTTATCAAGAGTTGTGTCCTGAAAAACAATTCCTATGGATTTTCTTACCTCGGAAGGCTCTTTTCGACAGTCATATCCGGAAATGGAAGCCCTCCCGGATGTGGGATAAAGCAATGTGCAGAGGATATTTATTGTGGTCGTTTTGCCAGCGCCATTGGGGCCAAGAAAACCAAAGATAGTGCCCTCTTCCACTTCAAAAGTAACATCATTAACTGCTGTGAGAGCATCAAATCGCTTAACGAGACTTTCTACCTTGATTACAGACATGTGAAAGTTTAACAGAAAATCTAAACATAGTGAAGCTCCCCGCCTACAAAGAGGGGCTCCAAATAACGATTAATTACTTATGTATACCCCCCCTTAACCCTGTACCAGTAGCGGTTCAGGGTTAATCCCCTTTTTCCAAACCATTCTATTTGAGTGACAGGATGGCAAATCAGTCTGAAAGAACCCGAAACCTGATATATTCACTCGTAGTATGTAATATTTCAATTTTGTAATTCTTAAACACGATGATATCTGCATCTCTCAAATCATAGGTTAATTCTTGAGAAAATGTAGGACTTTTAATGTCCTTTTTATATTGTTTATACGAAATGTGAATGGTATTATCTGAATTTGAGATACCTGTGTAGATCTCGGTGTTCGCCGTATCATTAAAAAAAGGATAATCGAAAGATTGCCAATGGTCCTGTTCTTCGGCAAGTCCATATTTATGCGGAGCTGAGGCATATGTGTTGTATTCAACAGTTATCATGGGGGCGCCAATGCTGGCTTGTTCTTCAACATTCAAGGCATAACTTTTTGAATATGTTTTCCGTGTGGATTTTAAATAAGCACAACCAATAATAAGAATCATACACGATGCGATCAGAAAAATTCGTCTTGCGGTCATGAACTGTTCCTTCTTAAAACATGCTGGAGTATCGACGTAATCGCGAATATCTATCTCCAGTATATCAAAGTGTCTATGTATGTCAATCAATTTTAGAGCAGCTTCAGTACTATATTTAACATACTGTTAAAAAAACCGTCCAACCCTTAACTGCAATACAATAAAATAATAGCTGCAGGTTTTTCGCCTCGTTGAATCGACAGGTTGATAGCCTGCGTTCCAAATCACCCCAATCTTGTGGTAAGATTTGTTTAAACCCAAACAATGGATTTCAAATAATGCAGGCTTTGTGAAAGAAATTATTTTTCGATACCTTAAACGCAATATTAATTGATCGAGTGTTAATACTTTTATTTAAAGCCATATGCACAATTTAATAATAAATTTATCGAGTTAAATAATTTATTGAGCAATGTCTGCATTATTTGGGTTAAATATAACGCAACCTGAAGGCTGCGCATACATTCCTTATTACCATGAAATTTAAAATACCCTCCCCGATCTCGGGTGGATTAATTCTTTCCTATAAGTGTTCAGCTGAATGCAGACACTGCATATACGGATGTTCTCCGAAGTGGAGTGCGGATTGGATTTCCGAAGAGGATTTGGAGAGTACTTTAAAACAGCTTTCCGGCAGAATTATGCCAAGCCCTTACGGTCAGAAAACAACGACACTCAGTCATGGACTACATTTTACCGGCGGAGAGCCATTTATGAATTTTGAATTATTATGTAAGGCTGTTGAGATAGCTCACAAACTTTACATCCCTTCCACCTTTGTCGAGACTAACTGTTTCTGGGCAATAAACGACAAAGCAACTAAAGAAAAACTCCATCTCCTGAAATCCAAAGGCCTTCACGGCATCATGATTTCTGTTAATCCCTTTTATCTGGAATATGTACCGTTTGAACGGACAGAAAGGGCAATCAGAATTTCACTCGACATTTTCAGGAAAAATGTAATGGTTTATCAGCTGGAATATTTTAAACGTTTCGTCCAATTGGGAATAAAAGACAGAGTTTCTTTTAATGATTATCTTAAAGTTGAGGGCAGTAATAATCTCTTGAGAAATGTTGAGTTTTTCATGATGGGCAGAGCACCATATATATTAAAAGAAGAATTAAAAGAATTGTATCCTCCATCTCCAGCATCATTTTTTTTTAACGAACCATGTATAACCCCTTTCCTGAGAACCTGGCACAACCACT
This sequence comes from uncultured Nitrospiraceae bacterium, assembly GCA_964347155.1. Lineage (GTDB taxonomy): Bacteria > Nitrospirota > Thermodesulfovibrionia > UBA6902 > UBA6902 > CAYFXR01. The sequence continues at coordinate 29,192 of CAYFXR010000070.1, read as the reverse complement.
TTGATAATTACGGAAATTATGTCCCGGGATTTTGCGGTGGAATCTCGCTTGGAGACTGCCGGAACCTGGATATTCTTTTGCAGGAAGGTATTGAATCTGATGTATATCCAGTATTGAGTTTCCTGATCAATGATGATCTAAAGGGACTTTTCTCTTTTGCACAAGGTTATGGGTATAAGGGGTTAGATACAGGCTATTTTTCAAAATGCCATCTATGCACCAACCTCAGAAAATTCCTTGTTGACAACGGCAACTTTACGGAGCTCCAGCCAAGGGAGTTTTACGTGCATCTGGAATGATCTCTATTTTATTAATTTGTTTCTGGATTCTCCATCAAACTCCCCGGTTCCTTCATAATCTTATTCGCCTTCCATTTGGAAATGAGGAAGGGATATTCACTTTCTGAAGAGATGGCGGGATATTTATTATCTTGCCTTTTCTCAAAAATGGAAATTGCGTAAATATTTACCCCTTTAAGAGTTGCTGTAAAGATGGGATATGTGAAATCTTCCTTTGTTTTGTCTTCAATGAATTCATCGCACTGCAAGTTGGATAATGTATTAATAATTCCATCAACTTCACTCGCTTTTACTGATTTGCCGTTTGAAGTCATCCACTTCGGTCCGGCTTCCTCAGTTTTCTGTTCTTCAACCTGTTTTTCGCTGATATCAACAGATACAGGGGCAATTGCTTTCGCTATCGTTATTTCATCTTTGTCCTTTTTCAATGTCAATTCCATAATATCATCTTGAAATGACATAACATTTTTATCGCGCAATTCAGAGATTGTTTTGTCAAAATCACTTTTGATATTCCCTTCAGAATGGGAAACACGATGGTCATCATCAAGCATGATAAATGTATGTCTGTATGATGAAGCAGGTTTGCCTATACTTAACTTGCGCAAGAGGCTGTCTCCTTTGTAAGCCTCTACCTGAATCCTGTTCTTTTTATCCAGTTCATATATGGCATATTTTTCAGATTCTGATGCGAGAGCAGTAAGTTTCAGTCCGGACATATCCTCCAGCATTTTATCTACCAGAGAGTTGTCAGCCGGGTATTTTTTTTCACTTATGAGCCACTTACCATTTTCTTTGATCAGCGCAATTTCTGAATCCTTTTTTCTGATATTTAACTTTGAGATGTCATCTTTTTTTATCCTTTGAACATCCGGCAATTCATAATGAGTCTTTTCGCTTTTTTCTGAAAAAATATAGTAGACAAGTACAGCAATGACAAAAAACAGAATAGCAAGTTCTTTTTTACCCTTCATGCTCATACTCCTTTAATTGATATCAACATTCCTGTTCCCCTCTCACCCTTCCCCTGAGGGGAAAGAAAACTCCTTACTCCTTACTCCTTACTCCTTACTTATATACTATCTGCTAAAAATCCTCTGAATCATGCGTTTTCTCGAAGCACGTCTGCCCCATACGATAATTCCGGCTACGACAACCAGTATGGGAAGTCCCGCTATATTGACAGCTTTAATAATTGTTCTTGTTGTCGGAGCAACTTCCTTCAGCGGGTTAAACCGTTGTGTTTTACTGCGCATAAGGGCAACTTTTTCCCTGTTGTTCAGATAGTCTATAACATTCATGACAAACTGGGCATTTGGGGTCTTTCCTTCATCGTCAATAACATTGTCTTTTAAAATTTCCGATGTTCCGATCAAAAATATCTTTGCATGTTTGCCTTTTTTAATAACGCCTTCTCCCTTGATCTTGGACATGTCAATACCTGTTTGTTTTTCATCTTCATCCTTTTTCTCATCTTCGGATTTGTCTTTTTCTTCGTCATTCTTTACAGGAACGGGCTTATCGGCAAAATAGCTGCGAAAAGAGCCTTCAAGGGTATATGCCATTGCCATACTTTTGAACTCATCCTCATTTTTGGGAGGATGTATAAATACGGGATTAAGATTGACCCTGCCTGACATTTCCCATGACCTTTCAGATGATGAAAAAAGTTTTGTTGCCGTGAGTCCATTGTCTTTTACCTTCTGGTCATTAATTTCGAGAGGAGAGGATTTCAGCATGACAATCCCTTTTATATTCTTCAAATACTTGACATCCTTATTGATAAGTTCATTCTTAACAATTGGTGCAAAGTAAATAGGACGTTCACCACCCCCAAAAGATCTCGGCATCCTTTGTTTAAAGCAGTTTTCATCCAGGACTATGGATTTTTTCACATTGACTCCGTAATGGTTCAGCAGCTTTTCCAGCCCTGTATCAAGGGGCATATAGAAGGATCTCTGAAACTGATTCCTCATGCCGTGTTGACTCTGAGGTGTAACCTCATTGAATGAATCCATGAATATAGCAAGGCTATTCCCTTTCATGATGAACTGGTCGATATGATAGAGTTCATAATCCGTAAAATTTTCTTTTACTCCTGCGATAATCATGAATGACAAGCCCTCCGGCACACCGCTTTCTTTCAGTTTGACATGACTTACAGAATATTGTTCTGAAAGCAGTTTATTGAAATTGGAAAGAGATTCCTGATGCGGCTGACCGGGTATTGTAAAACCAGCTCCCAGTGGAAGCGCATTGTGATCTGCAAGATACCCGATCTCTTCATTAATATCGATAACATTCTCGACTGTCTCATCAATTGCTTTTTCAAGTCCATCTAATTCGGTAAGCTGATATTGTGTGCCAAAAAAGGGAAGGCGAAAAACCTCTATGAGTTTAATGTTCTCAAATCTGTCTCCATGCTCTACAGTAATTCCTGCATATCCCCTGTCTGCCTTGATCGTTTTGCCTCTTCTATCCTTGAATTCATCCCAGTTGAGGCGGAGAATATTGTAGCGTTCAGCTTCCTTCTCGGCATCAGGATTTGCGCTTGGGTCAAGGTATATAAATGAAAGCCTGCCGTAGTTTTTGTCATTTCATGTATGTACGATATCTTCTATTTTCCCTGACAACGATGCCAGCCCGGTTATGTTCATGTAAGGCCCAACGACTTTTAGCGATGAAGACAAGAACAGTTTAACCGATATTTTTTCTTTCAATCGCAAAAGAGCGCTGATCTTGTTATTCATCTTCCTCATAGTAGATGTAATTGAATACTCAAGACCTTCTGTGGAAGTAATCGTGGGGAGCGTTTCAATAATATCCCCGTGAATCAGTGCCATTCCCATGTATGCCTTTTGGAATTTGACTTCATCATGTTCAATGTTCTGGATCTGAATCGGATGAATTCCGTAGCTCTGCGCAAGCTCCTGATTTCGTTTTGACTTTTCATTTTCCTCACCCGACATATTATAAAACTGGTAGTTAAAGTATCTATTACCGGCAACTGAATATTCTTCAAGCAGGTCATGGAGATAACGCTCAATATTATTATAAGGGGCAGGAAGGTTGCCGTTGAAAAATACCTTGATTGTCAAAGGTTCGGATAATGTAGCAACAACCTCTTTGCTTGCTCTGGATAATGAATAGACCTTGCTGGATGTCAGATCCAGTCTGAAAAAAAGTGTAATCCCTGCTATATTGGCAAGTATAACCAGAATGAGATAGATTAAAAATTTGTAATACTTGCTTTTTTCAACTGTTTTTTTCATGGCTGTCCCTATTTCTTCTCCTCTATTACAAGATTGGTGCCATAAAGCATAACAAAGCAGACACTAAGAAAATATAATATATCCCTGGAGTCAATTATGCCTTTTGAAATATTCTGAAAATGGAAATCAGCGCCTAAGTACTGAAATACGTTAAGCACGGACTCTGGAAGAAAAAAGAGCATCTTGTCGATGAGTGTAAGTACGAAACAAAAAGCCATCCCTATAATAAATGCAATAATCTGGTTGCGGGTAAGTGATGAGGCGAACAGACCGATTGTCGAAAATGCAGCTCCCAGCAATACAGCTCCAATATATCCGCCGATTACCGGACCCCAGTCAAGATCACCAATAAACGAAATAAAAATGCTGTAAAAAATTGTGGGTACGAGCATGATGGCAACAAACGCCGCTGCTGCCAGGAACTTGCCGATAATGATATTCAGTGAAGAAACAGGCATGGTTAGTATCAATTCATAAGAACCGGTGTTAAATTCTTCGGAAAAAAGCCTCATGGTAATAGCCGGAATAATAAATGAAAATATAACAGGGAGCAGTGAGAAAAAACTTCTCAATTCTGCCTGCCCGAACAGAAAAAAGGTTGAAAAGAAAAACCAGCCTGTTAATATGAGAAAAATCGAAATAACAATATAGGCAATAGGAGAAATGAAATATCCCTTAAATTCTTTTCTAAAGATATGCAGTGAATTACTCATTTCAATTCTCCTTTGTCAACTCCCTGAATATGGTTTCCAGTGTTCTGGTTTCTCTGTGAAATTCCAAGAGGGGCCAGTTGTTATTCTTGATAATTTCATAAATATCGGAACGTACATCTTTATTGCCGCTACATGCAAGGCGAAAATCTATTATTCCGTCTCCTGAATTTGTAAGCACCACATCACTTACTTCCGGGACGGCCTGAAAGTATTTTTTTACATCATCAAAATTACTGTGCTGTAATGACACATGTACGATGTAATCGCCTCCGGCTTCATGCTTAAGCTCTTCAGTAGCTCCATCAGCAACGATCTTACCTTTGTTGATTATGACAATCCTGTTACAGGTAGCCTCTGCCTCGCTGAGAATGTGGGTTGAAATAATAACCGTTTTTTCCTTTCCAATTGCTTTTATAATATCCCTTATCTCCACGATCTGGTTCGGGTCGAGACCGGAAGTAGGTTCGTCCAGCACTAATATCTCTGGATCATTCATCATGGCATGAGCAAGACCAACCCTCTGTTTGTAACCTTTGGACAGTTCATTGATCGGTCGGTGCATAACTTCATTTATACCGCACATATCAGCAAGCTCTTTAATGCGGGAATCAACTCTCGTCTTTTCTATTTCCCGTACATCTGCAACAAATTTCAAATAATCGTACACAATCATGTCCGGATATAAAGGAGCAGATTCAGGAAGGTACCCGATCATCCTTTTAATTTCCAGAGAATGCTCATAAATGTTGTAGTCTTTTACCATTATGTTCCCGGACGTAGGCTGCAGATAGCAGGTGAGAATCCGGAGAGTTGTTGTTTTTCCTGCCCCGTTTGGACCAAGAATACCCAGGATTTCCCCTTTTTTGATCTCAAAACTTATTTGATCAACGGCACATGAATCGCCATAGTATTTGGTCAGATTATCAATCAGTATCATGTGTATTTCCTTCCCAGATATATATGGATATCCTTCTACAAGAGAATATATTAAAAAAAAGATTAGTATTTTTCAATAGCTTTTACTGTAATTTGTCGGGTTTTCTAATTTTTAGTGTCGGCAATCTTTACACAAACAACAATTTATTGTTTTCTTCTAATATCACGATTTTTAATAATATTTCTATTTTCTATTTATCTAATTTGAAAAACAAGCGGTTTTCAAGTTGAAGAAATTTACACTTTACAAAAATTGACAATAAAATTTTCCAACAAAATCAATGTGTTACAATCTTGGCACAGAAATTGCTCATCTACATTTTAGACTTTATTTAACAGGAATGATAAAAAAGGGGACTAATATTTTGGATTTAAAGATGGTTAAGAACGTTAAAATAGTAATTTTAATTTTTGCAGTACTCTATGCCTCCGGCTCTCCTGTTTTCGCTAACCCCGTCATTGATCCTTACACCGTAAATGTAGCTGTTACACAAGGGACTTTAATCAGCAATGATGTTTTTGCTGATTTAGATGCACTTATTTCTGTCTCATATCTGAGTAGCAAAACCATATATCATATTAACGATAATTATCTCGGAAGACCACCGGCTTTCCCTCCACAGGATCAGGAGATGAAACAAGTCATCCCCATCCCTGAACCGGCAACCGTAATCCTCCTCGGTGTAGGATTGATAGGCCTGGGCTGGTGGAGAAGAAGGATATCAAGAAAATAGATTTATATTGTATCTTTCCTCACCCCGTAACGCAATAACATCAACATGCTGTTTAAAAACTCTTCTGTTGTAACCCTCCATCCTAAGGGCCTAAGGCTCGTAGAGTCGTAGACCTGAACCTTGTGCTGAATTTATTTCTTGAACAACATCATGAATTTAGGATATTATTTCAAAATCTCATAAACTCAAATAATAAAGAGTCGATTCGACTTCAAAAACATTAATTATCGTTAACAGAAATTTTATAGCGAAAGGAGAAAACCGCATGTATAACTTCGTAAGTCTTGCAGGGATATTCATATTAATGGGTCTTGCATGGCTACTTTCCGCTAACAAAAAAATAGTCAACTGGCGTGTTATTACGTGGGGTTGCATCCTCCAGTTAATTTTTGCCCTATTTATCTTTGTAGTACCGGCAGGTGCAAATGTATTCATGTTCATTAATGATGCCTTGGTAAAAATTATTGATGTTGCGAGTGCAGGCACAAAGTTTATTTTTGGCAGGCTTGCACTTCCTCCTGGAACAACCGATGAGTGGGGAGGTGAGTCTTTAGGCTTTATTTTTGCCTTCCAGGCGCTGCCCACCATTATATTTTTCGCAAGTCTCATGGCAGTCCTTTACTATACAGGGTTTATGCCATGGCTTGTAAGAATCTTTGCCAAAATTTTTACAAAGTTGATGAGGGTAAGCGGAGCAGAGTCTTTATGCACATCAAGCAATATTTTCGTCGGTATTGAATCTGCAACAACAATTCAGCCATATCTTGCAAAGATGACCCGTTCAGAACTGTGCACGATACTTACCGCAGGCATGGCAACCATAGCATCCAGTGTTCTGGCTATTTATATTCTGATATTACAAAATCAATTTCAAACAATCGCAGGCCATCTGGTTTCTGCATCGTTTCTCTCAGCTCCGGCAGCTATTGTAATGTCAAAACTTCTTTTGCCAGAGACAGAAAAACCTGAGACTCTGGGAATGGATGTAAAGCCGTACTATGAAAAAGAATCATCTTTCATAGAGGCATCGATAAATGGTGCAAATGCAGGTCTGAAATTAGTTGGAGGTGTTATAGCTCTCCTGATCGCTTTCCTCGGTCTTGTAGCACTGATTGATTTTATTTTTACAGGAGCAGGATTAAAGGTAAATAATCTTCTGGGAATTACCATAGACTGGTCACTAAAAGGACTTTTAGGCTACGTATTTTATCCGTTTACACTGGTAATAGGCGTTCCTGCATCAGATGCATTTGAGATATCAAAAATAATAGGTGAAAGGGTTATCGTTACAGAAGCGAAGTCCTATATGGATCTGGCGGAACTCCTTGCCAAAGGGGGGCTTAACGATCCTCGTTCAGCCTTTCTTGCCACATATGCACTATGTGGTTTTGCACATGTCGCATCTCTCGCCATATTCGTGGGCGGAATAGCAGCACTTGTCCCTAAAAGAACGGCAGACCTTTCAGCAGTAGGTCCGCGAGCCCTTTTAGCAGCAACACTTGCCTGTCTTATGACAGCTTCCGTTGCCGGAACATTCTTTAAGGGAGGATCAATACTTTTGGGGCAATGATTTATTAACCCCAAAATGCATTTAAAATCATTCGGATGTCAAAGACAACTATTTACGACGCAATTGTAGTCGGTGCCGGACCTGCAGGTTCTACTGCCGGATACCTTTTAAGCAAATCCGGCCTCAGAGTGTTGATAATTGATAAAAGCACTTTTCCGAGACACAAGCTCTGCGCAGGCTGCTTAACATATAAAACAACCAGATTTTTAGAACGGGTATTTGGTGAGTCTGTCACCAGCCTTAAAAAACAAGACATTATTAATTTTGAGTCCAATCATTATGAGATTTTTTTTAAAAATAAACTTGTAGATAAAAAAAACATAAACATTCCATTTCACTTTGTAGACAGATATAGTTATGACAATTTCCTCTTAAAAAAAGCACAAAAAACCGGTGCTGAGTTAATTGAGGGGGTAGGGGTTGAATCTATTGACTTGACTGAAAGTGTTATCAAGACTTCAACAGGAAGAAAAATAAAGACACGATTTATTATTGGTGCAGATGGCGTAAACAGCAACATGAGAAGGTCTTTTCCAAAAGATCAGTTTAATGATAAGGTGTGGAAAAAGAATCTTGCTACTGGATTGGAAATTTTTATTAACCGTTCTGACCTGCGGCATGCAATTAATCATCCGATTCTTTATTTTGATTATATCAGTCATGGATATTCATGGGTGTTTCCAAATAGCGATAAATTAATAGTTGGTATAGGGGGACTGAACCAGAAAAACAGAAAACAGTTTTTACATTTGTTTCATAATTTTTTATCTGTTCTGAATATAGGTGATTTGAAGACATACAAGACTAAGGGCTATGCATTCCCATACGGGAATTTTATGCTTGAGCCGGTCTTCAGTAATGTCATCCTCGTTGGAGATGCTGCCGGTTTTGGTGAACCATTCTTGGGGGAAGGAATCTTTTATGCACACAGAAGCGCTGAACTAGCGGCAAAAGCCGTACTAAAGGCAATGGAAACAAAAAATAATTTTGAGACTTCCCGGAGACAGCTCGCAACAACTTATCTTCAGTTACTGCAAAACCATATATATCCGGAATTTATTTATGCTAAAAAGATAAGATATTTCGTTTTTACCTTCTTTAACAAATTCAACCATCATCTATTAAAAATATTAATGAACTTACTGGGTAATAAACCTGTAGAAACAATACATGGAATCAGAACATTTAAATGGATGAAAAAATTGCCTCTTATTTTTCTTTCATTTTCTGCTTTCTCACTTCATCTTTTATCCATCTTACATGACCTCTTCCCAACCCTTTAACCTCACAGCCAAGCTCAAAATACCTGCGAATTTTTTCATCATCTAGTATCCCGAAGCAATCAATCACTGCAAATGTATTCCCTACCATTTTTACAATCTTATCAGGGTCCAGATTAAGGTAATATTTATGCTTAACAGCAAAAATTATTGCATCAACTCCCTTAAGGGCCTTTTTCATATCTTTCTCAACCCTCAGGTTAGAGAGCTTCGACTGATTTCTGAAGAACCTCTCGAGACTGTAACCTGCTTTTGGATACGTATCCTGCTTTTGAAATTCCCACCAGTATGTCAGATAAGGATCATGCACCCTCATCTCTGCTCCCATTTCCGTGAGACGTCTTACTATTAACTCAGAACCACTGTATCGCGTATCACCTACGTCTTCTCGATAAGATGCACCCAGTACAAGTATGTCCGCAGCAGCAATCGGTCTGTTCATATTTCTCAGAGCGTCTCTGGTTAACTGCCCGACATGTAAAGCACGTGTATCATTAATATTTATTGCCATTGGTGTAATCCTGAAAATATCATCTTCAAATCCGTGAATATGCCTATATGCCCATATACCAAGTCCCCCGTCTTTTGGTAAACAATAACCACCTATGCCAGGTCCGGGGAAAATTATATTATTATGGGTTGGACGTACTTTAATAGCTTCAATAACTTTTATAAGGTCTACACCATTTCGTTCTGCAAATAGGCTCCATTCATCAAGAAAGGCAAGGATCGTGGCGCGGAAGCTGTTTTCCACTATTTTTGCCGTTTCCGATTCAATCGGCCTGTCAAGAACGGTAAGGGGATAATCCTTTGTATTCAATACATCATTGAGAAATCTCACAACCCTCTTTTGCGCCCTTTTGTTTATGCCACTGCACACCCTCCAAAAGTCCCTGACACTCGAGACATACTCTTTCCCTGGCATTACCCTTTCAAAGCTGTGAGCAAGCAGAGGGTCTGTTTTAATACCCCTTTTCTGAAAAACCTTTTTCATTATCGGGTAGGCAATCTGTTCTGTAGTTCCAGGTGCCACCGTTGTTTCAATGAGTACAAGAGCATCAGGTGAAATATGTTCAGCCATAATCGCTAGCGATTCTTCAAGAGGAGTCATATCGGCACGTCCGTTATAGATATCTCCAAGAGACTCCTTAAGGTAATCGCATTGAATGTCAATCACAACTACATCTGCAAGAGTCAGTACTTCGTATGTAAATGTCGAGGTAAGTGTCTTTTTCTCTATAACACATCTTTTTATCATAGGCGCAAGCTCTTCATCTTCTGATGTGACCGGAGATATTCCTCTATTGAGTATTGGAATCTTCCAGTAACTCCGCGTGCTTGGTCTCTGCATGCCTATGACAAATTTACTCGGACGTGCCTTCTTATCTACAGTATCAGCTATGACCGCTGCCATCGCAACTCCTACAAACCCGACCCCCATAACTACAACAATCTCTCGCTTATGTTTCCTTTGTTTTGCCACAGCCGCCTTAAGACGTTTAAATTCTTCTTTGTATTCTTTTGTCGTCGGCAAGGGAAACTTCTCTCCTTCAGGACTTACTGAATATTCCATACTCATATTGATAGAATCTCCTTTTATAGATTTTTTTCTCATGCGATTAAAAATTTATAACGGCTAATGCTAATCTTTTCTTAAAAAGTGCATATATAATTCATCCAATCACTTTGTATCCGGCATTCTGAACAGCTTGGGCAATTGCTTCTTTGTTTGTCTTTGATTCATCATATTCAATTTTAGCAGAGCCAATCGAGACAGCTGAAGAGTTGACCCCCTCAATACGGTCAACAGCTTTTTTCACATTCATAACACAATGTTGACAACTCATCCCTTGAATTTTTAATGTAACTTCTGACATCTTTGATCTCCTTATTTTACATTTTCAGTCTTTGACATATAGTCACTTGAGTCTTGACATTTACCATTATTAAAATTTTTTTATTGTAACAAAATCTGCTATGAATAATACTATCACTTAAGACACATATCTCCTACAAACAGTCAACCCTGCTTTTTTAGAATCTTCGGCCTGTCCCTTTTTGCATTAACGATGCAAAAAAATCCAAAGGGTTCTTTATAGGGATTATAAAATTTGTGTGGGGTGTTCGGGTTAATATAAAGAATATCGAGAAATTCAATATCAATATTCCTCTTTTCAAGCCTTGCCTTTCCTCTACCTCTGATGCCAATTACCACGTGTTCGTGTTTGTGAGTTTCAAAGCTGCTGTATCCTCCGGGCATTATCTCAAAATATCTGAGATGAAATTTTGCAGTTTCGCCAGAGTCGCCTATCAAGGCCTGCCTTTTTATATCTGACCAATCATCTCCTCTTGATTTATACTTTTGAACCTTTACTCCTTTCCATGTAAAATTATTTTGAAAAGGATAATATCTGTTACGGTTACCGGTCTTTCTGTCAGCTTTTATTAATATCTCACAAGAGGAAGCTTGACCTTTTTTTAACATAAATTAATTATAGCGAAATGATCGCTGTTAAAACAAATAGCTACCACTGATCCCGATACTTTTGCTACTTAAATGATTTATGTTATATTGTTTAAACCATGGAGAAAAAATTTATAGAAGAGTCTAAAAAATATTTAATGAACACATATAATCGCTTCCCTATTGTTTTGAGGAAAGGAAGGGGAATGAAAGTATGGGATTCTCATGGAAAAGAATACCTCGACTTTGTTGGCGGCATTGCCGTAAATTGTCTTGGCCATTGCCACCCTAAGGTTGTAATTGCATTGCAAAAACAGGCACAAAGACTTCTCCATGTTTCTAATTTATACCATATTGAGCCACAGATTAAGCTTGCCAAGCTTTTAGTCGAACATTCATGTGCAGACAAGGCCTTCTTCTGTAATTCAGGTGCAGAAGCAATTGAAGGAGCAATAAAACTTGCAAGAAAGTATACAAAAGACCATATTTCACCAAATAAATATGAAATTATAACCGCCTATGGTTCATTTCACGGCAGAACCCTTGCAGCACTGAGCGCTACTGGACAAGAAAAAGTGCAAAAAGGTTTTGAACCGTTAGTTCCCGGATTCAAACATGTACCATTTAATGATATTGATGCTATCAAAAAAGCTATTACAAAGCATACATGCGCTATAATGCTTGAACCGATTCAGGGCGAAGGCGGTATCAAGATGCCTTCAAAAGGCTATCTGGAACAAGTCCATGAAATATGCAACAAAGATAAACTTTTACTTATCCTTGATGAAGTCCAGACAGGTATTGGGAGAACCGGGAAGCTCTTTGCATATGAACATTTTAATATAAAACCTGATATAATTGTCCTTGCAAAAGGACTTGGAGGAGGGGTTGCGATAGGTGCAATACTTGCAAAAGATGCCGTAGCAGTATCATTTCAGCATGGAACACATGCCTCAACTTTTGGAGGAAATCCTCTTGCATGTGCGGCAGCGGTTGCAACAATAGAAATCTTGCTTGAAGACGGCTTCATCCTGGATAATTGTCGGCGTATTGGACAATACTTTATGAGCAAACTTGAAAAATTAAAGGAAGACTTTCCTTCAGATATTATTGAAGTAAGAGGGTTAGGGCTTATGCTTGGTCTTGAATTAACAAAAACTGCTAGCCCCATTGTTGAGTCATGTGCCCAGAGAGGAATTCTCATAAGCTGCACAAGCGGCAATGTGCTTCGTTTTACCCCTCCTCTTATAGTTATTGAAAAAGAAATTGATTATCTTATTGACGTCTTTGAAGATATTTTTGGAAATCAATCATAGTTTGTAATAAGCAGTTATTAAATTGGGATTTACTCATAAAAAATTATTAAAGAAAGAGATACGAAGATGAAAAGAGATTTTCTTACATTGCTGGATCTATCATCAGAGGAGATGAACGCTCTTCTGAAAAGATCCGCCGGGTTCAAAGCAGGCAAAGACATCTCAAAATGCCCGCTCATAGGGAAAAGTATCGGGCTTATGTTTGATAAGACGTCAACAAGAACGAGGATATCCTTTCAAACCGGTATATATCAACTCGGGGCACAGGCAATATATATCAACACAAAAGATTTACAACTGGGAAGGGGAGAAACTATAGAAGATACCGCAAAGGTACTTGCAAGATATCTACATGGAATCGTCATTAGAACCTATGCCCACGAAACAATTGAAAAGCTTTCTAATAATGCTACAATTCCTGTGATTAATGGCCTTACAGATTTGCATCATCCTTGCCAAGCGCTTGCAGATATGTTAACAATCATGGAAAAAAAGGGCAGACTAAAAGACGTACGTCTTGCTTACGTTGGCGACGGCAATAACGTTGCCAATTCATTACTGGAAGCAGCATTATTAACAGGTTTGGACCTCGTTCTTGCATGCCCTCAGGGTTACTATCCTGACAGAAAAATTTATGAAAAAGTCACTGCCAGCGGAGCTAAAGTCAAAGTCATAATAGACCCTTATGAGGCTGCAAAAGATGCTGATGCGCTTTATACGGACGTGTGGATAAGCATGGGACAGGAAAGAGATATAGAACGAAGAAAGCAGATATTTAAAAAATATCAATTAAATCAAAACCTCCTTTCTCTTGCAAAACCCGATGCAATTGTTATGCACTGCCTCCCTGCACACCGAGGGGAAGAGATAACCGACGATGTAATAGATTCTCCTCAGAGTGTTGTCATAGATCAGGCGGAAAACAGGTTGCATACACAGAAGGCATTGCTTGAGATGTTGATAAAATAAAATGAGTAAAAATGTAGGGGCGCGTTTCACCATTTTCCGGTTTTAATTCGTGTAAAATTTTTTCAGGCATTACGGGGAGGACAATCATACCATGAATATGCAGGATTTAATAAAACCACTCATACAAAAAAATGTTACAAAGATTTTGCTCATAGTTCTCGATGGACTCGGTGGACTCCCTGATGCCTCGGGGAGGACCGAGCTTGAAACTGCGCATACGCCACATCTTGATACACTGGCCAACGAATCTGCATGTGGGCTCCATATACCTGTCGCTTATGGAATTACCCCAGGAAGCGGCCCTGGACATCTTGGTATATTTGGATATAATCCCATAGATTGCCAGATCGGAAGGGGAATCTTGGAGGCCCTTGGACTCGATCTTGAAGTGAGAAGGACAGATGTAGCAGCGAGGGGCAATTATGCAACAATCAAAGATGGAATTATTATTGACAGAAGGGCCGGGAGGATACCTACCGAACAAAACAGGAAGCTTACAGAGAAACTGCAAAATGAGATAGGCAAAATCAATGATGTAGAACTTATATTTGCATCAGGCGTGGAACATAGATTTGCTATTTTGATGAGATTCCCTGATGCTCTCGACCCTGATTCAGCTATGATAACCGATACTGACCCACAGAAAGAGGGAAAAACACCTTTTCCCCCAAAACCCCTTTCAAAAAATGCTGAAAAAGTATCACAGATTTCTGAGAGATTAATAAATATGGCACACGAAATACTGAAAAATGAGGAAAAGGCTAACTTTATCCTTACGAGGGGATTCTCCAGTATGCCGAATATTCCTACTTTTCATGAGGCGTTTGGATTAAAAGCTCTTGCCATTGCCACTTACCCCATGTATAGAGGGCTTGCACGTCTTATGGAAATGGATACACCTGCTATTGAAGGTAATGTTAAAGATGAAATTACATTTTTACAGAATACATACAATGAATATGATTTTTTCTTTCTACATGTTAAAAAAATTGACTCATATGGTGAGGATGGTAATTTTGAGGGCAAGGCAGCAAAGATAGAGGAGTTTGATAAACTCCTGCCGGATATATTCCGGTTAAAACCGGATGTCCTTATTATAACTGGTGACCATTCAACACCATCTCGCATAAAAAGCCATAGCTGGCATCCGGTACCTGTACTAATTAAATCTCCTTATGTCCTTGGAGGTATTTGCAAGGTTTTTTCCGAGAGAGAATGTGTAAAAGGCGAACTCGGAATTTTTCCTGCAATGAATCTTATGCCGCTGGCACTCGCTCATGCAGGGAGGCTGAAGAAGTTCGGAGCATAAACACAATTACCAGTTATCAATGAGTAATGAACAATGCAGAAATTTTTTACTAATTGATCATTGTTAATTGTTCATTGAACCCTTGCATTCTGGTATTCTTTTTTATGTTAAATAGATTTTTAAATATCCTTTTCCCACAATCCTGCCCGATCTGTGAAAAACCATCATTAGATCATAAAATTGCACCAATATGCGCTGGGTGCTGGCAAACAATATATCCATATAAAGGCCACACATGCCGGAAATGCGGAAGACCCCTTACTTCCGACGTATCTATGACATGCGGTGAGTGCATTAAAAACGAACCTGCATTTAAGACAGCAAGAAGTTATGGATTATACGACGGCGCATTAAAAAGGGCGATAAATTTATTTAAGTATCACAAAATAAAAAGACTTTCAAAACCGTTATCTGAAATAATGCTTCAGATAATCCCCACACCAGAGAAATCTCGGTGCGGGGTAAATATACCCTGCGTTGATTTAATTATTCCTATCCCGCTTTATAAGAAACGCCTCAGACAGAGGGAATTCAACCAATCTGCTCTTCTCGCTCAGTACATAGCAAAATGCATCGGGGGTAAAGCCATATTTAACTGTCTTGTTAAAATCAAAGATACAATGCCACAGGTAGGATTAAGTTCACATGACAGAATAAAAAACATTAAAAAGGCATTTGAAATAAGAAATAATAAACTTATTGAGGGAAAAAATATTTTACTGGTAGATGATGTAATAACCACTGGCGCCACAGTAGGCGAATGCTCGAATGTACTAAAAAAAGCCGGTGCCCGCGATATATATGTAACAGCTCTTGCACATGGGATGAGAGACTAGCCCAATAATGCAGAGTCGATTTTTGGGTTAGAATATAAAACAATGTTTAAAATTTTACAAAAACAATCAATAGCACCACAGGTTGACATGATAATAATAAGTGCGCCTTATATTTCCAAACATGCAAAAGCCGGGAATTTTGTCGTCCTGAGACTTCATGAGAAAGGAGAAAGGATTCCTTTGACCATTGCAGATTGTGATCGAGAAAACGGATCTATAACATTGCTGTTTCAAAAAGTTGGCAAGACAACGGAAGAATTAGGCATGCTTAATACCGGTGACGAAATCCGGGATATCACAGGCCCACTCGGACATCCCACTCCTGTCAAAAGATACGGACATTGTTTATTAGTAGGCGGCGGTATTGGTTCGGCTACCCTTCATCCGATACTTAAGGCGTTAAAGGAGAAAAGAAATAAAGTTACCATCATTCTCGGAGCTCGAACTAAAGAACTTCTCATATGGGAAGATAAATTCAGGGAGCACTCTACGGATATTCTTATTGCTACAGATGACGGAAGTTACGGCGAAAAAGGATTTGTTACCGATGTGTTAAAAGAAGTTATAGAAAGCAATTCCATTAAAATCGTAATAGCTGTCGGCCCTCTCAAAATGATGCAGGCGGTTTCAGAATTGACCAGGCCTTACCGCATCAAAACCATAGTGAGTCTCAACCCGATCATGGTGGAAGGAACAGGCATGTGCGGTGCCTGTAGAGTTCACGTGGGAGGGAAAACAAGATTCGCATGTATTGAAGGGCCTGAGTTTGACGGGCATGAAGTTGACTTCGGAGAACTGTGGAGCCGATTAAACTTCTACAAAAAAGAAGAAGAACAGTCATTAAACAAATTTTTAAGAAAAACAAAAAAAGGAATCCTTGAACCCTGATTTACTTATGCGATACAGAAATCCTGAAAAAAGAAAATCAGACTTTAAAGAAGTTGCTATTGGTTTAACGGAAAGACAGGCTTTTAAAGAGGCTGACCGGTGTCTTCAATGTAAAAAACCTCTCTGCGTTGCCGGTTGTCCAGTGGAGATAGACATACCGAAGTTCATAAAGTTTGTCAGAGACAAGGATTATCTCGGCGGTCTTAAAGCAATTTATGAATTTAACATGCTTCCTGCTATCTGCGGCAGGGTGTGTCCGCAGGAAAATCAGTGCCAGGGTAATTGCCTGCTCGGCAAAAAAGGAAAACCTATCTCAATAGGCGCACTGGAACGTTTTGTCGCTGATTATGAGCCGACGCTGGAGCACATACAATTACCGGAAATACAGCCACCGAACGGTCATAAAGTTGCGGTTATAGGCTCAGGCCCTGCCGGTCTTACAGTAGCTGCAGATCTTGCAAAATTAGGGTATGAGGTCACCGTTTTTGAAGCGCTCCATGAGCCTGGAGGTGTGCTTACATACGGCATTCCGGAGTTCAGACTTCCGAAAAAAATAATAAAAAGAGAGATCGACTTTGTAAAAAAGCTCGGTGTGAAAATTTTGCTCAATTTCGTTATCGGCAGGACAAAAACTGTTGATGAACTTTTTGAGGAAGGCTTTAAAGCGGTATTTATCGGTGTCGGTGCCGGTTCACCAAAATATATGGGTATACCCGGTGAGAATTTAAACAATGTATACTTTGCATCGGAATTTCTGACACGGGTCAATCTGATGAAGGCACATAAATTCCCTGTATTTGATACACCTGTTAAAAAGGCAAAAAAAGCAGCAGTTATCGGCGGCGGAAACGTCGCTATGGACTCCGCCAGGACGGCCTTAAGATTAGGAGCAGAGAGAGTTTATATCATTTACAGGAGAACTGAAAAAGAAATGCCCTCAAGACACGAAGAAGTCGAAAACGCAAAAGAAGAAGGAATTATATTCCGTTTTCTATCGAATCCCAAAGAGATTATCGGTGACGATAAAGGCTGGGTAAAGAGTCTCAAGTGTGACAAGATGGTATTATCTGAGCCTGATGAGTCAGGCAGAAGGAGGCCTGAATGTACAGGGAAGGAATTTACATTGAGAGTTGATCAGGTTATTATGGCAATCGGGCAAACATCAAATCCGATACTTGTAAGATCAATTAAGAGACTTAAACTATGGGGTGACGGTTATATTAAAGTTGACCATAACGGCAGAACTAATTTAAAGGGAATTTTCGCCGGAGGAGATATCTCAACAGGAGCCGCAACTGTAATAAGCGCAATGGGCGCCGGTAAACGTGCTGCAAGGTCAATCGATGACTACATTACACAAAAAATGCAATTAAAGAAAAATGTCATTCGATAAGAAGGGAAAAATGACATTCTAGACTGTTTACAGGCAGAATTATTCTATGACCTCAAATAAAAATTTTAAGAAATCCGAACCTCATTATCTCATCATTCCCGCTGCAGGGCTTGGGACCCGAATGCGGGAAGTTAATCCTGATATACCCAAAGAGATGCTGCCGATTGGGAACAAGCCCGCTATTCAATATGCTGTAGAAGAAGGTATTTCAGCCGGTATTAAAAATATAATTATTATTATCAGTAAACAAAAAGAAATAATACGTCAATATTTTGAAGATAAGACCTCCATAGAAAAAATCAGACAGGTGTGTTCCCTGACTTTTCTTTATCAAAAAAAACCTCTCGGTGAATCTGATGCAATAAGCTATGCCAAAAATATTGTCGGTAGCCACTCTGTAGGCATCATAAACCCTGATAATATTTACTTCCCGGCTCCAGGGATATTGAATGTTCTAAAATCTATATACTGCCGGTATAAAACTGACGTTATTGCTCTTGTGGATGTTAAAAGGGAAAATGCTGCAGGTTTAAGTAATGCGGGAAGAGTAGACATTGAACCTGCAAACGATCACATATACCGTATCAAGAAATTTTATCAAAAGGGTAAAGGACATTTTGTCCCGAGATTCAAAGGAGAACTCCGCTCCTGTGCAATGAGTATCTCAGGTCCTCATATCTTTGAATTTATCGAAAAACTGAGAGATACAATTAAAGCAAAGGAATTTACGAATACCCCAGTCCATTGTTTAACACTTAAGGAAAAAGGCTTTCTTGGCTGCCATTTTCAAGGAACCTTTTTTGATATCGGAAATCCGATAGGGTATGAACAGTGTCTTGAATATATTCAGAAAAACATACATAACCACACTAACGTTTCAGTACATCAAAGCCCTGAACCACATGGTTCAGGGGTAGGGAGAATTTACAGAAAAAATAGGTCAGTTTAATATGAAACAGAAAAAGATAAGTTGTTTCAAATGCATTTATTTTTTTGTGACGTGGGATGAAAAGTTTTCCAGAGGATGTAAGGCTATGGATTTTAAATCCAAAAAAATGCCGTCCACAGTTGTCTATCAGTCCTCAGGAATGCAATGCTTGAAATTCAAAGCAAAAAAGCAACAGTCTGCTAAACAGTTGCATTAACATCGGATTCGAGATGATTCTGTACAAAATTGCATTTCATTAATTTCCTATGACATAATGAAAATTGTTTATGAATTATGCGATTTTCAAGAGACCAAGCAGGTATATCGGCAATGAAGTAAACACAATCCGAAAAGATGCTGACATAAATGTAGCCCTCTGTTTTCCCGACACGTACGAGATCGGGATGTCCCATATAGGACTTAAGATCCTGTATGCAATTATAAACAATATTCCATATGCCTCTGCCGAAAGGGTCTATGCACCATGGATAGATTTCGAATCATATCTCAGACAAAATAATTTGCCGCTCACATCACTTGAAAATCAACGACCACTAAAAGATTTTGATATTATCGGGTTTACACTTCAATACGAACTATCTTATACAAACGTTCTAAATATATTGGATTTAGGCAAAATTCCTATAAAAACAACTGGCAGAATGGAGAGTCATCCTCTCATCATTGCAGGAGGTCCCTGCACGGTAAATCCCCTGCCTTTAGCTCCGTTTATTGATGCCTTTGTTATTGGTGATGGAGAGGATATTATAAAAGAGATTATAGATGTATATAAAAAATTCAAAATTAAAGAAAATCTGTTCTCTGCCCTTGCCCAAATAGACGGTGTATTCGTTCCGTTAATTCATGACACACACAAACAAAAAATTAAAAGAAGAATTACTGAAGACCTTAATAAAGCACCCTTTCCCGATGCACCAATAGTGCCTTTTATGACAATTGTCCACGACAGGGTGGCAATTGAAATTTCAAGAGGATGTACAAAGGGATGCCGTTTCTGCCAGGCCGGAATGACCTACAGACCATTACGGGAGAGATCTCTCGAAAATGTCCTTTCTCTGTCTCAAAAATCTATTTTCAATACCGGCTATGAAGAAATCTCTTTTACTTCGCTCAGTATAGGGGACTACAGCAGTTTATTGCCTTTAATCAAAAACTTCAACAAGCTGTGTGCAGGCTCTTACACTTCAATCTCGCTTCCCTCGTTAAGGGTTGGTGCAATAAACAGTGACATCCTCAGGGAAATAAAGAGTGTAAGAAAGACAGGCTTTACAATTGCACCCGAAGCAGGCACAAAAAGACTCCGTGATGTGATAAACAAAAACTTTTCTCATGAAGAGTACGAAGAAACATTAAAAAAACTTTTTACTGAAAACTGGAAGAACGTAAAGCTTTATTTTATGATCGGTCTGCCTACAGAAACCATAACCGACATTAACGGTCTCATAGACATGGCAGTACATACATCAAAAAAAGGCTTAGAAATAACCAGCAGACGTGTAAACATCAATGTAGGCGTTTCAGCTTTTGTTCCAAAACCACACACACCATTTCAGTGGATAGGGCAGAACCATTTCAGGGAACTTCGGGAAAAACAGGATTATATTAAAAAAGTCTTTAAAAAGAGAGACATCAACTTCAAAGGACAGCATGTTGAACATAGCCTTCTTGAGGCAGTATTTTCAAGAGGCGATATAGACTGTTCTCTATTATTGGAGACGGCCTGGAAACTCGGATGCCGTTTTGACGGATGGTCAGAACTATTCAGCTTCGATACATGGCTTCTTGCATCTGAAAAAACCGGGATTAATCTCTATAATTATGCTTCACGAACTCTTGACACTGATGCGAAACTGCCATGGGATTTTATAGATACAGGAATAACAAAAGAATTTCTGAAATCTGAATATCAAAAGGCACTGCAGGGGAAAATAACATTAGATTGCCAGGATGTTTGCCATGGATGCGGACTTGAATGCAAAGAGAGAACAAAAATTGCGGATTCTGGATTGCGGATTGCGGATAGTGAACCACACAAATCAGAGATCCAGATTCCGAAATCTAAATTCCGGAAAATGAGGGTTACGTTTTCAAAAACAGGTGAAATGCGTTATCTCTCTCATCAGGAACTTATGACAGCTATGGTAAGGGCAATGAAAAGGGCAAAAATCCCTGTTGCCTTCTCAACCGGATTTCACCCACATCCAAAAATTTCATTTGGCCCTGCCCTTGCGGTAGGAATTGAAGGCTTAAACGAGCACTTTGATATAGAAATGTCATCTTTTATAGATACAACTCATTTTTTAATAATGGCGAACTCTGAAATGCCAAAAGGGCTTAAATTGCTCGATACATACTTGATTCCAAAAAATGAAATATCGTTGAATAATCTTTTTTCTCGCTACGAATATGAAGTAAATATTGACAAGGCATTGGAAAAACACATAAATTTTTTTATGAACATGCAAAACTACCAGGTATCAAGAGATAATAAGACTGTTGATATTCGACCTTTGGTAGAAAAAGCAGAGATTAAAAATAACACGTTAAGACTTATTCTCGCTGATACACAAAAAGCAAAGGCAAGGTTAAATGAAATACTTAAAATACTGTTTCAGAAAACAACAGAAGAAATTCAGACAATAATGATAAAAAGAGTTGGACTTTATGGTTATAATAGTATTGAATGTACTAGTTCAATAAAAGATAAAAAACTATGGCCGGGAAGATTATAATTAACATAACACCTGAAGAAACACGAGTAGCATTACTTGAGAGTAATACTCAGCTTTCTGAGCTTTATATTGAAAGGAGAAAAGATGCCAGTCTTGTCGGCAATATTTACAAGGGGAGAATTGTTAAAATCTTGCCCGGAATGCAGTCTGCATTTGTAGATATAGGGCTTGAAAAGGCAGCTTTTCTTCACGCTGCAGATGTGCTCTCAGGTTTTGATTATTCTATCTTTGGAGAGGATTTGGAAGAAACTGTTCCGCTTCACCTGCCAATTGAAGACCTGCTACAAGAAGGAGAGGAGGTCTTTGTCCAGGTCTCTAAAGATTCAATAGGTTCCAAAGGAGCAAGGGTTACTTCTTATATTACCTTGCCGGGAAGATACCTTGTATTAATGCCCGGTGTCGAGCATATTGGTGTATCCAGAAAAATAATCGGTGAAAATGAACGGACCAGACTCAAAGACCTCATCGGCATACTTAAGCCAAAAAATTTCGGCTTTATCATAAGAACCGCAAGTGAAGGATGTACTGAAGAGGACCTAAAAAAGGATATTGACTATCTTATGTTATTGTGGGAAAACGTCCAGAAGAAAAAAGAAAAAGTAAACTCACCCCATCTGCTGTACAGCGACCTCGATCTTACTTTAAGAAGTGTCAGGGACCTCTTTAGTCATGAAACCGACAAGCTTCTCATAGACTCAAGGGAAGAATTCAATAAACTTGTAGATTTTGTTAATACTTATTTCTCAAAGCTCATATCAAAGATTGAACTTTACGAAGGAACAGAGCCAATATTTGATGCATATGGTATCGAGCTTGAAATACCAAAGGCATTGGGAAAACGTGTATGGCTTAAATCCGGAGGATACATCGTAATAGACCAGACAGAGGCATTAACATCAATAGATGTAAATACAGGGAAATTTGTAGGCAAGGCTTCTCTTGAAGATACAATCTTTAAAACCAACATGGAAGCAGTTAAGGAAATTGCATATCAAATAAGGCTGAGAAATCTTGGCGGGATTATCATAATTGATTTTATAGATATGGAGAAAGAAGAAAACCGACAAAAGCTGTTTTCAGTGTTTCAAGAAGCAATGAGTAAAGACAGGGCAAAATGTACAATACTCGAAGTTTCGGAACTCGGCCTCATTCAGATGACAAGGAAAAGGGTAAGGGAAAGTCTTGAAAGGGTACTATGTGAGCCCTGTCATTATTGTGACGGTAAAGGATTTGTAAAATCCCCCACAACAATATGTTATGAAATATTCATGGAGTTAAGAAGAATCGGTTTGGCAAATAAAAATTGCAAGATAATGATAACAGCAAATCCTCAAGTGGCAAACCTCATCTATGATGAAGAACGTGAGGGTATCGAAGAAATAGAGAGAGAAAATGGATTTAAAATTATCGTTAAAGCTGACAAGAATTTTCATAATGAATACTACGAGGTAGTAACACTCTAACATAGTTCAAGGCAGTTCAAAATTGCTCAAAGTTATTAAAAAACAATCCCTTGAATTTTCCATCTTTACGAACATTAATTTATTTAAGTCATCTATCTTGAACTATTTTGAACTATAATAATATATGACAACAAACGATAAATTTGACAAACTCAAAGACAATCTAAAAAAAATGGATCGTGTTATCATTGCTTTTTCAGGAGGTGTTGACAGCACCTTTCTCCTCAAAGCAGCCTCTTTATCAGGTCTTAACGAAATTCTTGCAGTTACCGGATTGTCTGAAAGCCTTCCCCAGGAAGAATTCTCTTATGCCAAAGAAATGGCCGATTTACTTAATATAAAACATGAAATCATCATAACAGAAGAACTGAAGGACACTAATTATTCAAACAACTCTCCTGACAGATGTTATTATTGCAAAAAAGAACTTTTCAGTAAAATCAAGGATATAGCAATGAATGAAAACTTTTCTTTTATCCTTGACGGTACAAATGCAGATGATACCAGAGACTGGCGTCCGGGAAAACGTGCGGCAAAAGAGGAAGGTGTTCAAAGCCCCCTTCTTGATGTTGGTCTCAGCAAGAAAGAAATCAGGGAAATCTCACACACACTTGCACTTCCAACATGGAATAAACCTTCAACTCCCTGTCTTTCTTCACGTTTTCCATACGGGCAAAAGATTACCGAAGAAGCTCTTGAAAAAGTCAATAAGGCCGAGGTCTTTATAAGAAAATTTGGAGTAAAGGAACTCAGAGTGAGGGTTCACTCAGAAATGGTAAGAATAGAGATTCTTCCTGAAGAATTCCAAAAATTGATGAATAATTCAGTGAGAGAGGAAATAATTGCTTTTCTCAAGTCTCTTGGTTACAGGTTTATAACTCTTGACCTCCAGGGTTTTAGAAGCGGGAGCGCGAATGAAATATTCTTAAAGGATTAAAGGACCATTGACTTTAATCCTCAAATCCTCATTCAGAACTTAGCTCCGCTTCGTTCCGCAATTGGAATGATGGGATGTGTTGGAATAAAGGTTTTTCAGGAAATTTTAAAGGCGGGGTTCTGGCTTTTACAGCATTCCAATATTCCACTATTACATTATTCCTTAGGTGAAATCATGTTATAAGCTTAAAAATACTCCATTAATTCAGAAGATTGTAGAAATTCCGAGACGTTTAATTATGATTGAATCACATTATGTTGAAGAGCTGTCAAAATGTGTCCGTTGCGGTGCATGTAAAACCCTTTGTCCAACCTATTTAAACACATTGAATGAAACAATGGGGGCACGAGGCAGGATCGCAATGCTCGGAGAACTCAATACGAAGCAACTTGCCCCAACAAAAATACTTGCGGAAAAGATATTCAGTTGTATGCTCTGCGGCGCATGCAAAAAGATGTGTCCTACAGGAATAAATATTCCTGAGATGATATATCAGGGGAGATTTGTTCTCAAAAATGCGTATCGTAAGGGACTTTTCCTCAGAACAGCTTTAAAATATTCAATGTCAAATATGGATGCCATTTTTTCTCTATTAAGGGCATTTCAGAAACTGTTCTATCAGCCCTTTTCCAAGGTAATTAATATCCGTTATGTTCCTGAAATAACCTCAAATCCGTTTAAAAAAAGTACTCAAGTCTATAAAAATATAAAAAAAATTAGCAGGGTAGCGATCTTTACGGGGTGTAGTGTCAATTATCTTTATCCAAATCTCGGAAACGCCCTCTCTCATATCTTGCTTTCAAAAGGATACGAGGTTGTAGTATTTAAAGGAGAATCCTGCTGTGGAGCACCGTTAAGATCATTTGGTCTTCAACAAGAAGCAACAGCACTTGCAGAAAAGAACACAGAGCACTTCAACAAAGTAAGAGCTGAAGCAATAATCAGTATGTGTCCCACATGTACAATGGTTATAAAAGAACAATATCCTATCCTTACGGGTAACACCATTCAGAACATAATGGACGTAAATGAATTCATAATTAAATATGAAATTGCCACTGATCTTGAAATTAATAAGAAAATTGTTACGTATCATGATCCCTGCCATCTCAACTATGGCCTGGGTGTCAAGGATAAACCGAGACAAATTCTTAAAGGCATAAAAGGTATTGAATTTATCGAAATGAAACATGCTGATGAATGTTGCGGTTTTGCAGGCTTTTTCAGCTTACTTTTTAAAGACATTTCAAGTGATATTGGCAGGAAAAAGATTGAAAACATATCCAATACATCTGCAGAAATGGTCGTGACATCCTGTCCTGGGTGTATACTGCAGATAGAAGCATTAAAAAGAAAGACGAAAACAAAAATCAAAATAAAACATATAGTTGAGGTGCTCGATGAGGCAATGCATGGATAATAAATTTACGGCTTGCCCTGTACCATCAGGTTCAGGGCTTGACCGGAGGATACAGATTTTAGTGATAATGGTTCTGCTTTTCTATGTAAATATCTCTAGGTACCCTGATGCCTTTTTTTCTTGTACATAGGAGAAACCGTTATCGCGAAAACAGAGATGCTTGTCCCAGCAGAACAATATTGGTTTTTGAGCTGCGTAATCATGTATAATGAAATTATAGGAAAATATAACTATGCCTATTTACGAATATAAATGTAATGATTGTGCAGACGATTTTGAAAAGCTCGTCTCCGGATCAAACCCTGATGTATCATGTCCAAAGTGCAATTCAAAAAATATCAAAAAGAAATTTTCCCTGTTTGGCATGAGTGGAGTTGAAAAGCCAGTCACTTCTGCCGGCTCAAGCTGCACCTCATGCAGTTCATCATCCTGCAGCACCTGCCAGTAGAAAATAACAAATTAATCCAAAAAATGCATTTCAAATAACGCAGGCATTTTAAACTGTTCCATACGTTTCAACCGTTTGAGCGGTTTGAACGGTTCAAACTGCCGAAACATATTATACTGCTAGTTTAATCGTCATCTATTGAACCTCACGTTATGAAATCAATGGTGTTGTCCGTAATTTCATATTGTCTTCACGGATCACCGTCCCGGACACGAATAACCTTAATTACTGTTTTTGAGATCGAATCTACTCTGAATTATTTAATCCGAAAATAGGTTTTAATCCCCCCTTACCCCCCTTTAGTAAAGGGGGGTTGGGGGGATTTGTAATTTTCATTCTTCGTGGAGCCCTTTATGGGCATGCGTGATTGGGTTAAAATACCACGGCATAGTTTTTATTTTGAATTTAAAATTTTTCGTGTTATTCTATAATCATGTTTAAGATTGCAGAAATAAAACCGGAAGTCAGGAAATTAGCCCATAAATATCGTCTCTCTTTGGTGGTTCTATTTGGTTCGCAGGTAAGCGGAAGAACGCATCCTAAAAGCGATGTTGATTTCGCTTTTTTATCAGAAAAAAGAATGAATTTAATTGAAATTGCCAAAATGCATATGGCATTTTCTCAAAAACTTAAATTAAAGAATTTAGAGTTAGTGGATTTAAAAACCGCTCAGCCGCTTTTATTGAAACAAGTAGCTAAACAGTCAGTTCTTCTTTATGAAAAAGAACCTTTAGTGTTTGCTAATTTTAAAATTTATGCCCTGAAATGTTTTATGAAAGCCAAAAAACTCTTTGACTTAAGAAAATCCTCACTTAATAGATTTTTGCAAAAGATATGATTGATAAAGATTTAATAAAAAATAAAATGTCAGACATTCAGGGATATTTCAGGGAGCTGCAGCCGATTATCAACAATGAGTCTGGAAATATCATCGAGAACAATTTAAAGCTCCACACTGTTGAAAGACTGTTTCAATTAATAGTTGATACTGCAATTGACATAAATACTCATATCATAGCCGAGTCTGATTTTAGTGTGCCAAATGATTATCAAAGCACCTTTATTATTTTAGGTGAAAATAAAGTTATTCCGATGAATTTTGCTGTTAAGATAGCTCCCTCTGTTGGTTTAAGGAATTTGATTATTCACAGATACGGTAGAGTAGATTTAAAAAGAATGATTGACGATATTAAAAATGAAATCAGCGATTATTTAGAGTATTTAAAATTTATTGATAATTTCTTAAAAGTCTTTTAATTCTTCTCTTCTTTTCTGCTGGTTCAATCGAGGACGATTAAACCAGCAGAAGGAACCTACCAATAAAAATTTAAATTTTAATTTTAAGATCTTGCAATTTACTTTTCTTCAGGAAGATATATCGTAACTACAGGGTTATAGCGGAATAATTCTGTTGAAGTATTAAAAACCTTAGCCTTTTTACGGCCTTTTACTTCTCTTATAATATTTTCGGGCAGCACCTTGACAGGGCCGTTTGAGATTACTACAACAGCCGGATTATCTCTGAAGTCTCTTTGATAAGCAGTATAATAACCAGGATTTTTATACTTCCAGGTAAATCGTAACGGTGACTCCTTAATCTCTTCAAATGGCAAGGAATAGCTTTCATCATGATGATAGAAAATATCCTTCTTAGTAAAAAAATCAAGTAAAGGGACCGCTATTGCAGGGTTGACTACAGTGTTTTCTGAATGTAAAACAAAAAGCTCAACTTTTTCCTCGTTAATTGAATTGATATACCTGCCGGCATTTTTCAGATTAACCAGGCTCATTGATTGTAAAAGCGGTAGATATGCAAAAACAGCTACTACGATTGAAGATGCCACAACACATGAAACAAGATATCTCCTGAGTTTTGAGTCTTTGATTTTTTGTAGCCCGTAAGAAGCCATAAGTGTAAACATGGGGAATACCAGTATGACATAGCGTGCCCTTTTTATCTGGAGCAAGACAACAAGCAATATCAGCCAGCTTATCACTAGAAACTTAAAATCTTTTTTTCTCATAGCTTCGAAAAAAGAGGACAATGCTGCAATTGTAATAAATGGATGAATCTGAAAAAAAGAAGTAGAGACAAAACTCTCTCCCCATCTTTTTAATCCAGGAATCTGAAATTCCCGTAAAAACATTATTTGTCCTGAAATAACTTCAAATGTAAATAAGACTACGATTCCTGCAAGTATTCCAGTAATGAAACCAACTGAAATAGCACGAAAAATAATTTGACTTCGTGTTCCTTTGTTCGCTGTCGCCTCTCCCCTGTCCTTTAACCCCTGCCTTAAATAAACTAAAAATATAATCCCAAGTACTGATAGCATCAGCCATGCTGAATATTTGGAAAAAACAGTACAAAATATTGCAATAGATGCAATACCAATCCATACCCCACTTTTTTCCATAGCCTTTATAAAAGCAAAAATTGAAAGTGTAAGAAAAAACATAGTAGGAATATCAACAAGCATAAGTGGCACCTGAGAAAAAATGTATGGAATTCCCAAAAGCATTGCCCCAGCAAAAATCCCTGTATCTTCATACCAAAGGGTTTTTCCTATTAAATACGTAAATACAACAGTCATTGAAAAGAGGAAGCTTGTAAGAATTTGAATATATATCCTGACTTCTCCGAACAATCTAAAAATCAGGCCATAAATAAAAGGAACGAGAGGCAAGTCGGTCCACGCATTAATATCCTTGCCCCATTCCCAGATGAAATATCTAATCCCGTATATCTCTAGATGTTTGGCCTGAGTAAAATATCTTGAGGTATCCACAATAACTTCCGACGATTTCCAGAAAACCGTACTGACGATAAAAGAAGAGAAGAAAAGGAATATCGCAGGTCTTCTCCCGGCAAATGAAGATCTAAACAGCAAATACATAACAATTATTCCGAAAAAAAGAATTGGGATAAACCAGATTAAATCAATACGTGCAAATGCCCATCTCCAGCTTGTAAGCCTGTTGTCATCTAAATTGCGGTAAATGAACTGCAAGAGGAAAGTGATAAGTGTACAAATCGTAATAAAAACGAAACACCACCTTTCCCTGTAAGATGGAATATTTCCAAGCATTACATAGTATACAATATGCCCTAAGATGTTAAACAAATTCCAGGGCATAAAAATTAGGATCATCTCCAAAATAGTTGGTAAAATCCGAAGGACGTAAAGTCCCGCGTAAAGCGGCGAGGCCGCAACGCGGCTTTTCGCCGCTGGGGCAACGTCCCTATTCGGGATTCAAGGGGTC
>CAYFXR010000069.1:0-4808 GCA_964347155.1 uncultured Nitrospiraceae bacterium | reverse complement strand
TAATATGGATAATATGGTTAAATGGTTAATTGGGTCCCCACTACTCGCTTTGCGAGTAAGACGCGGGGATCTTCGCTGCGCTCCGAGGCCTTCTGGCATGTATCTTCGCCGGCTGGCGGTTTGCACCCGACCCCCTGTTATAGGCCAAGGTAGCGGTTCTCGGGGGTAAACTCCAAAGCAAGCGAGCTTACATCGAGGGTAAACTCCGTTAGCCTGCTGGCTAACAGGTGGGTATTATACCATAAAAGAGGTCGAATTTCAAGACAATTCGTAAAAAATGTCCAATAGACGGCACTCGTATTGAGTATAGCGTATTGCGTATTGCGTATTTTTTGGGGGGGAATTTGGTTGATTTTTGTTGGCCGGGGTGGTAACCACGGATTACACGAATTTACACAGATTAGGGGATGATTTGTTACAAAATTTGGTTGATTTTATTTATTTTGGTTGGTAAGTTTGATTTTCCGAGAGATTCGCATAACGTGGGGTTATTTTGGGAAATGGCGTAATTGTGGTTTTATCATTTAAATTTGAACTCTTCATAGGTGAGCGATATTCACGAGTTTTATTAAACTCATAATAAAAAGGTGAAGATAAATGAACGCAAGAGGAGTATTAAATAGGATATTCAAAGACCCTAATGTTCAATTCAGACTAGTTGCATTTGAAGGTTTAGAAATACATAAGATAATAAAAATATACGAAAAAGTCAAAGGAAGGTACTATGTCAAATGTTTCAAGAGGAACAAAGAAATATTTGTCTATTCAGAAAAGAAATCGTGCCCTGAGGAGATTATAAGACAGCTTTTCCTATATAAGTTGGTAAAAGAATTGAATTACCCTTTAAATCTAATTGATGTTGAAGTCCCTGTTAAAGTATTTTCTGGAAAAGACATGGGCTTTATGGACATAGTTGTATATAAGCCGGATAAAAAGACGGTTTATATGATTTTTGAAACAAAGCGACCAAAAATCAAGGAGGGTCTAACTCAACTGAAAGACTATATGGGAAATAAGTGGTGTGAATTGGGTATTTGGTCTAACGGTTCTGAAACAGTTGTACTACATAGGCCCTATCCGGAGGGATTTGAAACATTAGAAAGAATCCCTATGGTTGATGAGAAGCCAGAGGATATTTATAAAGTAAGGAAGACATTGAATGACCTTAAAAAAGACTATAATCTAAAAAATATCATACATGTTTTACAGGAACTAGTCCTAGCGAATGCTGGTGTGAGTGTTTTTAGGGTAATTTTCAAGCTTCTGTATGCCAAGCTTTACGATGAGAAAGAAGCGAAGATAAGAAAGAATAAAGAAGTTGAATTTGTTGTATCTCATGATCCAAAAGTAACATTTGATAAGATTATCAAATTATTTAAGAATTCTATTAAAGAATGGCCTGGTATTTTCTCCCTCGATGAGACAATAGAACTAACACCAGACCACTTACAGATATGCGTATCTCAAATGGAGAATCTAAAGTTATTAGATGCAGATATAAGAGTAATGGATGAGGCATTTGAGTACCTAATACCAGAGGTTTCGAAAACAGGAATGGGACAATATTTCACTCCGAGATATGTAATTGACATGTGCGTAAGAATGTTAAATCCTGGGAATGGGGAATATATTATTGATCCTGCATGTGGAAGTGGTGGATTCCTAATTCAATCAATGAATTGGGTTTGGAGGAATGATCTTAAATATGGAGATAAAAAAGATAAAACAGATTATGCACAAAAGTATCTTTACGGAATTGATATTTGGGAAGAGGCTGTAAAGATTGCCAGAGCACTAATGCTAATCGCAGGAGATGGCAAAGCCCATATACACAAATTGAATTCATTAGACCCTGACGAATGGAAAGGAGATGATCCTGAAATCACTAAGGCGAGAGCAGATTTGAGCAACTTCCTATATGATTTAGGGGATTACGACAAAAATAAGGATAACAAACAAAATTTTAGGTTTTTTAATTTTGATATATTGCTCACAAATCCACCTTTTGCTGGGGAAATTAGACAAGACAATATTAAATCAATATATGAGTTTTCAAAAAACGAATCGGGAAAGATACCTAAGAAAGTGGAACGTGATTTATTATTCATTGAGAGATCCTTGCAGTTTATAAAACCTGGTGGGAGAATGGCCATCATTCTGCCTCAAGGAAAATTAAATAATTTACGAATGGAATATATTAGGAAGGCCATAAGAGAAACAGCGAGAATTATTGCGATTGTTAGCTTAGGAAAGAATACTTTCAAATTACCTCCACCAGCAAAAGGTACAAGTACAAAAACCTCAATATTGTTTGTACAAAAATGGGATAAAAATGAAAGAGCTGCGGATGATTATGATATTTTCATGGCAATCAGTCAAAAGCCTGGAAAAGACAATAGTGGTAATTACATATTCAAAAAGGACAAAGACGGTAAATATATAGAAGATACTGATGGCAACAGAATAGTAGATCATGATTTAGATGAAATTGCTAGTACGTTTTGTAAATTAGCAAAAAAACAAAATTTATCATTTTGGAGAGATAGCTAAATGGCACTATGGACGGTAGTAAGAAAGAGTTCCTTAGATGAAAAGATGCGGAGTGATCCAGAATATTTTAGCTCTAAATACAATGGAATTCTAAGTACAATCAAGAAACATAAAATGAAAAGAATAGGTGACAAAGAGATAGCAACACAGGTGACTGATGGCGATCATGGGAATCCTGAGTTTTCAGTTGAAAAAGGAACTGCATATTACATTAAATCTAAAGAATTAACATCTTTCGGTATTGATTTTGAAAGAGCAGAAAAAGTAACGGAAGAATATGCGACGAACCTAGGCGATAGATGTACATTGCATAAAGGTGAAGTATTATTATCTACAGTCGGAACTGTAGGTGTACCTTGTATTGCTATTGGAGATTTTCCTAAAGCTGTACTTAGCAGAGATATTGCTAAAATTGTACCTAATACTAGCAATATTCTACCTGAATATTTATATCTCTACTTGGCGACGGATTTTTGTCAGTCACAAATAGAGAGAGAAGTCTCTGGCTCCGTTCAAGGAGGACTTTATCTTCATGCATTGAAAAAAATAGCGATAAATAAAACGAGCATGGGTTTTCAACTAGAAATCAAAAAAATCGTAAAAAAATGGTTGAATTGAATCAGAAATCGAAAAAACTCTATGACATGGGGAAAAAAGCCCTCCAACTTTGTATTGAAAAAAATGAAGAGAGCGCGATGGAATTTCTGAGGAATTCTTTGTGAGATAAATTATGAGTAAATACGATGCACTGAAATTCTTAAAGGAGACAAAGGCTCGAATTCCTCACGCTTGTGACTACTGTGGGAAAGAAATCAAAAAAGGCGTAATATACTATCCTGAAAGCATTGGAAGGGTTAACGCTCCTGGTATTAAGCTCAGGAAGTTTTGCAATGGGTGCTATGAAAAACATGGAGAGAAATTATTAGTGGAGTAAAAGCAAATTGACGAAGTAATAGACTCCCACGGCGGCTGGCCGATAAATATATTATAAGAAAGACTATATTATGTAACCACAGATAATGAAAAATGGAAATTCATCAGAACTTGATCAACTTGCTGTCGAACTCTTCAAGAAATTCGCACGTATTGAGTATGCGCTTAAAGCCGCAGGATTCAACAATGGCGAGGGAGACGCGAAGCCAAACTGGGATAAATTCGCATCAGTTATTGACGGAGTTCTTGAAAAGGATACTTCTATCACTACGTCTATTAAGTATATGAGCGAAAATCCGCCCAAAAAACAGGTGATACGGAAAGGACTTCTTGAGTGGGAAACTCCAAATCATCATGCAAACAAGACTCACGAAATTCTCTTATGTGTAAGGCGTGTACGAAACAACCTCTTTCATGGAGGAAAGTTCAATGATCACTGGTTTGCACCGGAGCGAAGCAAAGAGTTACTTAAGCATAGCCTATATATTCTTGATGCATGCCTTCGTGCATCTTCTGAATTAAAAGAGGCTTTTGATAACGATTAGTAAGATTAAACAAGAATAGCTATTGTATATAAAATGAGTAAGAAGGCTATATACAGGCATAAAAGGATCCCGCACTAATTAGACGTGAGTTCGCACTCAATTTGTGCGGGACACGGCGGGGGAGAATAAAGCAATCCTCACGCGGGCACCCCCGGCCAGAGGATGGGGCTAAATATCACCACCGGCGGGGCCAGTGGCCGGGGTTCGAATATCGGGGGCCAAATTGTCTTGACACCAAGGTGTAAAAAGTGTATAAGTATATTGGTCTTGCGGACTATTTCAGCAAGCAAAAAGGAGAACAGGGCAGGCAACGCATTTTGCTTGAGTTTGCACAGAATCTTACGGCTGCTGTATCCGTGCGCATCAGGTATGCAATAAATATTGACAATTTTCAAGGAGAAGACGAAAAAAACGGGCAAAATCCATTTTTTGGGGGCCAAATACAACAAATCAGTGAACGGCAAAAGCTGAAACTGCAGGCTCAGGCAGAAATTTGGAAGAAAAGGCCGTACTTTATTGCGAAATATCATAGCCGGGAAAAGGTGTAAGTCTGAAATGAGAGTATTGAAACATGTGGCGACAAACCTCTCGCGAGAGCCGCAAAGCAACAAGTTGTCAGCATTTTGTAACGCTTTTGGCCTGGTCAAATGCACAATCCTAATATTTATGAGCTGGGTGTGTCTGTCGGCACAGGTCGGGACCATGGCACAAGCCGAGCCCCTTAATCCAGAGCCGCAGGTCAGCGAGGCGCCTCTCAATCCAGATTTCATTGCCTGGCAG
>CAYFXR010000068.1:0-5228 GCA_964347155.1 uncultured Nitrospiraceae bacterium | reverse complement strand
CGAGGACGTAAAGTCCCGCGTAAAGCGGCGAGGCCGCAACGCGGCTTTTCGTCGCTGGGACAACGTCCCTTTTCGGGATTCAAGGGTTCAAGTGTTTGTTTTCCAGAGATTTTATTAGTGCCTTTAGCATCCTTTCTACCTCTCCTATTGCTTCCTGAATTTCCTTTAATTTCTCAGACTTAATATACCCTAAGTCTCCAGATAATAATACTTGCGTCTCTAACTCACAGTTTGAACCATAAGCTACATATAAAGAACGAATATATTCAGGAGTTGTCTTCCTTCCATATCCCTCTGCAATATTGCTCGGGACAGATATTGCAGCCCTCCTTATCTGTGATGTCAAACCAGTCCAATTTCCCCCCCTAACATACTATCTGATAAAAAATTATAATAATTTTTCAACCTTCTAGTCATAGCTTAGATAAAAGTTGAAAGATTGCATTGAATACAAAACAAAATTATTACAATGTAAACATTTACATCATTAAAATCAGGCACTTATTAAAGATAGAATAAAAATTATCCGAAATAAAGAGGACAAGGGAGGACCAATGAAAGAAGAAATTGAATTAGAAGGACAGCTTGCAATCTCAAAAGAGAAAGAAGGAATTAAAAAGAGCCAAAGACAAAATTGTTGGGAGTTCAAAAAGTGTGGTAGAGAGCCCGGAGGAGCAAAAGTAGAAGAGCTTGGTGTGTGTCCGGCAACAACAGATACTTCCTCTGATGAATTGAACGGAGGGCAAAATGCCGGCAGAATTTGCTGGGCTGTTGTGGGCACATTTTGCGCTGGGAAGGTGCAGGGATCTTTTGCCGAAAAAGAGACAACCTGCCTGAGCTGCGATTTTTACAAAAAAGTTAAAGAAGAAGAAGGGACTGTCGGATTCATCCTGTTAAAACCAGGCCAGGTCTATATACCTCGCTAGTTGCTGGACACTGTATCATCAGAGACGTAGCGATTTAAGGCAGCAGTAAGTGACAGGTGTTTAAAAAATGAATGACATATATAAAACAAAGAAGCAGCTCATTGAAGAGATAGAACAGCTGCGTCGGACTGTTGCTGATCTTGAAGCTTTTACTGCCGAAGACATGCAGGAAAAGGAAGTTCTGAAATATTCAGAAAATGTATATCGAAACCTCGTTGACAGTTCTCTTTTGGGTGTATATAAAGCAACACTTAACGGCAAACTTATATATGTAAACGAAGCATTCGTCAAAATATGCGGGTTTAATTCCCCTGAAGAATTAATTAAGCATCACATTCAGGATGTCTTAAGGAGTTCGAATGGCGGAAATAATTTTATTGACTCCTTAAAAGAGACCGGCCAGATCAGTAACTGCGAAATGGAGATTACTGCAAAAAACGGCCAAATCAGGAATGTTCTTCTCAATGCAAACCTTGAGAGCCTGGTGATTTCGGGAATGATTCTTGACATTACAGAGCGCAGGAAAATGGAGGAGATTATACTAAGCTCCAAACTTCACTGGGAAAGCACATTCAATTCGATCAATGATATTATGACAATTCACGACAGTGATTATAATATCATCATGGCAAATAAATCCGCCCAAAAATGCCTCGGACTACCGGAACTCGGAATAGATAAAGAAGTCAAATGCTATAAGTATTATCACGGGTCAGATCGGCCGCTTGAGAACTGTCCTTCCATCACATGCAAACAAACAAACAAACACGCAATGTTAATTATCCATGAGAAGCATTTAAATAAATATGTTGAAATACGCACCATTCCAAGACTGAACAATAATAACAAATTTTCTGGTGTAATCCATATCGTCCGTGATATAACCGGCCTCAAACTCAAAGAAGATACTATCGAGCGTCAGCTTGGGCACCTGAATGCCCTACGGTCTATAGACAGGGCGATAATCGGTAGTCTGGATATTCGTATTACCCTCGATATCTTTCTAAGCCAGGTGATCACAGAGTTGAACATCGATGCTGCTTCAGTACTGCTGCTGAATCCAAAAACCCAGATGCTGGAATATGTTATCAACAAGGGTTTCCAGTCAAATGCATTAAAATATACAAGGCTGAGGTTGGGCGAAAGCAATGCCGGACGTGCAGCAATAGAACGGCGTATCGTAGGCATCCCCAATCTAAAGGAGCATATCGACGGTTTTTTAACATCAGAGCATTTTGTTTCAGAGAACTTTGTCACATACTTCGGTGTTCCTTTAATTTCTAAGGGCCAGGTAAAAGGTGTACTCGAAGTTTTTAAACGGTATTACATGGAAGCCGATCCGGAATGGCTTGAGTTTCTCGAAGCCATCGCCGACCAGGGAGCAATTGCCATAGACAACGCTACGATGTTCAATGATCTTCAGCGGTCAAATACGGAACTTATACTTGCGTACGATAGTACCATAGAGGGCTGGTCTCGAGCCATGGACCTCAGAGACAAAGAAACAGAAGGCCACACCCAGAGGGTTACAGAAATGACAGTTCTCATAGCTAACGAAATGGGGATAAAGGATGAAGATATCGTGCAAATAAGAAGGGGCGCCCTTCTTCATGATATGGGGAAAATGGGTATCCCTGACAGCATATTGCTAAAGCCTGGACCGCTAACCGATGAGGAATGGGTCATAATGAAACGCCACCCTGAATATGCCTATAAGATGCTGCACAAAATAGAGTATTTGCGACCTGCCCTGGACATACCCTACTACCATCATGAAAAGTGGGACGGATCCGGTTATCCACAGGGATTAAAGGATGAGCAAATACCGCTTGCCGCACGGATATTTGCTGTTGTGGATGTGTGGGATGCACTCTGTTCTGACCGTCCTTACAGGAGCGCCTGGTCCAAACAGAAAGTGCTTGATTATATCCGCTCTCAGTCGGGGATACACTTTGATCCTGAAGTGGTAGAGGTCTTTTTAAAGATGTCCGGGGATATTAATAAAACGGGCAATATGAAAAGCCATATAATACAAAAAGAAGTTTAAATGTTAAGACTGCTCTAGCAGTCTTATCAGGTTAACCTTTATAAGATTTACAATCTGTGAAGAAAGCGATGAATAAACGAATCAATCATACAAAAGAGAATGATAAAAATCAGGAAGTAACATTTCAAGAAAGAATATATGTTCTTGCGGATGAGGTTTTAAAAGTCTTGAAGGAACTTCATCAGGAACATAGATATCTATTAAGCAGTAAGAGTTTAGCTAAAAAGATGTTTAATAAGGAGGTGATTAAGAAGATTCTGGTTGATTATGATCGGGAAGGTATTGACATGGGAAATAGGGTTGATCCACTAAAAAAGAAAGTTGATAATTTATTGAATAGTTTTTCTGAACTTCTCCCCCCTCCCATGATAGGTCAATTTTCTGACATCAAGGATCAGTACTATAATAAAACTAATCCTGCAGATCCTACAGGCAGGTTAGATTCAGCACTTAGTCTTATAAAAAAATATGTCGATTCTATCTCAAGTCGAATCAATGAACTTGAGGATTTAGTACAGAAGACAAATATTTTTCTCTCGGAGATAGAGAAGTTCCTGATAAATGAACTTGCTTCTACACGAGGGAAGTTTTGTGAAGAGAGGAACTTTGAGATAAGTGTATATTCTGATATGAGCATGATGAAACAGAGTGTTGACACGTCCAGCAATATAAACACCATTAAGAGAGTGGTTTTTACCAAGATAGAAAATATTACTAAGACAATAGAAAAAAAGAAAGAACAGGATATGTTGAGGTTGAAAGAAACGGAGAGAACTCTTGAAGAAATGAGCAAGAAAATGAGCTATATAGTAAATGAGACACAAGCTATGAGGGATAGATCATTAGAGGCAGAGATTGAATCTCTTAATGACAATCTCACAAAACTTTATAACAGGAAGGCTTATGACATGAATATTGAGGTGACATTGGCTAATCTGGATAGGTATAATATATATTCTTCCTTGGTGATTTTCGACATTGACTACTTCAAAAAAATAAATGATAACTATGGACATTACATCGGTGATCTGACACTGAAAAAATTCGCTCAGTTATTAAAGGAAAAGTTAAGAAAAAATGATTTCATAGCAAGGTATGGGGGAGATGAATTTGTCTGTATCCTACCTCATATTCAATCGGAAGAGGCAAGAAAAGTTGCTGAAAAAATACGATCTTTTGTTGACAAGGCAAGTTTTATCTTTAAAGGTAAAGAAGTACCTGTCACGATAAGTGTAGGTATAAGTACCTTCAAGAAGGGAGACGATGTCACTACTATATTTGAAAGAGCTGACGTAGCCCTTTATCTGGCAAAAAACTCTGGCAGAAATATAGTAAAAACAGAGGATGACGTAGAAAAATCAGGAAAAACCTTTAGTTACTCCTTGATTAAAGAAGATCTTGAGAACGAGTAATAATCCCATTAGTTCACATGTTATTCATAATGTTCTCACCCCCCCTAAAACTGAAAAATAGGAGGTGATGTTGTTATTTTAGCAACAGATTTTTTTCATCAATAATTGATTGAAATAGTGATCTTCGGGGCAGATTTTCCAGTTTTGTTTATAATGGTTTGAAACCTTCAGTCCAGAGCAAAATCCGGCTTCACCATAAATTCTCTATTACTGAGTTCTCAAATATTCTATTAGTATGCAAAATAATTTCCTGATATCTTCAGTTCCAAAAATTGTAAAAAATGATGTAAATTACAAATAATAGCTCTTAACTACTTTTATTTTTTTCCCATTTGAGAAGGTCAATATGAAAAACAAAGATAAGGCAAAAGAGCAACTTATAAATGAATTGGCAGGACTTCGGCAGCGAATTGTTGAATTGGAAAAGATAAATGCAAAAGGCAGGAGGGCTGAGGAAAGTGAAGGGAAACTCTTAAGAGAGTTGGAATCTATATTTAAAAATATCCCGTTTGGTGTTGTTTACCTTGATAGTGAATTCAGGATTGTCAGTTCAAACAAGTTTTTCAATGATTTCGCAGGCTTTAAGGAGGGAGAACTTAAAGGGGAACTATGTTATGAAATAGTAGGCGAATACTCAGATGATCCCACAAAAAAAAGTCTTGAAAAAATTTGTTCTTTTTGTAAAAAAGCAGAATGTTTTAAGAATAAGAAACCTACTATTATGGAAAGACCCTTAGGAGATAAAATTATTAGAGTAACAACAATACCCGAATTAAATGAAAAGGGGGACATATGGCGTTTTATGGAAATAGTGGAGGATATCACCGAGCGAAAGAAGGCGGA
>CAYFXR010000067.1:0-10605 GCA_964347155.1 uncultured Nitrospiraceae bacterium | reverse complement strand
CCGGAAATATCTTGAGATTCTTTCCGGGTATAAGGAAAGGCATCAGTTCTGCCTTTACGGTTATGTACTGATGAGCAATCATGTACACCTGTTAATGGAAACTGCAAAGGTGCCTCTTTCAAAAACACAGCAGGGAATTAATCAGAGCTATACGATGTATTTCAACCGGAGGTATAAAACAGTGGGTCATCTGTTTCAAGGCAGGTATAAGGCGATCCTGTGTGACAGGGACTCATATCTGCTTTCACTTGTTAAATATATACACTGCAATCCCGTAAGGGCAAAGATGGTCAAGGAATTGCAGGAGTATAAATGGAGCAGTCATGAGTGCTATGCCAATAAAGAGAGCAAAAACGGCATAGTTGATACAGATCGTGTTTTAAAGATGTTTTCAGAAGACAAAGCAACATCAAGAACACTGTACAGGGAATTCATGGGAGATGGAATTGAAATAAAGAGAGACGATGTGTATAAAACTATCGACCAGAGAGTGCTTGGTAGCGAACATTTTCTCGATAGAGTAATGGAGAAGTATGATGGAGAGATAGAAAAAGAGAAGAAGGAAAAAGAATACACGTTGGATGAGATAGCAATGGGAGTTGAAAAAGTAAAAGGAATAACTCTTAAACAAATACGCAGGCATAACAAGATAAATCATATTATATTGGCCAGGAATTTATTTGTTCTAGTATCAAGAGAATATGGTTACAAGGGTAAAGAAATAGCTGCACATATAGGGAGAGACCCTGCTATAATATCGACATCGCTTAAGTATAGAAATTTATTAGAGGAGGACATGGAGGCGGTGATCAGAGCATTACAGAAGCTCAATTCTCAAGCCTGACCCCGAGCCTGCACGGAACAAGTATATGCTGCTGCTGTTTAGGTATTTATTGAGTAAAAATAAACACATAACCATGCGCTTCTGTGAAATCGAACCCAGCACAGTTTTGTCATAAATAAAGATCTGACCCTTCAGGTTACGACAGGTTATCTGGCGCTGATCGTATCGGCTGCTTTCTGAAGCAGTGATCTGAAAAATTCAACGGCCTGGGGGTCAGCCGACTTCTGGCTCCACACATATTCACCTATGCCTATTTGGGCCAAAACATATTTGCCGACCCCGAACTGACCGATAGCTATAATACCTGTTGCAATCTGGCCTATTCCGAAATAGAAGCCAATGGCGAGCTGCCCGATTGCAAGCATACCTGATGAAGCCTGTCCAATGCCGAATAATAAACCGAGGGCGAGCTGTCCGACAGCAAACAGTCCAAACGCCGCATGACCGATTGCCAGTACGCCTACTGCGAGTCTCCCAACGGCGATTATCCCCTTGGCTAATATACGCCGACCGGTTTCAGGGCACTTGCCGCGCGTATAATGAATCATCGGCAAGCCGAATAGAGTCCTGTGGGATTTGAACTCCGAGAAATACTCTCCCGTCGGATACATATAACTCCGCCATGCACCTAGTTTTGTTTTTTCGACTTTGTACTCAACTTCTTCTAATAATAAATTTTTCATTCTTTAGACCTATTAACAGAATTGCTAATTCCATACTAAAATAGCTCTCTCTTTAATACTACGGATTTATTTTGAGTTTAATTGAGATTAATCAAGAACTAATTTTCGTTTACGATTGTCAAAAAGTGGCTTCACAAAAAGATTGTATAACTTTTTCAAAGGGCCTGCCCCAAGGGCTTCTTTATTGAAATATTGTATTAAATCCTTTTAAAATAACCCTGTGATTAAAAAACAATTTCTATTAAGCTATTATGCGTAACATTATCATTGGTCTTTCTATTTTATTTTTTGCATTATCAGGGATTATCACATATAAAGCATTAATGATCCCCGTTAACAATACTCATTATCAAAACAACCCAAAAGAATCAAGGTCCGAGGACATCCCGCCTCAATCAGAAAAATTTGCCAAAGATCCAGAAACCAATCAGGCCCTAGTCAAAGAGTTACAGGCTACTATTGCCAGGTTAGAGGATAAGCTCTCCGACAAAAATGGAGAAACTAAGACAAATGTTGAAAGCGAAGGATCCGTAAAGAAGTCAAGGGTTTTGGCTGTATTGGATGGAAGGACGTTTCGTTCAGGGCAGATTGTCATTGACAAATATTTGATGAAAGTTGTTGATGAATTAGTCCGAGGTATTTTGGCATCCCCTGGTCACCTCGTAATGATTGAGGGGCATACTGACAGTATCCCTATTAAGTCATCTCCTGAAAGGGAATATATAGACAATATGGAACTATCCTTCCTCAGGGCAAAGGCAGTTGCCGATATATTAGTTAAAAAAGGTATATCCCTTGAGCGTATCTCTGTAATAGGTTACGGTGATACTCGTCCGGTAGCCTCTAATGAGACAGAAGATGGTAGAGCTAAAAACCGCAGGGTTGAGGTAAAGCTTATCCCTAAAAGTAAGAAGTTGTGAGGGACAATGTACACTAAACACTTTGGACTTAATTTGCTACCATTTGAGAATGTGCCTGATCCGGTGTTCTTTTTTAATCAGGGTGATTATGCCCGGGTCCATAACCGGATAAAGGACTCTTTAAATGCGGGCCGAGGTTTGATTGTAGTAACAGGGCCTATAGGGTCAGGCAAGACAACACTGAGTCAGATGATAATTTCTGAATTTTCTAAAGATATAAAACTCATATGGATGGCAGAGCCACCGGGTAACAGCATAGACCTTTTTCTTTTTATTGCCCAGGAGCTTGGCCTGAAACCATCGACATCTGAAAGGACATTTGTTCTAAGGGATATCAGGAATGCACTCTTAAAGATTAATTCTGAAGGCAATAAATGCCTCGTGATAATAGATGAATCACATCTGATGTCAGATGATATAATCAATGGCATTCGCTTACTGAATAATCTTGAAGAAGGTTCGATGAAACTTATGCAGATCCTTCTCCTTGGTCAGGAGGAATTGATTGAAAGAATCAAAAAGCCCGAGATGGAAGCCTTCAAACAACGCATTGCTACCTTGGAAATCCTGGGTAAGATGAACGCTGACGGGATACAGAAATATATCTCACATCGTATTCATGTGGCCGGAGGCCACCCTTCCATATTTGCAGATTCAGGTTGGGAAGCGTTAATTTTAGCCTTTGGCTCTGAAGGGACACCCCGTGTTATTAATTCACTATGTGACAGATCACTCAACGTGGCATTTGAAAGAGAAAAAACAGTAGTAGATGTCAATGATGTCTATGAGGCTACCAAAGGACTGGGAATAGGAAAAGAAGTCTTTCATTATATTGTTACGCTCAAAAATAGGGAACGAGAAAAACAGGTCCCATCTGCAAAGGAAAATGATTCTGTAAAAGAATCCGAAACACTTGAAGAAGATCGTGTACATTCATTTAGTATGGAATCAGACGGGACAGATCAAAAGGGTCTAAAAAAACCGATACTAGTCTTCTTATTTTCCATAATAACACTCATCGCAAGTATCTTTTTCTACTATCAAAGATCTGGCCCCCCTTAGCCGATGCTGATGTATAGTAAACATTGCATCATTGGCAACATTCTTTAAGTTATATCCCCCTCAAAATCCCCCTTTCCCAAAGGGGGAGACCATATGGGTTTGTTAAGATTCCTAAAATAGATGATGATACGGATAAAAAATGGGGGAACTACTGACGTGAGATAATTATTCCCTAAAACAGAAAAAATTGATTATAATTGAGAGCCTTGAAATAGCGTACTATCTTGTTTCGAAATACTCATCCACATAAAATATGGATAACTTAATCACTTTGTTAACTGAGCTTACAGGAAAGGTAGCAGGCTATGTTTGGGGTATACCCTCAATCATACTACTTGTAGGTACCGGAGTTTATCTTACTATCCGCCTGAGATTCATACAGTTTCGGGGATTTAAACATTCATTTCAGCTCATATCCGGCAGATATGACAAGATAGAAGATCCTGGAGAAGTCACTCACTTTCAGGCATTATCGGCTGCATTGTCTGCAACAATAGGCACGGGAAATATTGCTGGTGTTGCTACTGCAATTGCATTTGGCGGCCCAGGTGCGGTGTTCTGGATGTGGGTTACTGCTTTTGTTGGTATGGCTACCAAATTTACATCATGCGCCTTGGCACTTAAATTCCGTTTTATTCACCCGAATGGTGAAGCCTCAGGGGGTCCTATGTATACGCTTAAAAACGGGCTCGGCATGCCCGGTTTAGGCACTGCCTTTGCAGTGTTCACACTTATTGCTGCTTTTGGCATAGGCAATATGGTTCAGGCAAACTCTGTAGTAGATGGCCTAAGGTTCGTCATTCCTCGGGCAACTGAGTTTAAACTTACCATAGGTTTTATCATTGCAATAATGGTTGGATTGGTAATCATTGGCGGTATCAAGCGAATCGCAAAGGTTGCATCCCGAATTGTTCCGTTTATGGCCATTGTTTACTGCACTTCCTCACTTGTGATACTTTTCATTAATATAGATAAAATTCCTGGCGCTTTTGCAACTATTTTCAACCATGCACTTAACCCATGGGCTTTTGGTGGAGGAGCTATTGGCACAGCGATTCATTACGGTGTAGCGCGAGGCGTGTTTTCTAATGAATCAGGTCTTGGCTCTGCACCGATGGCGCATGCTGCGGCCCGCACTAAAGAACCTGTCAGGGAAGGACTGGTAGCTATGATAGGTCCGTTCATCGACACCATTATTATCTGTACGATGACTGCCCTGGTAATTGTTTTAATGGGTGCGTGGGGCGAATCAAAGCCCGAGGATCTGTACGGAGCTGCCCTGTCTGCATTTGCATTTAAGAAAGCAATTGGAACAGCAGGTGCATGGGTTGTGGGCTTTGGTCTTGTATTTTTTGCGTACTCGACAATAATATCGTGGAGCTACTACGGTGACCGCAGTGCCGAGTATTTGTTTGGCGAGAGAGCGGTTCTGCCCTATAGAATTATATATACCGTGCTTGTTGTAGTGGGAGCATACATCCCTCTTAAACTTGTATGGAATTTTGCCGATATTGCAAATATGTTTATGGCGGTGCCCAACCTTATCAGTTTAATC
The DNA here is from genome assembly GCA_964347155.1 of uncultured Nitrospiraceae bacterium. Lineage (GTDB taxonomy): Bacteria > Nitrospirota > Thermodesulfovibrionia > UBA6902 > UBA6902 > CAYFXR01. The sequence goes on along the minus strand of CAYFXR010000067.1, from coordinate 5,541 downwards.
CTTCTTGCCTCAATGATGAAGAAGTTAAGCGAGGATTATTTTAAGCGAATGAAAAGCTGACTGATGAAGTTAAACCGGAGTCCAAAATCCCTCAGCCTTTGTCCATGCTGGTTCAATCTTGCAGAATTTTATCATGGATTCTGTGTGATTCAATAGTGGACGATTGAACCAGCGATGGGGGTTATATAACCCTCTCATATATGTCAATATGCAAATTTACTAAACCCAAATAATGCAGTTGTCGGAGGCATAGATGCCTGAAAAAGCTTTACCCCATATAATGAATTTGTACGGGGTTAGAAGCAACTCCTTTGAGCATGACTTTTTGCAATCTTGAAGGTATTATTTTACTCAAATAATGCAGACATTGCTCAAGAAATTATTTAACTCGATGAAATTATTATTAAATTATGCATAATAGCTTGAAACAAAAATATTCACCATAGATTAGTTGCAATTGCGTCTAAGGTATGAAAAATAATTTCTTTCACAACGCCTGCATTATTTGAAATGCATTTTTTTGGTTTATGCATAAAAGCTTTTATCGATTGCAAAATGGCATCTGGTAATTATGTTGCATTTTTAAAGATTTTGAAGGTATCTATGCCTGTTATCTGCATGGCTCACTGCATTATTTGGGTTTTGCAAATTTTGTTATAATTAAATCATAATGGCATTTCGAATTTTTAAGAAAAAGATACAGGATATATTACCTGGAAGGGTATCAACTGATAAAGAAGAACTTTTCTGTTACGGATTTGATGCCTCTTCAACAGAAGGTGCTCCATCAGCGGTAGTAAGGCCTTTGAATATCAAGGAAATTTCAGAAGTAGCCGCATTTGCATTTGAAAATAATACACCTATCGTACCAAGAGGAGCCGGCACCGGTATGACAGGAGGGGCGGTGCCTTTAAAAGATTCTATCGTAATTTCGCTTGAGGGAATGAACAGAATCATTGAAATTGATGAAAAGAATATGGTGGCTACTGTTGAGCCCGGGGTTATTAATTCTCATTTACAGGAAAAAGTGGAAGAAAAAGGGCTTTTCTATCCTCCTGATCCTGCGAGCATGAATTTCTGTACGTTGGGCGGCAACGTTGCTGAAAATGCCGGAGGGCCAAGAGCGATAAAATACGGTGTAACAAAAGATTATGTACTTGGTTTGGAAGCAGTCCTTCCCGATGGAAGGGTTCTCATAACAGGTGGAAAAACATATAAGGGTGTTGTTGGATATGATCTCACAAGGCTTTTAGTAGGCTCAGAAGGGACTCTGGGAATTATCACAAAGATATTTTTAAAAATCCTTCCAATGCCTGAAGAAACCATAACTCTTTTATGTACTTTCTCAAAATTAGAAAATGCAGCACAAACGGTCAGTAAAGTAACGTCTTCGAGTATTATTCCCAGAACCCTTGAATTCATGGACCACGAGTCAATTCTTGCAGTTGAAAATTACAAACCTTTTGGATTGCCGCTGAACACAGAGGCTTTGTTGTTAATCGAGGTTGATGGGTCACATACGGTAGCATCGGAAGAGACTGAAAAGATAGCTTCAATATGTACTTCTTTCCATGGCAAGATCAGCATTGCTGATAATATTTTTTCAAGGCAGCGTCTCTGGGAGGCCAGGAGGGCCGTATCACCTGCCCTTTATCATATTAAGCCAACAAAAATAAACGAAGACATTGTCGTACCCCGTGGTCGAATTCCTGAAATGCTTCAGGCATTAAGAGAAATTGGTAAAAAATATAATTTAATAATAGCGAATTTTGGTCATGCAGGTGACGGAAATATTCATGTAAATATAATGACCGATAAAAATAATACAGAGGAATATCAAAAGGCAAAAGAAGCACTACATGATATTTTTGAAACGACTCTTACTTTGAATGGCACCATTTCAGGAGAACATGGGGTTGGGCTTACAAAAAAACAATATGTGGGAATGGAGCTTTCAGAAACAAGTATTGAACTTATGAAGTCAATCAAAAACATATTTGATCCTAAAGGTATCTTGAATCCCGGAAAGATGTTTCCAGGTGATTGACAATAGTCATAAGAAAGTATAAATTAAAAATCAATCCCGACGTTTCGGGATGATTTTTGATCTTTAATTTTTGCTTTTTGTTGAGCTACAATAGTTTACTAATTTCATTCCAAAATTATAAGAATAAATATATAAAAAATAGAGGGACGATATGAAAGTTATTCTAAAAGAAGATGTGGAGAATCTTGGCACAATGGGTGCTGTTGTAGAAGTAAAAAATGGGTACGGGAGGAATTATCTCATTCCGAGAAATCTTGCTGTTGAAGCAAACCCTAAAAATATAAAGCAATTTGAGCATCAAAAGAATATTATTCTTGCTAAGGCCAAAAAGATTAAAATGGCTGCAGATGAATTTGCAAATGATCTTTCTGCAATGACCTTGAGTATAGAAGCCCAGGCAGGTGAAGAAGATAAACTGTTTGGATCTGTAACCTCAAAAGATATAGCAGAAGCTATCGCTCAACAAGGTGTAGAAGTAGATAGACGCAAAATAATTCTTGAAGAACCCATAAAGCGTATTGGTACATATAAAGTGTCCATTAAACTCCATCAGGATATAACAGCTTACGTCAATGTAGAAGTTAAAAAAGCCGGTTTATCGGAATCTTAGGAGTATTTCAATGCTTGAACCCGTCCGTGATGAAAGAGGATTAGAAGGCGGTTTGAAACAATCGCTGACTAGACTCGACCGATTACCACCACAGAATATTGAAGCAGAACAGTCTGTTCTTGGAGCCATATTACTTGAAAACGAGTCCATCGCAACCGTAATAGAAAATCTTACACCAAACGATTTTTATAAGGATGCCCATAAGAAAATATTCATCTCCATGCTTGATCTTTACGAAAAGAGCGAGCCAATTGATTTAATAACACTTACAGAACAGTTAAACAAAAAGGAACATCTTGAAGAAGTAGGCGGTGCTTCCTATTTGAGTGCAATTGTAAGCTTTGTTCCCACGTCTGCAAATGCTAAATATCATTCAAGGATAGTAAAGGAAAAAGCCGTTTTAAGAAGCCTTATTACGACTGCTACGGAGATAGTCACCGAGAGTTATGATACCGAACAGGACGTTCATGAACTCCTCGACAGGGCTGAAACAAAAATTTTTAGTATTTCAGAAAAGATGGTGAGGCAGTCTTACGTTCATGTAAAAGAAATCTTAAAAGACACCATTGAATTGGTTGATAAGCTCTATAACAAAAAGGAACTGATAACAGGTCTTCCCACGGGATTTGTAGATCTTGATGAAGCAACTACAGGTTTTCATCCTGGTGATCTTATCGTCATAGGAGCAAGACCTGGTATGGGCAAGACTGCTTTTAGCCTTAATATTATTGCACATGTTGGCATTGAAGAAAAAGTACCGATAGCTATTTTCAGTCTTGAGATGACAAAAGAGCAGATTGTTTTGAGAATGATTTGTTCTGATGCGGAGGTTGATTCCAAGGCTGTACGCTCTGGTTACCATAGCAAGGAAGACTACAGAAAACTGGTAAATGCCGCCGGCAGACTTGCCGATGCGCCGATATATATAGATGATACATTTAATTCAGTCCTGGATATAAGAGCAAAGGCAAGGCGGTTAAAGGCTGAACGTGGATTAGGTCTTGTAGTTATTGATTATTTGCAACTTATGAGTGGAGTTGGAACATATGCTGCAAGGGAGCAGGTAATATCCGATATCTCACGCTCATTAAAGGCGCTTGCAAAGGATCTATCGGTACCTGTTATTGTCATCAGTCAGCTTAACAGAAGTTGTGAACAGAGAGGCGAAGACAAGCATCCTATAATTGCTGATTTAAGAGAATCAGGCGCAATAGAACAGGACGCGGATACAATATTGTTTCTTTACAGAGCTGACTATTATAAGATAAAAGATGCCGAGGAAGGTGTGGCTGAGCTGGATATTGCAAAACAGAGAAATGGTCCAACAAAAAGAATCAAACTTTCCTTTCTTGATAAGTATACAAAATTTAAAAATTATTCAGATCGTGAAGTTTTTTAAAAGTTTAAACTGTTAAAATTATTTAGCCTAAATAATGCAGACATTGCTCAAAAATTTATTTAACTCGATAATTTTTTTATTAAATTATTAAATTATGCAAATGTCTTGGCAGAAAAATATATGACGCTCTGCTCTATAGATTAAAATTACGTTAAGGTATCGAAAAATAATTTTTTTCGCAACATCTGCATTATTGTAAATGAATTTTTTGGGTTAATGATAATTCAAAAATGTTGAATTAACAAAATAACTATTTTTAACCACTTTGAACTAAGTAATATTTCATGATACGGAAACCTGCAGTTGCCGGGCAATTCTATCAGTCTTCCCCTTTAAAACTATCTGAACAAGTCAATGGTTACATTGAAACCGATGCAGTAAGAGAGAAGGCAATTGGCATCGTTTCTCCTCATGCGGGATTGGTGTATTCAGGTGGGGTTGCAGGTGCAGTTTATTCAAGAATTCAATTCCCGGATACATTCATACTTATTGGCCCGAACCACACAGGTCTCGGAAAGACTGTTTCGATAATGTCATCCGGTAGCTGGCAGATACCGACCGGAGAATCAATGATCGATGTTGATCTTGCAAATAAAATAAAATCAAAAGCCAATATTATTGAAGAAGATAGTCTCGCACATAAGATGGAGCATTCTCTTGAAGTTCAACTCCCGTTTATTCTTCATTATTCTGCTAACGTTAAAATAGTTCCTATTACAATGATGACTGGATCTTTGGAAAATTGCAGGCTGATTGGAGAGGTTTTAGCGGAAGTAATAAAAGACACAAAATACACCGTTACGATCATTGCAAGTTCTGATATGAGTCATTATGTAAGTGATGCAACTGCAAGATCAAAGGATAGAAAGGCAATTGAAAGAGTCATAGCGATAGATCCAGACGGTCTTTATGAGACCGTGAGGAAAGATAGGATAAGCATGTGTGGAGTAATACCTGTAACTACTATGTTGTATGCGGCGAAAAAATTGGGTGCTAAAGTAGCTAGTCTCGTAAAATACACAACCTCTGGTGACGTTAGTGGCGATTATGATTATGTAGTTGGTTATGCAGGAATGATGATAAAGTAAGCAAGAAGTAAAAAAATTCTTCCCCTATACCTTAGAAAATAGTAATCCGTGTCCGTAAAAACGGAAAACGGGCACAGTTAACGAAAGTTTAATAAATCCATCGAATTAAGTGAAGCTTTCCGCCCTTCTTCCGTTGTCCACCTTAAGAAATGTGGATCATCTCCAAAATAGTTGGTAAAATCCGAAGTATTATTGTCTGGAGACTTAGGGTATATTAAGTCTGAGAAATTAAAGGGAATTCAGGAAGCAATAGGAGAGGTAGAAAGGATGTGTAAGGAACTAATAAAATCTCTGGAAAACAAACACTTGAACCCTTGAATCCCGAAAAGGGACGTTGTCCCAGCGACGAAAAGCCGCGTTGCGGCCTCGCCGCTTTACGCGGGACTTTACGTCCTCG
>CAYFXR010000066.1:0-25696 GCA_964347155.1 uncultured Nitrospiraceae bacterium | reverse complement strand
TATGCTGGTCTCTAAATTGATTATTCTCACATCCGGCGACATCCGTTTTAATTCATCGAGAGCATCTCCCCAGATATAAGAACAGCTGACAGGTTGTTGAATCGGTCCGTTTACGTTTTCAGCAAGTTCTACATATCCTGTTGCACTTCTCATATATGGCTCGTAAATGAGGGGATCACCTGGATGAGTTAATACCTGGTCAATACCTCTCCCTGTCATTACATCACCGCACATGAACATATTGATGAGATGTGACATTTGATCTCTCCCTGTTATCTTGCTGCCAAATGCTGTTTCGTCTAATGAAGAGAAAAGGAAAATTACAGCGAGACCGTAAAGAATCAGTTTGATCTGCATGGCATTATCCAATTGTGATCGACAGGGATCATCAATATTCAATATCATAAGCAACGTAAAATAAAAGTGCAACAGAGCAAAATAAATAAGAACCTCATCCTTGACTATTATGAATGTTCTGCTAAAATTTTAATATGTCAAAGTGTTAATTATGCAAAAGGAGGATTGAAAATGAGCAGGATTGGAGAACAATTTCAAAGTGCAGACTGGAAAGCTGAAAAACATGTGCCGGTGATTGACTGTCACGATACAGTAAATGCAGATGAGAATTTCTCTTTAACCGTAACAATCGGAAAGGAGATTGCCCATCCAAACACTACAGAGCATCATATCAGCTGGGTTCAACTCTTTTTTAAAGCGGAGAGAGAGAAGTTTACTCATCATACTGTTACCACAGCTCTTAGAATCAAAAAACCTGGAACTCTTATCGCAACGAGCCTGTGCAATATTCACGGACTATGGGAAAGTTCAAAGGAAATAAAATTGAAATAAACATTAACGCTCTTGAATATACTTTCACTTCTTAAAACCAACATCTTAAAATACGTTTAAAAACAAAACTTGCTGTATTTACTATATAATATAGCGTAGTAAATCAATATATTGAGTTCCCGGATATGGAAGACAAGCCTGACTTAAAAGAAATAATAAAAGAGAAGATGAAAAACCCCCAGTGGAGACTGATCACTGTTATCGTGCTCACTTTTCTTATTCTGTTCTTCTGGATTCAAATAAGCCATATAGGAGGCCCGGAACACTATATTATTAGCTACAGTCAATTTATCGAACAGCTTAACACCAACAACCTTGAATCCGTTACATTAAAAAATTTAGAAATCAAAGGAACGTTTAAATCAGAGATAAGTATCTTTTTGCCGGGACAACAAAAAGCGAGATCAGTAAAAAATTTTCAAACCTTCCTTCCCTCTTTTCAGGGTGAAGAACTTTTGTCAAAACTCAGAGAACGAAATGTTGTCATACATGTTGAGCCCACGGAGAAATTATCCCCTTTCTGGCAATTTATTGTTGGTCTTTTGCCATGGGTTCTGATTATCGGTATATGGATATTAATAATGAAAGGAGCTCAGCGGGTCCAGGGCGGTCCCGGCGGGCTCTTTTCCTTCGGGGCAAGCAAGGCCAAACTGCATGACGTTCATAAACCCACTGTGAATTTCAAAGACGTGGCAGGAATGGAAAATGCAAAAAAAGATCTCAAGGAAACAATAGATTTTCTAAAAGATCCCTCTAAATTTAAAAAGCTTGGCGCAAAAGTCCCCAAAGGCATACTCCTGTTTGGTCCTCCGGGTACTGGAAAAACCCTGCTTGCCCGTGCAACAGCAGGTGAGGCAGGAGTCCCTTTTTACAGTATTAGTGCATCTGAATTTATCGAGATGTTTGTCGGTGTCGGCGCTTCACGCGTCAGGGATATGTTCCAGAAGGCAAGGGCATCTCAGCCAAGTATTATTTTTATAGATGAAATTGACGCTGTCGGCCGTACACGCGGTGCAGGTCTTGGAGGAGGTCATGACGAGAGGGAACAAACTTTGAACCAGCTTTTGAGCGAGTTGGACGGGTTTGAACCCCATGAAGAAGTAATTGTTATGGCGGCAACGAACAGACCCGATGTTCTTGACCCTGCCCTTCTAAGACCAGGACGCTTCGACAGACATATTGTGATTGACAGGCCGGGTTGGAAGGACCGTAAGGCTATTATTGAAGTTCACACAAAAAATAAAATACTTTCTGAAGATGTTGATCTTGAAAATATAGCTAAAGGAACTCCTGGCATGACGGGTGCTGACCTGGAAAATCTTGCAAACGAGGCTGCCCTTATTGCAACGAGGGAGGACAAAGACAAAATAGAAAATGAGGATTTTGAAGAGGCAAGGGATAAAATCCTCATGGGTTCAGTAAGAGAGGAATCTATCAGTGATATGGAGAAACGGATAACAGCATATCATGAAGCAGGACATACTCTTGTCGCTCACGAACTTCCAGGTACTGATCCGATACATAAAGTAAGCATTATTCCCCGAGGCATGGCAATGGGCGTAACACAGCAACTCCCTGAAGAAGATAGACATTTTTACCCCCGGACGTATCTTATGAATAGATTAGCTGTTGCACTTGGCGGAAGGGTTGCTGAAAAGATAGTTTTTGATGATGTGAGCACCGGTGCGCAGAATGATCTGAAAGAGGCTTCCTCGCTCGCTGAGAAGATGGTAGCTCAATGGGGCATGAGCGATAAAGTTGGTCCTTTAAGCCTTGGAAGGGGCGAGGAACATCCTTTTTTAGGGAGGGAACTGGCACAACCCAAGCGTTACAGTGAGGATATGGCATGGCTGATGGATCAGGAAATACGAAAATTAATAGTTGAAGCAGAATTAAAGGCCGAGGAAATATTAAAAGTCCAAAGAAATGTCCTTGATAAATTAGCTGAGGCACTTATAAAAGAAGAAGTTTTGGACAGGGAAGATGTGGAAAAGATCATTAACCCAAATAATACAGACATTGCTCAATAAATTATTTAACTCGATAAATTTATTATTAAATTGTGCATATGGCTTTTAATAAAAGTATTCACACTCGATCAATTAATATTGCGTCTAAGGTATCGAAAAATAATTTCTTTCACAAAGCCTGCATTATTTGAAATGCATTTTTGGGTTAATGAATCAGAAAGTTGAAATACAAGCCTTAATCAAGAAGAAAATCAGACAACAGTAGAAAAGAACGATCCCTTTGGGTTTGCAAAGGTAACTGTCAGAAATTGAGCTCCGATTGTATAAAAAGCTTTCCCGTCTATTTCTTTTTTTTGTGTATTTACTACTTTGACAATAGCTTTTAACAAAGGGCTGCTCAGTTTGACAATAAGTTTCTGTTTTAATTCCTCGCAACATAAGAAACGAATTCCCCTAGGTGATAGATCAATAATTTTTGCCTTTTGTCCCCTTTGAGGCCAGTAAGAGTAGTATCGAATGTTTCCAGACCTTTTTATACGGTTGACCGAGCGATTATAGTCCCGGTTTAAAACCTCTTGATTATTATTGGATTGTAATGGGCTTCTACAGGTTGGACAGCTTTCACCAGGTTTTGCTTTACGGGCCAGAGGTCTTTTACAAAAAGGACAAAAGATACTTATGAAAGGTTTTTTGTGGGAACTTACTTTAGGAAACGGTTTTTTTATATAAAATTCGAAGAGCATTTTGTCATACTCTGCACGTTTATTCATGTCGCTGAGAGTTTCGTAAGCTTCATTCAAAATTACAGCATTCCAATGTTCACCTCCAAGATCCGGATGCTTCTTTAATGTATGCATGAGTGTATGATAGCATGCACGAATGATTTCCAGAGGAGCATCAGGCTGTACCTGAAGTATGCGGTAATAGTTCCGTCGATTTTTCATATACAGGATTATTGACGATCAGGATAATTTTCTATTATATATCTTTGTTCATCAATAACTCTCTTCAGGGAGATGCCTTTAGAAAGATTAAAGATTACATCATGTTCATCAACTCTTAAAATCTCTCCTTTAACGATTGCAGATCCGCCGTCTTTAAAGACTATTTTTGCAGTAGCTTTTGAGCCAGGCTTCAATATATGCGCTTCCTTACAGGTAAATTTTAATCCGTATTCAGAAATATTTATTACCTCATATTCCTCTTCTAAAAATATTATTTTTGGCCTGCAGGAAATGGGATATTCTATCCTGTAATATTGTCTTTTGTTCTTCCTGTAATTTGTCTTTTTTTGCATCGTCTAAACAGAAGTAGCTATGAAAAATTATGACATACAAGTATAACAGATTTAAAGTTATATTTTAATAAGTTCCTCACATTTTTAAAGGGAAATAAGGATGGACTTTTTAATGAAATTTTAAAATTTAGGCAGATTTTATAGAATTCTTAACATGATTTACTATTTGTAAATATTCTTTGGATGGATTTAAAATCTCAACACCCATGGAGTCATAAAAATGATTTGTCTTTGTTGCCCATCTAACTTTAACGGGAACCTCCAAGTGATCATATTTTAAAAGGATAAAGAGTTTAAATTTTGAATCAAAGGGGGGGCAAATACCTGTATTAATGCACATGCCTTTTTCTGAAATATTCATAACAATTCCGTAACAAGTTGAATCACAATGTAAAAATTTTACCACTAAACTTGTTGGTATTCTCTTATAAGCTCTTTTTTGAATTAATTTTATGCTCCCCAAGACGTACATACCCCCTTATTAAAGCTTTTGGCCTTTATATTTATATACCATATTTTTTTAAATATGTCATGTAATAAATGATTATATAGGAAAATTTAATGGAGGGTCTTTATTAATTCTTTATATTTTGAAGGAGGTTCTATAATTTCCAAGCCTACGCTGTTTGTCAGATCATCAGGAGAATTTTTATATGACCACTTTACCTTGCAACGCAGATTTATTGTTTCTCCTTTGGAAAGCTTCAATTTCAGATCAAGTTCGGTTCCAGTCACATAATCATTGCTTTTCGAAGGAGCAGTGATCATATGAATGCCATTTTCCGACAGATTCTCTATGAACACCGAACAATTTTTATTACAAGAAATGCGTTCAGCCTTTAAGTCTACTGTTATTCTTTTTGTTCTTCTTCTTTCCAAAAATCAACCTTTTTTAGTGTGAATACAAATAATGCATTTACAATAATGTCCCGATATGTCGGGATTGTGAAAAAAATTTATTTTTGAGCAATGTCTGCATTATTTTGTTTTAAGATATTGCACCACTTTATAAAAATGAAATACTTTTGTCAAGATTAAATATTCTTTTCATGTAACCTTTTAGTTACAGGGGGGAGATTGTCATATTCCGGCTTGCCCTGAACCCTCCGGTACTAGGATTGACCATAGTATCCAGAAAAACAATCTCCCCTCCCTTCAACCTTCTTCTTAATAAACATGCCCTAACTAACTTTGATTACCGAATAAATTATAGCTCAACATTCTGCCCGACAATTTCCATAATTTAAGCACATACTTCTGCTTCCATCAAATCTCCTCTCCCCCCGGGGAGAGGGGATTTGAAAGGATGCCATTCATCCCCTTGCACAGCAAGGGGTATTCTGGCAAAATTTTCATAAAGAGATCGACAAAATATTTGGGCGTATTCATCCCACAACAGTATCTAAGATTTACGAAAGATTTAGAAAGGAAATGGAAAACAACAGAAAACTAAAGAAGGAAATTATCAAAGCACATTATCCTATGGCTTTAGGTGCGCTTCATGGTGTACATCGATGATCCGAGCTTTATACCTAAAGAAAAAAATGAAAAATATTGTGAATTTTACTAAAATTGTATATATCAGATAAAACCAACGAGGTAGATCATGGAATCAAAAAAATATGTCTATTGGGAAGATCAGGGGATGTGGATCGGTTACCTGGAAGAATATCCAGATTATATGTCTCAAGGAGAGTCACTGGAAGAATTGAAAGAAAATTTAAAAGATATTTACAATGAACTGTCTAGTGGTGACATCCCATGTGTTAGACGAGTAGCCGAGCTTAAAGTCTCGTGAAGAGAAAAGACTTGATTAAAAAGATTGAGGGGATAGGCTGCAAATTACCCTGTCTAATGGAAAGATAAACCAACTTGTTCGAGAAAGGTGGCGATGGAAATGGTAGTAACATCAATGACGTGGATTGTCAGTCTTGCAGGCTTGGTCCTGATAACAGTTCTGATGGCACTGCAACTTGTTGCCGTATTCCGACCCCGCAGTGATTGGACTGTTAAAAACATTTATAGTGGTGATCCCAAAGACACTGATCCAAAAGCCTATTTTGCTTTCAACCAGGGATATGCATGGGCTGACAGCTTCTTCTGGGGACCAATGCAGATAATGGGCAGTATCGGGATGCTCATGGGAGAGAGATGGGGGTACTTGTTCGCTCTCGTTGGTGCTACTCCGTTCTGGTACTCTGCCATTCACATCTTCATATGGGATCGTAAAATGGGATTTCAGAAAAACACCGTTACTTATTGGCTGATCACTTGGGGTATATGGCCTTTTTTCGGGGTGATTGAGACCTTGTATTGCTTTCGCCGCCTCCTGTGATGGTGCAGAGTGTCAGATATTGATGCTGATGAAGTAAGGAAGGCACAGGCTATCAAAGAGGACACTAGTGTTCTTTTAAAAAAAGGTATTAAAATGAAAAAAGGAATGCTTATTTTAACATTTCTACTGTTAATGTCCGGGTTATTTGCAAAGTTAGCTATGGGAGGAGTTTGTGAATCTCCTGCTTTGGAATACTATATGGCAGCCCCGGTAGAAATCAGTTGTGCTGAAATATCTATCGGACTTGAATTTAAAAATCCGGTTGACGGGTTAAAGTGGAAAATAAACATAATTGATGCAGCGGATAATATTGTTGATACTGTTACAGCCGGAACACCGTTTTACTTGATGATTGTCGGGAAAGGACGATGGGGAACCGGATATATGCCTCATTTGTATGCGCCAGGAAATTACTTTGGTGTGCCCATAACATGGAAAGAATCATGGGTTGGTAGCCCTTCTTATACTGGCAGTGCAAAGGGAGATATAATCGATTTACATGATATCGCTGAGCGTAATCCTATAACAGCTTATAAGCCAAATCTGGTTATTAAAACAGATAATTTTGCCAGCGCAACTGGCAGCAACACATTAATCGTAGCACAGGAACGAGTTTTTCTGGGTTGGTGGAGAGGCCCCTGGACAGAGCCGGATGGTGAGATTATTACCTGGACCTTCGGCCCATTTGTGTTAAAAAACCCGGCAGTTTTTAATCTTAGAATACTTATGACTCATGTTTGGAATGACAATATTTATGTTGCAGACTATAAATTCACGGTACGTTAACTCAAATAATGCAGACATTGTAAATAAATTTATTTAATTCGATGAATTAATTATTACATTATGCAAATAGTCTGGAATAAAAATATTCCCCTTAGATTAGTTGGAGTTGCGTTTAAGGTATCGAGAAATAAATTTATTTCCAACGCATGCATTATTTGAAATGCATTTTTTGGGTTAAAGTTAACGATAGTGACGGATATTACCGAGAATCGTATTTCAAACTATAGGAATCATTTCTAAATCCTTGATGAATAATATATCAATTTTTAATAATGTGGTATTAACGTGCTTTGTTTGTTGCTAAAATAGGCAAGTGTCATGATATCTATTTTTATAAACAATATAATAATCTCCCCCTTTGGAAAAGGGGGACTGAGGGGGATTAAATATGTTTTAAATTTCCTTTGCCTTATCACGGAAATGGAGATGCTTACAAAATTATATAATATATTGACTTACATAAAATTAAGAGGCTAAAATAAATAATATAAATTATTTTTGGAGGGATATGTGCCTATTTATGAATATATTTGTTTAAAATGCGATGAAAAATTTGCACTTCTTCAGAGCTTGTACCCACCTGAAAACAATACAGAATGTCCAAAATGTGCTTCTAAAGAAGTTAAAAAAATAATTTCTTCTTTCAATAGTTCGTCAGGTTCTGGAGGGAGCAATTCTCCTTCGTTTCCTGCTCCTGGATTTGCCGGAGGGGGTTGAGGCGTATCTTCCTGCTGAACAGTCTGTTCGGAGCAATCAAATCATAAACTTATTTTATCAAGGAGTTCCAATCTGCAGAAAACCTTTCCATTCCCTTGTCGGTCAACTCATGGCTAATATCAAACTCTTGCCATTTTTTATTTAGATCTAATTTTTGATAAGGAATTGCCTTTAAATTTCCCTGATCATATACATAATCACTCCCCGGAACCGGAAGACCCTTTTCCCCCCACTCTTTAAGCACCTTAAGAGGAGCGGTTATAATGTCAGAGCCGAGCTGGAGGGCATATAACATATGATCATAACTTCTCACACTGGCTGTTAGAACCTCAACATGACCGTCACCTCCTTGGTACATCTTCATGATATGTGCTATCAAATCCATGCCGTTTTCTTCCCTGTCATCAAGGCGTCCAATGAAAGGTGAAACAAACACATCCCCTTTTTTTGCACCAAGTGTTGCCGCATATACAGCGGCAGCCTGTTGCTGCTGGAAACAAAGTGTCATATTAACCTGTAAACCGTCTTTTATTGCCTGTTCAGCGGCTTTAAATCCTTCGTATGAAGAAGGCAATTTAATATGGGCATTGGGAATCCAGGCAAACATCTCTTTTCCCTGGTCAATCATCTGTTCTGCCTTTGTGAATGCGTCTGCATAGACTTCTATTGATATAGAACCATGAGGAATGAGAGATGATGCCTCATTGACAACATTTTTATAGAAAGTAAGAATTTCTTCCTCGCTAAATTTATCTCCACGCTCAAGACGTGCGCGTGCTTCAGGGTTTTTTGAAATAAGAGTAGGGTTTGTTGTCTGTCCGTCAAGAAATCCGAGAAGTTTAATAATTTCCTTTGTCTCTCCGGGGTCTCCTCCATCCAAAAAAATTTTTGTCTTCAGATTTTCTGGTCTCATAACAAGCTCCTTACTTTAGAAATAATTGCATTTTTCGAAATCTCCTCGTAATCAAGGAGTTCAGCAGGTTTTCCGCTTTTTGGCATTTTCCGTACCGCAAGTGAATATACTGGTATATGGCTCTCTGTAATTGCACTTCTTACTGCCTCACCAATGCCGCCTTCACAAAAGTGGTCTTCAACGGTAATAAATATCTTAACATTTTTTGCTGTCTCCTGAAGCGTTGCCCGATCAATAGGTTTTATGCTGTACAGGTCAATAATCCGAACAAAAATATTTTCCTTCCTTAATTCATCGTATGCTTGCAATGCTTCATGAAGGGTTATTCCAGCAGCTATCACACAAACCGCATCCTCATTACTCTTTTTCAGCACCTTGCTTCCGCCTATGACAAATCTTTCGTCTTTATTATAAATGATTGGTGTTTCTTTTCGGGTTGTTCTTAAATAAACAATACCTTTATGTTTTGCCGTTTCTTCAACTAATCTTTCAGTTGAAACAGCATCTGAAGGATAAAGTACTACACTGTTGAGAATTGCCCTGAACATCGCAATGTCTTCTAAACCCATCTGGGAAGCTCCATCTTCACCAATTGATACACCAGCATGTGATCCACAGAATTTAATATTTGCATCTGAATACTGACTCATTCTTACTTGATCATAAGCACGTGTCATAAATGCTGCAAATGTTGAAACAAAAGGTATTTTCCCTCTGCTTGAGAATCCCAGCGATGCCCCTACCATATTCTGTTCCGCGATATACATTTCAAAAAAGCGTTCAGGATATTCATCTCTGAATATCTCTGAATAGGTTGAATTACTCACTTCAGCGTCCAAAACCACTATATCAGGAAATGAAGGAAAGATGCGTTTCAGAGCATTACCGTATGCCTTCCTTGTTGCAACAGGCTTGTCAGCAGGATACGATACTTCCGGAATCTCCTTTGCTTCAAGCCTTGCAGGTTTCAGCTCTTCCGGTTTTTTGATATCTCCTTGAATTGATTTATCAATTTCCCCTAACTCCTCGAGAGCTTTTTTAAGGTCTTCTTTCTTCACTGCCTTTCCATGCCAGCCGTTCTTATCCTCAAGAAAAGATACCCCCTTCCCTTTTAATGTTCTCGCAATAATCATGATTGGTATTTCTTTAATGTTCAATGCCTTTTCAAAAGCTGTTTGAATTTCATGATAAGAATGACCATCGATGAGAATTGTTTCCCAACCAAATGCTGAAATACGCTTCTCATAAGCACCGAGGTCGTGCCCATACATCGTCTCACCACGTTGACCGAGACGATTTACATCAAGTATTCCTATGAGATTATCAAGTTTGTAGTGAGCAGCGATTTGTATTGCTTCCCATTGTGATCCTTCAGCCATTTCACTGTCACCAATAAGCACATATGTCTTATATGACAATT
Source organism: uncultured Nitrospiraceae bacterium (assembly GCA_964347155.1). GTDB lineage: Bacteria > Nitrospirota > Thermodesulfovibrionia > UBA6902 > UBA6902 > CAYFXR01. The sequence continues at coordinate 15,409 of CAYFXR010000066.1, read as the reverse complement.
TATCGATATATTTTGCATTTAATGCTATCCCGACACCAATGGGAAGCCCTTGCCCTAATGATCCGGTAGCAGCCTCAACAAAAACAAAGGCTTTTGTCGGGTGACCTTCAAGACGGCTGTCGAACTTTCTTAAGCTCTTCAATTCATCTTCGGAAACTGTCCCGGCCGCAGCCCATTGTGCATAAAAAAGCGGTGAGGCATGACCTTTTGAAAAAATCAGACGGTCATTATTCGGATGTTCAGGATTGTTAACGTCAAACCTGAATATTCCACCAAATAACAATACAGTCATTAAATCCGTTGCAGACAGAGAAGAAGTTGGATGACCTGATCCTGCTTCTGTTGTTGAAACGAGACTATAGTAGCGTATGAGTTTTGCTATTTTTTCCAGTTTTTCTTCTCTGGTCATATTACTCCCTTTTTATTTTAACCATTCAGTTACGGGTGGTAATGTCTGTAAGAATGGCTGTTTCTTGTACGTCATTCCCCGATTGGATTAATGATATTTATTCTCTTCTTCAAGCCATCTCTTGAGTTTATTTTTTTCTTCATCGGTAAGCTCCATAGTAGGCGGTTTTCCTTCACCCGTCATGAGAGCTAATGCCTTATCAACTTGTGTTCTAAAGATACCATAGTGATCTGCAATGCCCTGAAAAGAAGATTCAGAGTAAGCAATAGCTGTCTTAAGGTTCCTTGAGGCTTCATACTCATTTCCTATCTGAGCGTAAGCAGTTCCCCTCGCAAAAAAAGCAGCTCCATGATCCGGCTTAAGTTCTATTGTCCTGTCGAAATCGGCTATGGCGTTTTCAAATTTTTCCTTTGACATATAAGCTGTGCCTCTGTAAAAATATGCACGATAATTTTGATTATTCATTTCAATTACTTTCCCAAAGTCCTTGATAGCATTGTCAAACTGATTTATCTTGATATATGCAACTCCACGGCTCAAAAAGGATATTTCAATTTTTTCACCTGCTTCTATAGCTTCTGTAAATGCCTTGATGCTATCCTCATGCTTCCCCTCTAAAAAGAGTTGCTGTGCCTTTTGAAATAATTCTGTGGAATCCATATTACCTCCATTTTTAGCCAAAAACGTATTAATTGGATTAATAAATCTTTTTTTCATCAATGAAGCACTGAGGGTCTTCAGCGAGGAAATCATTTTTTCCAACAGACTGAGAGTATGCATACGCTATTGCCCTGCATCCCCTGCAATTTGCCCATCTGTTGCACTTGCCGCATTTCCCTTTGTATTTACTTTTGTCCCTTAATGAACAAAGAACTTCTGAAGTAGCCCAAATGTCTCTTATAGAGTCCTTCCTCAAATTCCCAATAGGTATATTCAACCTTCTGCATGGATTCATTGTACCATCAGGACGAATTGTTAATCCAGAAACCCCAGCAGCACAACCTCCTTTCGCAGTGTAACCCATATTACTATTACTTTTTATTTTTACCTGTGAAGCAACAGGGTCTCCTGTAACAATATCAAGTCCCTCAACTTCGACAGATAACAAAAAATCATAAATTTTCTTTACTCCCCCTGGCTCCAGCATCTCATTCAAAAGATTTTTCCCCCTACCCGAAGGGACCAGTCTCGAAAAACCGAGGTTTTGTACACCGAGTCTTGAGGCCAATGATATGATATCTTTTATATATCCAACATTCAGATTGGAAAGTGTAACATTTATCGTTACTTTTATATTTACTTCAAGAAGGTGTTTTATTCCTCTCAATGAAAGTGCAAAGCTACCATCCCCCCTTACTTTATCGTGTATATACTCGGGTCCTTCGATACTGATCTGAACACCGTTTATACCAAGCCTAGAAAGCATCTCTGCCCTTTTTTTGTCTATAAGAGTGCCGTTTGAAAGGATATATATGTCAAACCCGTGTTTGGCTGTTTCTTCAAGTATTTTAAAAATATCATGCCTTAAAAAAGGCTCTCCACCGGTAATATTAAAGCTGGGTAAATAATGAATATCATAAGCCGCTGTCCATTCTTTTAAGACATCTGAAACTTCTTCAATTACATCCTTTACTTCATCAAAAGACATCTCTTCTTTCATAAACTCCCCTTGATAACAGTGACTGCAGCGAAGATTGCATCTTTCAGTCAGGTGCCACTGTATAAAAAAATCATGTTGAACTGCTTGTTGACTTAACTTTTCTGTATTTGACATCGTCTATCCTAGTTTTTGATAAAAAATGAACTTAAATACTCCTCATGCCTCCCGCTTTTAAAAAAGGGGGAATATATATGTTGAGTGTTAATATAAATAAATCATAGGATTATATATGGGAATAAGATATGATAAAAATCATATACTTACATAATCTAACCTCAATAATGCATTTTTAAAAGTGGCATAGGTGTTTGAAAAAGGCATCTATGCCTCCTGTTTGCATGGCTAAATGCATTTTCTGATCTCTTTCATTTTTTGTAACGAAATGGTTTATTATATTACTCTAAGTGACAAGAAAGAAATATACTAAAAAAATAGATACAAAAAGAATTCCGTGAAAAAACAACTTTCAAATATTTGCATAAATAGAGACTGTAAGTTAAGGAAACATAAAGGCTGTAAATGTTTTGAGGGCTGTCCGGGATTTAAAGGTAAATAAAAATAGGATGCATTCAGAATTTAGAGATGAGAATTTAGTTAATTAATGTTATAAATTTAAGACCAAAATCGATACAATCCAAGCCAGAAAAGGCATCCCGAGAACGCTAAAAATTTTTCTAATATATTAAGTCGATTGGTTTTGATTATCGCATAGATACTAAACGGTGAAGTAAGAAAACATGCAGTAATATAAATCCATTTAGGGACTCTTTCCGTCTTTTCGGAGTCGGGGAAAAGGGAACAAAAAGGACATTCAATCTCCCCTTCAAGCCTGTGTCCACATCGTGCACATCGTGTTATTCCGAGTATTTCATCGATATCGTCCTGGTTCATAAATTAATATATCATTTTGTCCAAAATAACGCCGCAAAGGAGACTGGATGCCGAATAAACACAATGACGACTCCTCAAGAACTGCTCTCAGCTTATCTTCAAGAATATGAACTTTGTAAATCCTCAACAATGAGATCAAGCAAAATGAGGTTATATATATTTTATCAAATCCGTCGATTCACTGTGTTTGTGAGGTATTCAGTCTCCTGATACTATCTATTTTGGACAGATGTGCATTTTAATAAATTTTAATTATAAAAATAATATCTAACAGTAACCATTTGGTAACAGGAGGAGATCGTCATACTCCAGCCCCCCGATCAAGTCGGGGAATGACGTACAAGGGATAGGCATACTTACAGACTTTGACTACCCATAACTGAATGGTTATATCTAACAAAAGACGGCCTCTGAAAAAAGGGGTTCATCCTTCGGGTGTTCGGAATGACAGACGCCTTTGCAACCAGTAAATAAAATATCCTGCTGCCAAAGTTCCCAATCCAGCTAGTGTTGATATGGGCTGAGATTTAACGCTCCAAACGGTCATCCATATAGTAAATATTAAAAATACAATTGGGGTAATCGGATATCCCCGGCATACTCGAATAGATGCAAGCCTCTGTTTTCGTATCCGAAAGACAGAAAATACAGTAAGTGCTGCAAAAATATTTAAAGTAAAGCCGATATATATCAGCAATGCCTCAAAAGTTGATGTAAGAATGAAAAGAATTGCAACTACGGCCTGTAAGCCTACAGCCAGAGAAGGAACACCATGGTTATTTAATTTTGCTAAAGTTAAAGGAAATAAGCTGTCTTTTGCCATAGCTTCATAAACACGTGGTCCTGTAATAATCATGGCACTCACAGTTGAAACAAGACCAATTGCGACAAGAAAAGATACCGTTGTACCTCCTACGGGTCCCCACAAAGTAACAGCTGTAAGATGTGCAATGCTTTTACTGCCTGCAATTCGTTCAATGGAAACAGCAGTGAGATATGCGTAATTAACGAGTACATAAAGTATAGTAACCGTTGTTGTTCCCAGGATAAGGGCTCGAGGTAAATTTTTATCAGGTTTTTTTATTTCAGCACCTATATACGAAGCAGCGTTCCAGCCGAAGTATGCAAAGGCTACAAAAATAAGGATAACGGCAAAAGATGATCCGAACCAGAAATCCGGTGAAATATCTGATATTATTCTGACGTCATGATCAGGGACAACAATAAATACACTTGTGATGAAACTTAAGATAATCAGAATTTTCAAAATGACCAGTGCCATCTGAACCCTTGCTCCTAAACGGAGGTCGTAGGAATGAAGAATTGATAGTATAAGGATTGTGAAAACAGCCATTGAACGAACAGGCCAGTCATTGAAAACCTGTTCCAAATAAATATGCATTGCCATAGCCGCTGCTGCTATAGGTGCTGAAAAACCAACGATAAGGGAAATCCATCCGGACAAAAAGCCTAGTGAAGGATTAATGGTACGACTGATATAATAATATTCTCCACCGGACTCTGGCATATTAGCGCCAAGTTCTCCATAAAAAAATGCCCCGAACAGAGCCAGTATCCCACCTATCAACCAGGCAAGCAAAATATCTCCACTCTGAGCGCCCATTTCAGCCATAAGGCCGGTTGTTGTAAAGATGCCTGTTCCAATCATATTGGATATTACAATAGCAGCACCTGTATAAGTTCCAACTACCCGTCTGTTATGATGTATTTGAAAATCTCCTTTTCACCCACAGTTTATTCTCCTTTCATAAGACAATAAAGATTTTTCTATTGCTTAAATTCAAGATAATATTGATATGGTAAAAACTTAAGGTCTTTTTTTAGATGATACCCGGCTTGCTTCATTTCTTTAAGAACGACATCTTTAGCAAGTTTATGGTCACGTGGGGGACCAAAGTCCATATCTTTATAGAAATCAACAATTACCAACCTGCCGTTTGTTTTCAGGTTCTTTGAGATTTTCTTGAAGTAATCCACCCTATTCTCTATATGATGGTATGTATTACACAAAAATATTATATCCACGGAATGTGGTTTCAGATCCGGGTCGTCGGGTTTAACCAATTTTGCCTTATAGTTGATGAGATTTAATTTTGCGGCATCTTCTTCCATGTATTGCACCATCGAAGGTTCAACATCAAGCCCTAGTGCCTTTCCAGTTGAACCAACAGAGACCGCAAAACGACGTGTAAAATAACCTGTACCTGCCCCTATGTCAGCAATCACATCACCCGGTTTCAGGTTTAGAAATTGTACAACCTCTTCTGGTTTCTGCCATTCATCACGTTTTGGATCTTCAAATATTTTTACCCAACGCTCGATATCTTCGAATCTTTGTTGTGATGCAGGAGTATGTTGTTTTTGAGGATTAGCGCAGCTTAATAACAGGTATACAAGCAGTGTTAAAATGCATAAAAAGCCAATTGCTGTTTTCTTTAAGAATCTGATTTTCATTATTCCTCCATTTTTAAAATCAATTTCTTATCTCATTTCACATCTGTCCAATATAGGATTAATCAGCACGCTGAATCCCTCAAAAACATAATTGATCTACGGGATATTTAAATAACGAACATTATTTGCCTGACGAAGATATAAAGCTGACTTAAATAAGATACATGATAAAGCATTGCAGATATCTCTACTTGAGGTGTCGCAATTCTATTTTCTCGGCATTCAGCGTGCTGTTTCATTGTTTTAGACAGTAAAAAGGATTCGAGAATAAAAATTGATTTAGTTCAAAATAGTTCAAGGTTGCTCAAAATTGTTCAAAGTTTTAATTAACTCTTCTTGTGGGTTCATGTTGCAAATCTGCAAGCGGCAATCTTGAACTATTTTAAACCATTGACCCCAATAATGCATTTCAAATAATGCAGGCTTTGTGAAAGAAATTATTTTTCGATACCTTAAACGCAATATTAATAGATCTAGTGTAAATACATTTATTCAAAGCCATATGCACGATATAATAATAAATTTATCGAGTTAAATAATTTATTGAGCAAAGTCTGCATTATGTGGGTTAATGAACTACTGTGAACCACATATCCCTTGAATCCCCAAAATTTTAAAACTTTTTTTGAAAATAAAACTTTAAACTATATGAGAGTCTTCAGGTGGCAGTTTTTTTTCACCAGAAGGCATAACCCCGAGCTGGGTCAAAACAGATTCTATGTCTCGCAGGATTTCGGTATAATCATAGGAAGTCATTTCTTGAATCAATGCAGTCTCAACGAGATTATCAAACGCATTATAATCAAAGCTTCCATCCAGCACACCGGAACGGGTCAATACCGCATATACTGTTTTGTCATCTTTCATGTCTTCACCTTCTTTAAAATCGAATTTGTCTTTATTTTCCGGTACCGCGATATAGAATTGCATGGCTGAATTTAAAGCATCATACAGTGTTATAATGCCTAATGATATCTTGCCCTGAAGCAACCTTTTTTTACCTCCCTCAAAATGGAGTTTGGCCCGCATCAGGGGACCTTCAATCGGACCAAGGGCATCTTCATCTATGAGACCAAAGTGCGGCATAATTCCTTAAACCTCCAAAGATATCAAAAGTCTTTCATAATGTATGCAAGAAGGCTATGATGTCTTTTGTTTCTTCTTCTGTTAGATACTCAAAAGAAGGCATCCTATTAAAGGGTTTTTTAAATTGATCTATAATATTTTCCTGTGTTGCAAGCCGTTTGCTTACCGGAAGTTTAGATTTTTTAAGCACACCTTTTAGTCCAGGCCCGACAATTGATTCCGTACTATAAGCATCATGACAGAAACTGCATTTATCCTCGAATATACCCTGACCCCTTGCAATGCTCACCGGGTCTGATTTAGGCATTCCAACCGTCTTTTCCATTTCAAACTTAGCTCTGTTTCTTTTAAATACTTCATACATCGTAAACATGGCTAAAACTGCTAAAAAAATTATAACAATGGACAGGACTGATTTAAAAAAAAAGATCGTCATTTTGTCATTGTTCCTCTTCTGTTCTTCCAGCAGATTTATGGTGTTCAGTCTTCCAGGGTCTCAAGGCTATTATCACAGCGACAATAAATGTAATTAATACCCAATCTCTGCCGATCAATATGAGTGAAGTCCATGTGTAACCTCCATAAGGCTCCCGAAGCTCATTATAAAGGTCTCCAATAAGTATTATTGAAAGTACAAGCGGTACGAAAAATTTTATGAGAATGTCCCACCACGGACCCAGTCTGATGGAGGATATTTTATTGATATGGTTTCTGAGAATATTTAATTTAAAGAACCACCCTACAAGAATACATTCGGCGATACCAACCACTACAAGACCATAGTGTGTGAGAAAATGATCTGCTATATCTAACCACAAAAGACCCGCCTGTGTAGTAAAAATAATGGAACCCATAAAACCCAGTATGCAAATCACATTTACAAGCGCTTTTTTGTTAATACCAAACTTATCTACCATTGCTGACGTAAAAGCTTCAATAATAGATACTGATGAAGAAACTCCAGCGATAACAAGGCTTAGAAAAAATATCGCTCCAAACAGATAGCCGCCGGGCATAAGGCTTACTGCCTTCGGATAAGCAACAAATGCCAGACCTATACTTTGGGAAACTACCTCTGAAATTGGCTTTCCCTGTGATGCAGCCATGAAACCAAGAACAGAAAACACAGCAATACCTGCAAATAGTGAAAAACCGCAGTTTATAAAAGCAGTAAGTATAGCGTTTCTGGATATATTTGATTTCCTGGGTAAATAGCTTGCATAGGCTATCATTATACCAAATCCGAGACTAAGGGTAAAAAAGATCTGGCTATAGGCATCTATCCATACTTTGGGTTCAGCCAGCTTGGAAAAATCCGGTGTTAAATATGCCTTGAGGCCATTCATTGCACCTTCGAGCGAGAGTGACCATAAAACAAGAATAGCGGTCAGTATAAAAAGAAGCGGCATGAAAATTTTGTTTGCAAGTTCTATTCCCCTCTGAACTCCTCTATAAACAATTAACCAATTAAAAGCCCAAATTACAATTAGTGAAGCTAAAATGGAAGTCCTGATTTGTCCCAAGTCAGCTGGACTTTCACTTAATGCAAGAAATTCTTTAAAGAAAAAGGCATTCGGGTCGCTTCCCCATCCAAGATTAAATGACAGAATGAAAAAGTTAAGACACCATGCAATGACAACTGTATAATACAGTTCTATACCGAACATAACAAAAGTAACAGCCCACCATCCAAGCCATTCCCAGTTTTTCCTTATCTTTGCATATGCTAAAGGTGCTGAACCAATACGTTCATGGCCTATTGCAAACTCAAGGATCAAGAGAGATACTCCCGCGGTTACAAGAGCAACAATATATGGGATAAGAAATGCCCCTCCACCATTACTGTAGGCCATATAACTGAAACGCCAGATATTGCCCAGTCCTATAGCAGAACCAACGGCTGCAAGGAGAAAACCAAACTGACTTTTCCACTGTTCCCTTTGCATAATTTAGGGCTCCTTTAATTCTCAAATAATATTTATCTTTAAAGACTTAAAAATTCAGTATAGATTATATCTCATTACTTTTATCCTGTCCACAAAGTTTTTCGGACTTTTAAATGATATAATGGTTAAAAATGATACGCTTATACTTTGCTATCTCTCTGGTTTCGTGCTCGGTTCTCATGTTTGAAGTCTCTCTTACGAGGCTCTTTTCAATCTACCTCTGGTATCACTTTGCCTCCATGGTAATAAGTATTGCCATGCTGGGAATTGGCTCAGCAGGAACCGTTCTTTCTATTTGTTCCAGAAATTTATATCAACATAAAAAAGCTGTTCAGAAGAATTCATCAGGATTAATAAACATCCCTCAACGTTTTTATTCAGATTCAACTATTGGCGTTTATTCTGCACTAGCAGGAGTTTCATTGATTACCTGTTACACAGTCTCAAATTCCATCCCGTTTGATCCGGTTAAATTTTCGTGGGAAAGAATACAAATTCTCTATGTAGCCCTGTATTGTCTTATATTGAGTATCCCCTTCTTTTTTTCAGGCATGCTCATAGCGACAGTATTTTTAATACATAGTGAGAGATCAAAAATTATCTACAGCTCTGATCTGCTCGGTGCAGGAACAGGTACCCTGATGGTTCTCGTTTTTCTCGATATCGCAGGTCCTGAATATGCAATATTGACTTCATCTTCGCTGTGTTTCATTGGAGCCTTAATAGCCGGGAGAAATATCATCAAGGTTGTATCATTCATGTTTATCGTGTTCAATGCATTGCTATTTTTTATTCATCCTGACTTTATTAATGTAAATATGTCCCCGTACAAAAGACTTCCCTTATTTTTAAAATATCCTGGTGCAGAACATCTGGATACGTACCACAGCTCATACTCACAAATAGACACTTTTCAAAGCCCGGCTGTAAGATTTGCTCCTGGTCTTAGTCTGAAGTACCTTGAACCTTTACCAGAACAAATAGGTTTTGCCTCAGATGGTGACAGGATAGATGTTTTGACAGATGCAAATGATAAATCCAAATTACGATTTCTTGAATTTCTCCCATCTTCAATTGTGTATGAGATAGGCAAGAAGAATAACGTGCTTGTGATAGATCCAAAGGCAGGATTGCATGTTCTTATGGCAAAATACTATGGCTCAAAAGAAATCCACAAAGTAGAAAGCAATCCAATGATAGTAAAGGTAATAAAAGAAAATTTCAATGAGTTTTCCGGAAAAATTTTTGTACTTAATACGTGGACAGGATATGGACGCAATTTCCTTCCCGGTTTGCGCTCTTACGATATAATTGATTTACCCATGACAAGCACTTCTGTTACCGGTATGTATGGGATTTCAGAAGATTACAGGTATACGGTCGAGGCATTTAAAAAGTACATAAGCAGCCTTAAAAAAGATGGGATTATGAGTATCAGCCTTTATCTTATTCCTCCACCAAGAACCGAGTTAAGGATGTTAACAACGATTATAAGGGCCTTTGAACAAATGGATATTAAAGACATATCTAACAGACTTTCTGCTATAAGAAGCTGGGACAGTATCACGATCCTTGTTAAAAATTCTCCCTTTATAAAGCAAGAAATTGAATATATTAAAAGATTTTCTGAAAATCGTCGCTTTGATCTTGTATATTACCCCGGAATAAAAAAAGAAGAAACAAACCGTTATGTCAAAACCATTTCTCATGAATACTTTAATGGTTTCAAAAATCTTTTGAACCCCGAAATTAGGACATCTTTTATTAACAATTACCTTTTTGATATAAAACCCGTATATGATAATAATCCCTTTTTCCATTATTATTTGAAGCTAAATAATATTAATGTAATTTATAAGGTTATGGGGCAAAAGTTGTTGTATTTTCTCGAAGAAGGCTATCTTCTCCCTGTTGTATTTCTCATGGTACTCGTTTTAAGTATCCTTTTGATCCTGATTCCCATTTTTTTCTATCACATTCAGAAAACGTCAGTAGCGAGAGAATCAAGAAGCCGTCTTAAACGGTTTGAATATTTCAAACTATCATCAATGCTCCCCACCCTTTTATATTTTTCAATGCTTGGAATCGGATTTATGTTTGTCGAGGTGTCAGTCATACAGAAAAGCATTCTTTTGTATGAAAATCCGTCGTATTCGATTGCTGTTGTGCTTACCACAGTCCTTATAAGTTCTGGAATGGGAAGCATGTTTAGTTCAAAATTTTCTAAACTAAGTACACCATATTCAATTCTTTTTCTTGCCTTTTTAATATTTATTTTTAGTTTTATACATCCTTTATTGGTGAGTATGATATCAACTTACAGTTTAGGTTCAAGGATTTTCATCATGTCAATTGCGCTGATACCTCTTGGATTTTTTATGGGAATACCCTTTCCCATGGGACTCAAAATTCTCGGACAAAAATACGAAGCATTAATACCATGGGCGTGGGCTATAAATGCGTGTCTCTCTGTTCTTGCTCCAATTTTGACAATTATGATTGCCATAGGATCAGGATTTAATACAGTCCTCCTGATTGCTGTAATGACATATTTGACGGCCTTTGTCTCATTAAGAAAATTATCCTGCTCAAGTAATTAGCATTTTTTTTCGACAAGATATATATAGGAGCAACTATTTTGCTATGGAACAACCTCGCTGTAGGTAAGGAGAAAACATAAATGTCTCAGGCTGTATTGTTTGTTGACGATGAAGAAAGTGTTTTGAAATCCGTTGATATATTATTCTCCGATATTGATATAAAAATAATAAAGACTACCAGTGCCAGCGGCGCTCTGGATTTTTTTAGCAAAGAGGAGATTGCTGTAATCGTATCAGACAATCGTATGCCGTCGATAAAAGGAATCGATCTCCTTTTAAAGGTCAAAGAAATTTCCCCGGATACAATAAAAATATTGATGACATCACATGATGACTTATCTGTTGCGGTTGATGCAATTAACAGAGGAGAATTATTTCGCTTTATTACAAAGCCATGGGACAACGATTCTCTTGTGTACACAGTACAAGAAGCTGTTAAACGTTATCATTTCATTCTATCCTTGCGAAAGGGAGATGATGCCACATTATTTTCTATTGCAAAAGAAATAGAATTAAGAGACGCATATACACAGGGTCATTGTGAAAGAGTAGCACAATATGCCTTGATGATTGCCGATGCATTGAATATTCCAGAAGAAACAAAGAAGTACCTAAAATACGGAAGCTGGTTGCATGACTGCGGCAAGATAGGCGTACCAGAAAACATTCTCAATAAAAAAGGAACGCTTGATGAATACGAACTTGATATCATAAAAAATCATCCCCGTTGGGGAGCTCATTTAGCAAGGCAGGCCCAATTATCGAAAACTATAGTAAATATAATTCTTTATCATCATGAAAGATATGATGGAAGCGGTTATCCCACAGGTATCATTGGGCATGATATCCCCCAAGAGGCAAGAATAGTAACTATAGCTGATGTATTTGATGCCCTGACAACTAACAGGCCTTATAAAGTGGGATATGGTAAACAAAAGGCAATTAATATTATGAAATTGATGAGGGGTAATGTCCTGGATCATGAAGTTGTTGATATCTTTCTTTATGACTGCTTGAAAGTAAGAAAGAAATTTTCCACTCTACCACGAAATAATATCATAATAACATAAGAAAAAGTTTGATTTTCTCTTGACCGCATTTCATTTCCACGGTAAAATTGTTTAAATTAATTTTCTTTATAATATGTATTCTAATCAGGAGGGCAATTATTTATGAAACACTTACGCTGGCAAATACTCCTGGGTTTATCATTAATAGCACTTTCGGCGCTGTTTTATCTTGTTCACTATGCCATTTTTAGAGACGCTCATCATATATTCATATACATGGTTGGTGATATAGCCTTTGTCCCGGTTGAAGTACTGTTGGTAACCATGATAATACACAAACTGCTGGAACAAAGGGAAAAGCGTGCAAAGCTGGAAAAACTGAATATGGTTATAGAAACATTTTTTAGTGAAATGGGAACAAAAGTTCTTACATATTTATCAGATTTAGACCCAAAACTGGAAAGTATTAGAAAAGATCTTATCGTTACCCATGATTGGTCAGAAAAAGATTTTCTCACCGTTAGTAAACGTCTTAAAAATTACGACTATAAAATTGACATAAAAAAGATTGACTTTCACTATTTTCACACCTACCTTCTTGAAAAAAGAAATTTTCTCCTGCGGCTTTTGGAAAATCCTGTATTGCTGGAACATGAATCTTTTACTGATCTTCTCAGGGCAATTTTTCATCTGACAGAGGAATTAGTAAACAGGGAAGATTTCAGTCAGTTACCGAATAAAGACCTGGATCATCTTTCAGGAGATATAAAAAGAGCATATGGGTTACTTGTTCTTCAGTGGTTGGATTACATAAAATATTTAAATGCCAATTATCCGTATCTTTTCTCTTTGGCAATGAGAACAAATCCCTTTGATCAGACCGCTTCAGTAATATTGAAATGAAAATTGTTATGATAAATCACCTCCGATTTAAACGTGTTTAGGAAAGATATGAATTTAGACCTAAACAAATGGAAAAGAGATTGGGCATTAATGAGCAGGTTCTTTAATGCCGATGAAATTGCTGAAATTTCAGGAAGGCTTAGAGACATAAAAGTACAACACGTTGTTTTTTGCTCTTTTGAAAGCAGATTTGCTAAAAGTGGTGGTTTGTCATCCGTAGCTTCCAATATCCTGCCGTATTTAAAAGAGGTTAATAACATTCCCTCTGTTATTTTAATGACACCCTTTTATCCCGGAATTATGGATAGGCAGCAACCAAGATCAACAGGGAAATATTTTAGCGTTCCATTCAATAATAAGACCATTCAGGTGGAGTTATACGAATTTACATGTGATTATCGTAAACCACAAAAAGGGAAATTGCGAGAATATTATTTAAAAGCCAGAGGTTTCTTTGAAGCAAAGAACAAACTAAAAGACCCTTACATATACAATGAATATAATAATCAATTAAATGACAACCTAATGAGAGAAAATTCCCTTTTCTTCTGCAAAATCGTTCCTTTAGCCTTGCAATCCCTGGACATCCGTAAAAACATTATATTGCATTTACAGGAGTGGCAGACCGCTCTCATTTCATTGACATCAAAAGAGGCAATGTTAAACGGGACATTGGAATCTTGCGGAACTGTTCAGACAATGCACAATTCATATGATTCCTCAATTTCCCGGGAGTCACTGGCAATGGTTGTAGATAAATCAAGAAAAAAACTAATTTCACAATTTCCTGTAAGAGGCTTAACCACGTATCAAGTCGGCCTACAGTTAGTTGACGCTCCGATTACCACAGTTAGCGAACATTTTTCAACAGAATTTACATCTGATATTATCCAAACTGATTATTTTGCACCACATTTACAGAATATATTCAGGAAAAGCGGAATTTTTGGAATTAACAATGGTATGTTCGTTGATCTTTCACCTGGATTTCCTAAAAGGGAAAAACATACCATAGAAGAAATTAAAACTATTAAATTAAAAAAAAGGAAAGCTCTTTTGAGGATTTTAGCTACGTACAAACCGAAAGAGCGTTTTGGTGATTTGACATATAATGGCAGAACGATATCTAAAATGCCGGATAGCGTACCAATTATTGTTATGAGCGGGAGGTTGGCCCCTCTTCAGAAAGGTTATGACATATTATTACGTTCAATAGAAAGATTTGCTGAAGATACAATAAAAGTCATTTTAACTCCAATGGCAGCCGATAGTACTGATTTGGATTATTTTTTCGAAGTTGCCTGTAAATGCAAAGGCAATCTGACAGTTTTCCCTATGAGGATGGAAAAAGGTTATCATGCATTACAGACTGGCAGCACTTTTGGAATAATGCCTTCCATCTATGAACCATTTGGTGCAGCAGTTGAATACATGGCAAATGGAACTGTAAACATCGGCAGGGCTACCGGAGGATTAATTGATCAAATTGATAAAGATTGTGGTTTCTTGTTTAAAGAAGACGCCGTCTTTTATACGCTTGAGAACATCCATGATTTTATTGAATCAGGCAATATCGTTCAGATGAGAAAAAACAACCCTTGGATACAGAGTATGGCGGATAATTTGTGCGAAGTATTAAAGAAAGCCATTTATTTATATCAACACAAACAGGATAAGTATTATGAATTAATTCTCAATGGCTTTAAAAAAGTCAATAAATTTACCTGGGAAACAACTGCTAAAAAGTATTTCCATGTTTATGAATCAGTTAGCAAGGCTTGATACTAAATTACCCCAAACACTCATGCATCTTTGAGACACCAAAAAAATGCATTTCAAATAATGCAGGCTTTGTGAAAGAAATTATTTTTCGATACCTTAGACGCAATTCCAACCAATCTAAGGTGAATATTTTTGTTCCAAGCTATATGCATTATTTAATAATAATTTTATCGAGTTAAATAATTTATTGAGCAATGTCTGCATTATTTGGGTTTACACGGGAATGACATTTTCGTATTAAATAATGCAGGTTCGATAGCTTTACCCCCTCCTTAGAAATTGGCTAATGTTTTTATTGGAAAATGCCGATAATTTAAAAATAAAGTATTTTTGTAATGATTTAAAAAATTACAAGAAAGGTGAGGTAAAAATATGCTTAAAAAAATATTTTTTTCCTTAATAATTCTATCGGTGATTTTATTATCAGTCTCCTGTGGATCAGTAAAAAAGGCCCAACGTACCGTAGCACCAAAGGCAGCATTAATTGTTGAATCAGTAAAAGCTGACGAGCAGTCGGAAATTAAAGAAAAAGAGGTTGTAAATGAAAGAGAGTTAGTAGTTAATGAAGGGATCAAGGCTGAAGAAGAGGCAATAGTTGAAGAAGAGGCCATAGCTGAAGAAGAGGCAATAGTTGAAGAAGAGGCAAT
>CAYFXR010000065.1:0-5758 GCA_964347155.1 uncultured Nitrospiraceae bacterium | reverse complement strand
CAATTTCACACCAAGATATACATGGAAAGCTGTTCCTGATGTAACAGGGTATGACCTGTGGGTTTATGATGATTCAGACAGCGCTGTCATTAAGGAGTGGTACACAACTGCCGATGCTGGATGTTCTTCAGGCGGGACATGTTCGGTTACTCCAACAACCAAGCTGACAGATGGTGACTACACATGGTGGGTACGCGCCTGTAACAGTAATGTCTGTAGTGACTGGAGTGATGAAATGAGCTTAACGGTTACAACAGGAGATCCTCTGCCTGATCTGCTGATAAAATCAATATTAACTAGCATCAGGCCAAAAAAATGGAAGAGCGGTAATTTATCTGTGATTGCGTTAAGAATGACGAGGCGCGGAAAGACCTTTGTGGTCGAAGAAAGAACAACGAATCGGGGAGGAATATCAGCGGAAAGTTCAAGGACGTGTTTTTATCTCTCAGAGGATGGTAACGACAGGGATGTATTCCTTAAGTGCAGGACCGTACCAACGCTTGCACCAAAGAATAGTTCAAAAAGAAAAACCAGATTGAAAATGCCCGGGAATATGCGGCCCGGTACATACTACCTCATGTCCTGTGCAGACGAAAGGGAGAAAGTATATGAAAGTAATGAGAAAAATAATTGTACTACAACAAAGATGAGGATAAGAGTGAAATGATAAGCTCAATGCACCAATAATTTTCTCTGAATTACATATACATCAGGGCCTGGTTATTCCAGGCCTTTTTTTCTCAAAAACACCTAATATTTTTGATAAAAATGCCGATATGAAAAAAGACACCTTGTTTTGTAGGTGATTTTAAAAAATTTATTAAAAAGGTCAGGTGTTAACATGTTAAAAAAAATATTTTTTTTATTAATAATTCTTCCAATGACCGTGTCATTCACATCCTGTGGATCAGCACATAAGACTCATCATTTGGCAATATCAGAAACCGACTATCTTATGCTTGGAGAAGACGGACGTATCTTTACCGTTAATCTGGAAAACAGTGTCCTTAAGACTGCAGCACCTTCTGCATTTGGTTTCCTGAGTGACAATCCTGAATACATTGCTATTGAAGGCATTGGTTCTGCTCATACAGAATCCAACTGTATTCGGACTGAACGTACTCTTCCTGAAGGGGAAATCATATCTATCATTAGAAATGATAGTAATATCCCCCCAGGTGTCAGCAGTCAAGGGGAAGACAATATATATATCCTCAATGGTCGGTTTGTAAAAGACAGCAGGAACACTGGTTTTCAGAATAGCCACGCACTCACACCCTGGCATTGCTCTATAATGGAACACGATATAGGCGCTTATATCTTAAAAAAACGGGATGGTCTGCCTCCAAGACCTGACAGTTTACTGGTAAGTCCGTAAAAAGGTCGTCTTTTTTCTTTTTTTAATGTAGAATATGTGTTTAGTTTAAATATCATTAAATAATAAAAATTATTCCAAACAGAGTGGAGCTTTAAATGATTAATGTCGGTGTCATAGGTGTGGGATCAATTGGAAGACATCATGCGAGGATATTTTCTGAAATCAATGATGTAAACCTTACCGGTGTAGTAGATATTATTTCTGCAAGAGCACAGCAAACCGCATCAAAATACAACTGTACAGCCTACACGAATTATAAGGAAATAATAAACTCTGTAGATACGGTCAGCATCGCTGTGCCAACCACAATGCACTATCAAATAGGTCTGGATCTTCTCAAACAAAACAAGAATATCCTTATTGAAAAACCCATTACAACAAAAATTGAGGAAGCCGAAGAACTGATATCTGAAGCTGCAAAAAGAAATCTGATACTCCAGGTCGGACATCTCGAACGGTTCAATGCAGGAGTTTCTCTGATCAGCAATATGGTTGATAAACCACAGTTTATTGAATCAAAGCGTCTATCTCCATTTTTAGGCAGAGGCACAGATGTGGATGTAACACTTGACTTAATGATACATGACATAGATATAATACTTAGTTTGGTAAATTCGGAAATCACTGATCTTCGCGCTACAGGAGCAAAAGTTCTGACAGATAACATAGATATTGCTCATGCCTGGATCGAGTTTGCAAATGGCTGCATTGCCGAGGCTGTAACAAGCAGGATTGCAGATGAAAAACTCAGACAGCTCAAGGTCTTTCAACATAATTCTTTACTGGACCTGGACTATCAAAGCCAGGAAATAACATGTTATACAAAAATCAACGGAGATATAGGGAAGGAAACAAAAAAGCTTCAGGAAAAAGAACCGTTAAAAGAGCAGCTTATTTCTTTTATTGAATGCGTAAAAAACAGTACTCAACCCGTGGTCTCCGGGCATGAAGGGAAAGAAGCCCTTAAAGTAGCCTTAAAGATTTCAGGACTGGTTAATCATGGTCTTACAATTTAAAACAAACGATACAACAAAAACAGTACAAGACAAACCTGCTGTGCCCATGCTCGACCTTAAGGCACAATATTTGCCGCTGAAAGAAGAGATCAAAACTGCTTTAAAAGAAATAATAGAGAGTGGACAGTTTGTCTTGGGGAAAAACGTAGAATTTCTTGAAAAAGAAGTTGCCTCATATCATAATGTCAGCAATGCAGTTGGTCTTGCATCAGGGACAGATGCCCTGCACCTCTGTCTTCATGCTCTTGATATAAAGCCCGGTGAAGAAGTAATCACAACACCTTTTACCTTTATCGCATCTGCTGAGGCAATCACATATGTCGGTGCTATACCAGTTTTTGTCGATATTGAAAGAGACACTTTAAACATTAATGCTGAAAAAATAGAAGAAAAAATAACATCGAAAACCAGAGCCATTGTTGTTGTACATCTCTTTGGACAAACGTCTGACATGAAAAAGATTATGGATATAGCAACAAAGTATAATCTTAAAGTCATTGAGGACTGCGCACAGTCGTTCGGGGCAACATACAATGGCATTCCATCAGGAAGCATAGGCAATGCCGGCTGTTTCAGTTTTTATCCAAGCAAGAATTTAGGTGCCTATGGAGACGGCGGAATGATGATAACCAATGATCCTGATATATACAACAAGGTTAAACTTCTCCGGAACCATGGCACAGTCGCCCCCTATCAGCATAGTTTTATTGGTTACAACAGCAGACTTGATGAAATCCAGGCAGCAATCCTCAGGATAAAATTAAAATACATTGACGAATATAATCAGAAACGGCGTAGCATTGCTCAACTTTATTCATCAATACTGGGCAGTGCTGTTCGGTGTCCTGCAGATTTACGGAATACAACCCATGTTTATCACCAATATACTATTAGGACCCCAAGAAGAAATGAGGTAAAAGAAGCACTCAAAGACAACAATATTTCATCGGTAATTTACTATCCTGTCCCACTGCATCTGCAGAAGGCTTTTCAGTTCCTTGGCCATTCAAAAGGAGATTTCCCAGAAAGTGAATCTGCGGCAAATGAGGTTCTGTCAATCCCCATCTATCCTGAACTTGAACCGGAGACTGCAGAATTTATTGCAGAAACAATTCTCAAGACAGTCAAAAGTTAAATTAAAAAAAGATATTATTCCTTAATCTTCAAAACCTGACCAACATATAGACGTGTTGTTTTTAAGTTATTGATCCGCTTCAGATTTTTTGTATTGGTATTGAATTTCCTCGCTATCAACCACAGCGAATCGCCCTTTTTAATACGATATTTCCCGTCGGGCAGAAGCTCTTCCTTTGAAGCATAGAGCCTTCTTGAAGAACTGCTTCTGAGAGGTATCTTAAGCTTCTGGCCAGCACGGATAAAATGTTTCCTCCGGATATTGTTAGCTACCACAATTTTCCATACACTCGTACGATATCTCATTGCAATAAGTGATAGCGTCTCACCCTTCTTTACGCGGTGGATCACATAGGCATTCTGTGGTGGAGTCCATTTGGGTATTTCATCCAGTTTTGCAAGTAATGCTGTGCTCAAACCAGATGGAACCTTCAATGAATAAGGCGCAGGAGGGGTAACCTGAAGGCGAAGTTCAGGGTTCAGCTCTGTGATTTCTTTGTACGAAATTTTCAATGCATTTGCTACTGTCCTTAACTGAACGGGTTTTTCAATATCAATGGATTCATAAGAAAGTGGCTCATCAATCTCTTTTAATTGAACACCGTATTTATCAGGATCTTTTAGAATATGCAGTGTAGCAAGAAATCTGGGAACATACCGGGCTGTTTCACGAGGAAGCTGTTCATAAAGATCCCAAAAATTGTCAAGATAATTAATTTTCTGATTGCGTATTTTTTTTAATACTGTACCCTCTCCACAATTGTAACCAGCAAGAACAGTTGTCCAGTCACCAAAGATCTGGTGTAGTTCTCTTAAATATGCTATTGCTGCTGCAGTTGATTTATCAGGATCCAATCGTTCATCAACCCATGTATCTCTTTTCAAACCAAACTTATAACCGGTTGATGAAATAAACTGCCATAGACCTAAAGCACGCGCGCGGGATAATGCTTTGACCTTAAACCCGCTCTCGATAAGAGGAAGCCACGCAAGTTCTTCTGGTAAGCCAGCCTCTTTTAAATCCTTTTTTATCCTGTCTATGTATTTCCCCGAGCGTTTATATGACTCGATAAAAAATCTGCGTTCTGGACCTTGAAATCTCTTAATCTCCTTTTCCACATATTCGTTCATGATCAAAGGTATTTCGTCATGATTCCCATTTACGGCAGTATATCTTGAAGCATAAATCTCCAGAATCCTTTTGGAGATCATAAACCGCAAATCTTCTTTTTGTTGAATTAATTCGGGGTTGCTTTCAGTATCCACTTCCAAGACTAATGCATACGCCTGGTCAAGTGTTGCAAGAGATTTTTCAAGATTCCCTTCAGACCATAATTCCTGGGATGCATTGCAAAAGTCCAAAGCGGTATCGAGAAGATTTTGTTCCTTCTCTTTATTTTCTCTCGTTTCGGAGTAAGGGGTTTGATTATCCTGAGAGATTCGAGGCTCGTCTCCGCTTATAGTTTCAGTATATTTATCCTCATAGACCTCACAATCATTATCTGTCAAATCTTCATCGTCTTCTCCATTCATAGAAGCGGTAAGGTCTGAAATTTCTTCTTCTCTTTCATTAACGAGGATCTTTGCCGGGGGAACTTTAGTGAGTTCTTTACTCTCATTTTCGACAATTTGGGTATTAAAAAAACTACAGCCAAAGGCTGAAACAACTAATAAAAAGCCTATGTATCCAAGCGCTGATTTAATCATAAGTAATAGTTTTTTTAATAATTGCTTCCGAAACAACTAATATAATTTTCGGCATTTTAACCCCAATTCTTTACTTTAAATTTTTTTAAATCTGTAAAACTCTATCTCATATAATAAATAATGAGTCTCAAGCACTCATTACATTGTACAGATATATCTATAAATATGCAAATAAAAAGCAAAAATCATAATCCAAAACAACCTAAAACCAAATAATGCAGGCTTTGTGAAAGAAATTATTTTTCGACCTGTCTGCCGACAGCCAGGTTCCTTAAACGCAATACTAATTAATCGAGTGTGCATACTTTTATTCAAAGCCATATGCATAATTTAACACTTAAATTGAGCGATTTAATTTCATAAAGATGTGCGAGGCAGGTGAAAAAATACATAGCGATACCTCTGTGAAGGTATTGTCTTGCTTTTATAATCTGTACTCTTTAAGTGAAAAACTAAATATAGCAGTAAGACAATTCCAATATCCAATCGCATTATGAATTTTTGAACCTGCATTGCACATCTA
>CAYFXR010000064.1:0-9258 GCA_964347155.1 uncultured Nitrospiraceae bacterium | reverse complement strand
AATAGTTGCACAGAGGGTATGAACCGTATGGTACATACCAGAGGTATCGCTATGTATTTTTTCACCTGCCTTGCACATCTTAATGAAATTAAATCAGTCAATTTAGGTTTATCCATACTAAAGCTCATTACATTAAATGGAGGATTGTATGCCTGAGGTAAAAATACACAAGATATCATATGGTGGTTGGGAAAATTGTATACACATAACTAATGATATTGTTGATTTGATCGTAACCGTTGATATCGGCCCAAGAATTATTCGATATGGTTTTGCTGGACAGGAAAATGAGATGTGTGAAATTGAATCAACATTGGGAATAAAAGGAGGGGATGAATGGAGAATCTACGGGGGGCATCGTCTCTGGCATAGCCCTGAGGAAAAACAAAGGACGTACGAACCTGACAATTCTCCAGTAGGCCATGAAAAGATCTCAAATGGCATAAAAACGTTACAGGATGTGGAACCAAGGACCAAGATTAAAAAGGAAATGGAAATTACCCTTTCTCCCGAAAACAGCGGAGTCAGAATTCTTCATCGTCTGACTAATTCAGGCCTGTGGCCGGTAGTATTATCCGCATGGAGTATATCAGCAATGGCAACAGGAGGGAAGGAAGTTATTCCCCAGACAAGGAGAGATACAGGTTTACTCCCAAACCGACTAATGGTCTTGTGGCCTTATACGAAGCTTAATGACCCCCGCGTATATTGGGGCAATAAATATATCATCCTGAAGCAGGACACGAATTTAAAACAACCTCTAAAAGTTGGCATATCAAATGAGAACGGGTGGGCAGTTTATTTCAATCACAATCATCTCTTTGTAAAATATTTCACACACGACAGAAATGCACGATATCCTGACTTTGGCGTATCGTACGAGACATACACGGTAGATTTTATGCTTGAAATGGAAACCCTGTCACCTCTCACTGTGCTGGATCCAGACGCTTGTATCGAACATATAGAAAAGTGGGAGCTTTTTGATAATATACCAATGCCTCCTGATGACGAGGCTGAAATTGAAAATGCATTAAAAGACAAAGTGCCCACTATCATGTAGATACAATCGATAATTTCTACATATTTTCTTTTTCACCGTTCGGCTGAGCTCACGTCGAAGTCCCCTTCCCTCCCTTTAATCCCCTCCCTTCAAGGGAGGGGAAATAAATGAATATACCTACACAAGACTTATTAGGACCTTTTTATTGAAACTCCACCTGGAGGCGGGAAGCTTCACAGGGAATGATGTTATTTCTTTAGTTTTTATAAAATCTTGCCGAATAGATATATGTATGAATACTATTTTTGTGTATTCTGGATGGAATTTATCGGAAATGCCTATAACTATTTGATTTAAGGACAAAATTCGAGGTTGATTATATAAAATGGCTGCGAAACTCGGTCAATTACTTATAAACAGTAACATTATTAATGAAGAGCAGTTAGAAAAGGCCCTTGATTTACAAAAAAAAGAAGGTGGCCGTATTGGATCTAACCTTATTAAGATGGGTTTTTTAACAGAAGATACGTTAGTTGAATTTCTGAGTAGACAGTATGGTGTTCCTGCTGTTGCACTTTCTCACGAGGAGATTGATCCATCTATTGTTAACTTTGTTCCTTATGATATTGCATATAAGTATCAGATATTTCCTATTTCAAAGAACGGTGCTGTGTTATCCATCGCAATGACCGATCCGTCTAATGTCTTTGCCATAGATGATGTAAAGTTTTTGACTGGTTATGATGTACTACCGGTTGTTGCTTCAGAATCTGCAATAAAAGAAGCGATAACCAAGTTCTATGAACAATCAGACGCCCTTCAGGATGTAGTTGACAAGATGGCGAGTATAGACGATGAAAACCTGGATCTGATACAGGATACAGAAGACGATACGGATATATCCGAATTAAAAAATGCTGGTGAGGAAGCCCCTGTTGTTAAACTGGTAAATCTTATACTCGGTGAAGCTATAGCAAGAGGGGCTAGTGATATTCATCTTGAGCCGTATGAAAAAACTTACAGGGTCCGTTATCGAATAGACGGTGTACTTTATGATGTAATGCAACCACCGGTGAGATTAAAGGCCGCGCTTTCATCTCGCATAAAAATTATGTCAGAACTTGATATTGCGGAGAGAAGGCTGCCTCAGGACGGCAGGATTAAGTTAAGAATAAAAGAAAAGGCAGTTGACCTTCGTGTTTCAACTTTACCCACTCTCTTTGGGGAAAAAATTGTTATGAGAATCCTTGACAAAGGAAACCTGAATCTTGACCTTACGAAACTCGGCTTTGAAGAAAAGGCATTAAAGGATTTTGATGAGGCAATAAATTCTCCATTTGGAATGGCATTAGTAACGGGTCCTACAGGAAGCGGGAAGACTACAACGCTTTATTCTGCCCTAAGCACCGTTAATATCGTGGATGTGAACATCATGACAGCAGAAGACCCTGTTGAATATAATCTTTTGGGCATAAATCAGGTGCAAGTCAGGGAAGAAATAGGTCTTACATTTGCGTCCGCTCTCAGGTCATTTCTAAGGCAGGACCCTGATATTGTAATGGTTGGTGAAATCAGGGACTTTGAGACAGCTGAAATTGCCGTTAAGGCAGCGTTAACGGGCCACCTTGTACTGAGCACTCTTCATACTAATGATGCACCAGGCACAATATCAAGACTTTTGAATATGGGTGTTGAACCGTTCCTTGTCTCAGCATCGGTTATATTAATACTGGCACAGAGGCTTTCCAGAAAGATTTGTGAACAGTGTAAAGAAGAGGAAAGAATCCCTGAAACTGCTCTCATCGATATCGGCTTTTCAGACGAAGAAATTAACACATTTAAATGTTTCAATGGCAAGGGCTGTCAGACATGTAGCGGAACCGGTTATAAAGGAAGGATCGCACTATATGAGGTAATGCCGGTAAATGAGGAAATAAAAGACATGATCCTGAAAGGAGCTTCAGCTTCTGATCTAAAAAAAGCTACTATACGGTTAGGGATGAAAACATTGAGGATGAGCGGACTTACAAAGATTAAAGAAGGTGTAACGTCCGTTAAAGAGGTCTTGAGGGTAACTTTTGGCGATTAGCAGATTAAAGAATCCTTCAGGTTTGACCGATTAAAAGAATGGATATGTCCAACTATTGAAGATCATATGTTAATTTTTTTGAGATAAGCCATGGCAACATTATATGATTTATTAAAGGTAATAACTGAAAAAAATGCTTCTGACCTTCATATTAGTACCAACACGCCTCCTCGAATAAGGGTCGACGGAAAACTAGTTCCCCTGGATGGAGATCCCCTTACCCCTGCCGAGACAAAAGCGCTATGCTACAGCATCCTTACGGATAGCCAGAAACATAAATTTGAAGAGAACAATGAACTTGACCTTTCTTTTGGAGTCAAGGGATTAAGTCGTTTCAGGGCTAACATATTCATGCAGAGAGGGGCAGTGGCGGGAGCATTCAGAATGATTCCGTTTCAAATGAAGACATTCAAGGAACTTGGTCTTCCGCCTGTTGTTAACGAACTTGCCAAAAAACCAAGGGGTCTTATTTTGGTAACGGGGCCCACAGGGAGTGGAAAATCTTCGACTTTAGCATCCATTATTGACAAGGTTAACAGTGAACGCCATGAGCATATTATGACTATAGAAGACCCCATTGAGTATATTCACTCCCACAAAAATTGTTTAGTAAACCAGAGGGAAGTTAATGCAGATACAGACACTTTTAAAGATGCGCTCCGGTATGTTTTAAGGCAGGACCCTGATATCGTCCTTATTGGTGAGATGAGGGATCTGGAGACCATAGAGGCAGCGCTTACTGTTTCTGAGACAGGACACTTAACTCTTGCTACTCTACATACAAATACTGCCATTCAGACAATAAATCGTATAATTGACGTATTTCCATCTCACCAGCAAGAACAGATAAGGGTGCAGCTCTCTTTTGTTTTGGAAGGGATCATTGCTCAGCAGCTTATACCGAGAAAAACAGGAAGAGGAAGGGTATTGGCAGTAGAGGTTTTTATCCCTACTCCTGCAATAAGAAACCTTATCAGAGAAGAAAAGACACATCAAATATACTCTATGATGCAGGCAGGCCAGACAAAGTTCGGCATGCAGACGATGAACCAGTCACTTTTTGAATTGTATAAGAAAGGTGAACTGTCTTATGAAGATGCACTTGCCAAATCTACCATACCTGACGAACTCCTTGGCATGATGCAGAGGTCTTCTCTGGGAAAAGGATAAATAAATGGCTACTGTATTTAAATGGACTGGAAAGTCAACAAAGGGTGAAGTCTTAAAAGGTGAGTTCACCGCGGGTACAAAAGAAGAGGTAAAAGCTTACCTGAGGAAACAACGTATTATTCCAACAAATATTTCTCAGAAATCCAGACAGCAATTCAGTTCTTTTGGTGGCAAAGTAAAAGATAAAGATGTCGTTGTCTTTACAAGACAGTTCGCAACTATGATTGGTGCCGGCCTGCCCCTTGTACAGGCATTAGAAATCCTTGCAAAACAGACAGAAAACAAGACATTTGCAAAGACTATCCGTGAGATAAAAAATGATGTTGAAGGTGGTTCTACCTATGCAGATGCCTTAAAAAAACATCCGAGAATCTTTTCAGATCTCTATACAAACATGGTAGCAGCTGGAGAAACCGGCGGAATACTTGACACGATACTTATCAGACTTGCACATTATATAGAAAAAGCACAGAATCTAAAGAGGAAAGTCAAGGGTGCAATGGTTTACCCTTCGGTAGTGATAAGTGTTGCAGTTTTAGTTGTTGTGGTAATAATGATTTTTGTTGTTCCGACTTTTGGTCAGATGTTTGACAAGCTTGGCGGAACGTTGCCGATGCCTACACAGATCATTATTAACATAAGTAATTTCCTTGGAGGTACGGGGGGTTTAATAGTCCTTGCTGGTATTATTGGTCTTATCATATCTGTAGTTCAGTTCAGGAGGACAGAATTGGGTAAAAAAACCACTGATAGAATTATTTTAAAACTCCCTGTTGTCGGAGTCCTTTTCAGGAAGGTTGCAGTTGCAAAGTTTACCCGAACACTTGGAACCCTGGTAAGCAGTGGAGTACCAATACTTGATGGTCTGAATATCACAGCAAAGACAGCCGGCAATAAGGTTGTTGAAAAAGCGGTTTTGGAAGTGAGACAGGCTGTTTCTGAAGGTAAAACTATTGCCGAGCCATTATCTGAATTAAAAGTATTTCCACCTATGGTGAACCAGATGATTTCAGTTGGAGAATCCACAGGAGCCCTGGACAGCATGCTTGAGAAGATCGCAGATTTTTATGATGAGGAAGTTGACAACGCTGTTGACAATCTTACCTCAATGATAGAACCGGTATTAATGATTTTTCTCGGAGGTACAATCGGATTTATCGTTGTTGCCATGTATTTGCCGATATTCAAGCTCATAACGCTGGTTGAATAATCATCAAAAAGAATAGTAAATAAAACTTTAAAAAAGAGTGAATTCTCGAATCCTTTTAGCAACTAATCGAAGAGAGAACCACTTTGTATCCTGTATGATTTATAATTAATTCTTGGAAAATATAACGTGCATATTGAGAAAAAATGGTTTATGAAAGGTTATGTATAAGGATTTAGTAAAAAGGGTAAGGGCCTTGATATATATCAGGCTCACTATAGTCATTATCCTGCTCGGCTCATTTTATTTCTTCAAGATCGGATACGGTAAACTGATTCACCCGACTGCTTTTTCTTTTCTTATAGCCTCTATTTGTTTTTTAACGATCATTTATGCGCTTTTTTTACTGTGGATAAAGAAAGATTCTCAATTTATTGTCTTTGCATATGTGCAAATTATTATCGACGTTGCTACTGAAACAGTTCTCTTATATTTGACAGGCAGTATTGAAAGTATGTTTTCATTTATGTTCCCATTGAGCATACTTTCAGCGGGGATTGTACTGAATAGACGTGCATGCTATGTTATTTCTACATTAAGCAGCATCCTCTATGCAACTCTTCTGGATCTCCAGTTTTACAAGATAATACAAACCTCCACGATAATCGTATTCACTGAGAAAGACTTCTTCTACAACATATTTGCGCATATTATTGCTTTCTATCTTGTCGCCTTTCTCAGCGGGTACCTCTCCGAGAATTTACATAAGGCAAAAAGAAGTCTTGAGGAGAGAGACACGGTTTTAAGCGATTTAAAGGCGTTCAGCAGATATATTATAGAAAGTATGCCGAGTGGGCTTTTTACAACAGATTTAAATAGTAAAATCATTACTTTTAATACCTCTGCACAGAGCATTACAGGACTCAATCATGCTGATGTCATGGGAAAAACACTAGTTGAGATATTCCCTTTTCTGAATAATTTTACAGAGCCGTTAGAAAGAATAGAGGCTGAAATTCAGCGTAACAGTGAAAACTTTCCTATTGGCATGAGACTTTCAACACTCAAGGACAGTGCTGGAAAACCTATCGGCATGATAGGCGTCTTTCAGGACCTGACAGAATTAAAGGCCATGGAGGCAGAGGTCAAGAGAAAGGAAAAATGGGCATTTATCGGTGAGCTTTCTGCTTCGATTGCCCATGAACTGAGAAATCCTTTAGCTTCGCTTAAGGCATCTGTAGAGATGTTACGTGAAAAAAAGGTTTCGGAAGAACATGCCGATCAGTTAATGACTATTGCGCTGTCAGAAATGAACAGGCTTAACGGTATTATCACAGAATTTTTGCTTTATGCAAAACCACAGGGATTGAACAAACAAACCTTTGATATCCATGAGTCTTTAAAGGATGTAATTACCCTCTTACAAAGCTCGGAATCAAGTGAAAAACATGTTACAATATCGGCAAAATTAGACGGAACATTACCTGTTACAGTAGATGCTAAGCAGATGCAGCAGGTTTTCTGGAATCTAGGCCTAAATGCTGTTGATGCCGTTTCTGACGAGGGAATGATAGACATTTACACGAAGAAAAAAAATAATACGGTAGAAATCATTTTCAAAGACACCGGTACAGGAATAAGCAAAAGTGATACAGAGAAGATCTTTTATCCTTTTTTTACAACAAAGGAAAAAGGTACGGGACTTGGGCTTTCCATTGCCCAGAAGATTACAGAGGAACATGGAGGAAAAATTATTGTTACATCAGATGGAATAGGGAAGGGAACGATTTTTAGAATAATATTACCGTTATGAAAAAATTAAAAGGCAAGATTCTCGTTGTTGACGATGAAAAGAGCATGAGGGAGATACTACACATCTTTCTCAAAAACGAGGGATACGTCGTATCTTTAGCTGATAATGGAAAGTCAGCTATAGAAGCCGTAAAAAAGGATATTTTTGATCTCATTATCACAGATATGAAGATGCCGAGAGTGAGCGGGCTGGATCTACTGAAGAGCGTTAAAAAGATAACACCGGATACAGTTGTGGTAATAATTACTGCATTCGGCACTACTGAATCGGCAGTGGAGGCAATGAAGCTGGGAGCATATGACTATATCCAAAAGCCATTTCAAATGGATAATATCAGACTTGTGGTAAAAAATGCCCTCGAAAAACAAAGATTACAAAAAGATGTCTCTATCTTAAAGGAGCAGTTAAAACCCCCTTCTCTCAAAAATATTATTGGCAAGAGCGCATCAATGCAGACAATGTTTTCGGTAATATCCAAGACTGCTGAAAGCAATGCCAGTGTGTTGATTACCGGCGAAAGCGGCACTGGTAAGGAGCTTGTTGCAAAGGCTATTCATAGCCTTAGTCCAAGAAAAGATCGTCACTTTGTTGCGGTTAATTGTGCGGCAATTCCTGAGGGACTGCTTGAGAGTGAGCTTTTTGGCTACATGAAAGGTGCCTTTACAGGGGCTGCATCAAATAAACAGGGCTTATTTGAATTTGCCAATGATGGCACACTGTTCCTGGATGAGATAGGAGAAATGCCTTTAAGCTTACAGGCAAAGCTCTTGCGAGTTATTGAAGGAGGAACCTTCCGGAGGGTTGGTGGAATATCAGATATAAAGGTCGATGTAAGGATTATTTCCGCTACAAACAAGGACTTACAGAATATTATTGAAAAAGGGCAATTCAGAGAAGACCTTTATTTCAGACTAAATGTTCTTTCAGTAAAAATTCCTCCGTTAAGAGATAGAAGAGACGACATGCCCATTCTGGTAGATCATTTCTTGAAGAAATATGCAGGCGATAAGAAACGGTTCTCTGACAAGGCCTTTGAACTGCTTGACAATTATCAGTGGAAGGGCAATGTAAGGGAGCTTGAGAATATTATTGAAAGAGTTGTCTTATTATGCGACGGCGAAGTCATAGGCTTTGAATATCTCCCGGAAGAAATAAGATTGGTTTCAAATGCTGAAACAGTCTCAGTTCCTTCAGGAGGCATGGATTTCGAGAAGATAATGGAAGATACTGAAAAGGCTTACTTACTAAAAGCGCTTGAAGAGACGAACGGCGTTAAGACAGAGGCTGCAAAACTGCTGAATCTTACCTTCAGGTCATTCAGACACAAATTAAAAAAATACGGTATCGATAAGAAGATAATTACAGATTCTCATGTGTCTCGCGATTAATAACCAGGGGAAAGGCAACCTGAGATTTTTTTAAAAAAAATAAAGAAATTTAAAGATTTATCAAAAAAAATATATATATAAGCAACCTATGTTAACAAAGTAACAGAGGTAATCAATAGGGAATTACATAAACAGCATCGTCAGTTCACTACCTCCTCCTGTGGTTGTTTTGTTCCGAGTGGTGTTAGGCAACCACAGGGGTTTTTTTGAAGAGACGCAATGCCGTTGGCCATTACTTACCGCTTACGCGCTATAGTATGGTTTCATTATTGACGATTAATACAAATATTGCAGACATTGAAATTTATTTAATTCGATGATTTAATTATTAGGCATTGTCCCAAACTTGTATGATGGAAATAACATTGTTTAAGTTTTTTACTTTATAAGCAAACGCTGTCATTCCCCGATCAAGTCGGGGAATCCAGTATTTTTTTGTATGGTTCCCTGCTTTCGCAGGGACGGCGTCTGGATTGTCCGGTCAAGCCCTGAACCGTATGGTACAGGGCAAGCCGGACAACGACATTTTTGATAAACATGTTTTCTGATAGGTGCTACAATCATACAAGTTTGGGACAAGCTATAAGAATAAAAGGGGGTACTCAAAGATCAGAGATCACGAAGAGATAAAATTTTTTGGCTAGACCT
>CAYFXR010000063.1:0-18200 GCA_964347155.1 uncultured Nitrospiraceae bacterium | reverse complement strand
TTGGTGCTTGTTATTTGGAAATTGTTTGGTATTTGGTGCTTGTTATTTGGAAATTGTTTGGTATTTGGTGCTTGTTATTTGGAATTTGTTTGTTATTTGGTATTTATTATTTGTAATTTGTTTTTTAAATATGCTGCTTTTGCTTGAGAAAGTTCTTTTATGCCTTCGTATGCATCTCTCCGGAACGGATGGCCTTTTGGGGCTATATTAGATATTGTTTTATATTCGTTGATAGCCTTAAGAGGCTGGTTTAATTTCTTATGATACAGTCGTGCAATTTTATATCTGGCCTCAAGATGTCTTTCGCAATCCTTATCTTCTTCAATGACTGCATAAAGATACTCGATTGCATCATCAAAATTTTCCTCCCTCTCACATGATCGTGCTTTATCCCAAAAAAAACTCATATTGAATTCTCTTATTCCTTCAACCTCGGATTTATACCGCCCTGCATATATGCTCCCTACAAATGACGAAAGATTTCTTACTGTAAAAGTCATTGCAAATGAGACGATAACTGCCAGAAACATTAAGATGTCACTAAACAAATTTACTATTATCATTATCAAAAACCAGAAAATTGGATCCGCGGTTGTACCGTGTATGTTTTCCTTTGTCCAGGCCCACCTGTTTCGTGGTATAGCTTTTTCAATCTTAACTTTTTTCTTGCTCCTGGGCTTATATGAATGTCTTAGTGATTCTGCCTTCTTTCTCAGTAATGAATCAGGAAAGAGTTTGGTAAACTTTTCATAAGCATATTGAGCAGGTTCTTTTAAATCTGCCTTTAAGGAAAAATCTATATAGCTAAGAAATATTCTTTCGCCAATTGCACCCTTTAAATCATCCGTATCAATAAAAGGCTCGAGAATCTTTGATGCACCGTAATAATTACACGTATCTGATAAAGCACTGGCATATTTAAGATGAATGTGAGGTTCTATAGGCACCCTGTACTTATCCAGATATTCAAGAAACACTTCTCCGGCCATCCTTTTATTTTTATGATAATACGCCCTTGCAGAAGCAAGATAATATTTCTTGCCCTTCTCTTTTTTCTCATAATGATCTGAAAAATATCTGGCAAGCTCCAAACTGGCCTCTGCGTTCTCCGGATCAATCTTCAGGATCTTAAGGAGATTCCCTTCAGCTTCAGTTAAACCCCATTTTTTATGTATAGAGTCTTTCGCTCTTTCATAAAGGTTTTCTACTTTTGCTTCTGTCCAGTAATGGTAGATTTTACCGATAATAATTCCCGCAAGATATCCACCTACATGTCCCCAGTATGCAACATTGTCAACTGTATAGAAGGCATCATACACATTTCTTAATATCCAGAAGAGCAGAAGCCATTTTGCATTTATGTTTACCTTGGCATACCAAAGTAAAACAGGGACGATAGTTTTAATCTTTGAATAATGGCAGCGGTAGAGATATATAGCCATGATCCCTGAAATTGCCCCGGATGCGCCTATGGCCGGACTTCCATCCATAATCGTATGGAGAAGTTTTGTTCCAATTTCTGATATGAAATAAAAGAGAAGGAATCGTTTACTCCCTATCCTGTCTTCTAGATGACTTCCAAATACCCACAAAAAGAGCATGTTACCAAATAAATGGAAAAAATCAGCATGTAAGAAAACAGAAAAAAAGGAAATGAAATATTCCGCAAGGGCCTCATTCTCAGGATGAGGAATGTAACCATTGACTAAATAAAACCAGGGAATATAAACACAACAGTTTATCACTATCAGGGAAGTGGTTACAGTTGGAACATTTTTTAGCTGCAAATTTGTGCCTACCGGTATCACAATTCTAATATCGCGCAAATAAAGAAAAATTCATGTGATACGTGTCACAGATATCAAATAACAAATTACAAATAATTTCCAATATTCAAATTTCAATGACCAAAACCAGCAAAGCTTTGAACTGGCTAAATAGAACTGTTCAGTTTACTATAAAAATCTGTTATTATTGTTTGGTATTTGTAATTGGCTTTGCATGATTCTTTGTGTTTTAGAATTTGTTATTTATAGGATCGGCCAGAAAACCCCAGGGCTTTTAAGCCTGGGGATGAATGGCCGCCCAGAGCCCGATGAAGCCCCTTGATATGCCTGAGGAAGTTCAGGGGGCTGCCATGGAGACGCTTTTCTTTCAGGAACTGACGGCTGTTAATGACTATCTTAACCTCGGCTACACTATATATTACTGGCGGACGTCCAGTAAGATTGAAGTGGATTTTGTTTTGTATGGAGAAAGAGGGATCAGGGTGTTTGAAATCAAGCAAACAGGCAAGTTCTCCGCCTCCATGTTAAGCGGATTAAAGTCATTTCTGAGAGATTACCCCATGGCAAAGGCATATTTCATTTATGGCGGGAAAAGGAGGATGTCCGATAATAATATAGAAATAATTTCCGTGCATGAAGCGCTGAAGAGTCTTGGGGAAATTTTGTCGTGAAAACAGGCCTTAAAACATGAGAGGCTGGAAAAGTGTCTCACTTATCCGTATCAGATTGACAAAGCCTGACGCCCCCTCAATCTTCGCTCCGATAAAAACATCCTGCAATGCCTTATAAAATTTCTGTTCTTTTGTCATTCGATGATATATTACCCGCCGGGAAATTCACATGATTATAGCAAATATGTATTGATGATGTTGAGTAAATTACTAATTATCGAGGTCCGACCTCGATAATTAGAGCCTCGTGTCAGGCCTCTGATCTTTCAGACGCTGTTTATCATCTTGACATATATATCGTCATTTATTATGATAAATGACGATAATGGTGACAAATCAGCATAATAATGGCGATATCTATATTGATAGGATATTTAACCTTCCGGACATGCTGAAGAGAAAGTCATTTTTCCTCCTCGGCCCCCGTCAGACAGGGAAGACCTCTCTTATCAAACACACACTCAAGGGCATAAAGGTCTATGACCTTCTCGATACGTCCCTGTTTCTTGATTTGAGCCAAAGCCCCTCACGTCTTGCTGAAGAATTGGCTCCCCAAGACAGGATTGTGGTGATTGATGAGATACAGCGCCTGCCGGTCCTTCTTAATGAAGTCCACCGGCTGATTGAAAAAAAAGGAATACATTTTCTGCTTACAGGCTCAAGCGCCCGGAAGCTCCGAAGCAAAGGCGTGAACCTTCTTGGAGGCAGGGCACGCATGATGTATCTTCACCCCTTAACCTTCAGAGAACTGGGGAGAAACTTCGACCTGAACCGTGCCGTTCAGAACGGCCTGCTTCCTTCAATCTACTTCTCCGATGATCCCCGCGCCGACCTGCAGGCATATGCGGGTATGTATCTGCAGCAGGAGATCATTGCAGAGGGAGTTACGCGCAACATACCGGCATTCAGCCGCTTTCTGAAGGTTGCCGCCTTATGTAACGGAACTATTGTCAACTTTACCAACGTCGCTAATGATGCCCAGGTCCCCCGCACAACAGTCTATGAGTATTTTGAAATTCTGAAAGATTCATTAATATTGCACGAGCTCCCGGCATGGCGCAGGTCAGTTAAACGCAAGCCTCTGGCCTCGTCAAAGTACTATTTCTTTGATATCGGTGTAGTGTCGCAACTGCAGGGACGTGAATTTAGGCCCGGCACTCCCGAGTATGGCGAGGCATTTGAGACATACATCATGCATGAATTGCGCAGCTACATAGATTACGGCTCTGACGAGCCTCTCAATTACTGGCGCTCTACATCCAGCATTGAAGTGGACTTCATCCTTGGCGATCATACGGCGATTGAAGTGAAGGCAAAGGAGAATGTCTCTGTACAGGACCTCAAATCCTTGCGCGCGCTGGCAGAGGAAAAGAAGCTGAAACATTATCTCTGCGTAAGCCTTTCTCCGCGTACCAGAAACTTCGATGGGATGGTTGTCCTTCCTTACAGGAGATTTCTCGAACAACTTTGGACCGGAGCGTACAAATGAACTACCCCGTCGCAAGCGGACGGGGTAGTTCATTTCTCTGACAATGTTACATAAATAGTTGAGCCGTTTCTGAACAGCAGTTCTGGTGTCCCTCCCCCGACTTCAAATTCATTCTCATGTAAATTTCTAAGGGGGCGGAGTAATAGACTGTTACAAAAGTGTTACAGTCGTAAAAAGAGGATCTAACGGAACGTTCGGGAATACGATATGTCAATAAATCATCCGCTTCATCTTTAATCTTTCTTTAATATTCCTTTGTTAAGATGAGAGCAGGGATTCGGGAAGGAGTCCTTGAAATTAACCGTAACTCACAAGAGGAGGAAACTATGAAACAAGGATCAATCATCTTAATTTTTACGCTGTTCATTGCGTTAATTGCAGGGCCGTCAGGGGCTGACAGGGAGAGGGAGCATGTTCGTCACGGAGACTATGACGAAAAATTCTATGGTATTGTCGAAAGCATGCCTGAGGGGGGATACGAAGGGAAATGGGTAGTAAACGGAAGGACTATTCAGGTAGATACGGAAACCTATATAAAGGAAAAAAGAGGAAAGGCTGTGCTGGGAGCTTATGTGGAGGTAAAGGGAAAGCAGGCAGGAGATGAATTTGCGGCATATAAAATCGAAGTTGAAGGAAGCGTTGACAATCACAAAAGCCCCTATCCCGGAAAATTCTACGGTACAATTGAAAAAATACCCGAGACAGGCCGGGAAGGTATATGGATTGTAAACGGCAGAGAAATCCTAGTAACAAATTCAACAAAAATAAAAGAAGAACATGGTAAGGCAGAAGCAGGAGTATATGTTGAGGTTGAAGGCAACTACTCAGGGAAGACGTTTACCGCATATGAAATCGAGATAAAAGGAGAACGCAGATATCGTAAGTATGATCCATCCAGGGAAAAAAGTTATGAGCGAAAATCCCGTGACTACCGGAAGCATCCTAAGAAATTCTTTAACAGTAAGTTTGCCGGGACCATAGAAAGTATTCCGGAGTCCGGATACGAAGGTATGTGGATAATTGACGGCAGAAAAGTGGTAGTGAACAGTAAAACACTCATTGATGAAACAGACGGCAGGGTGTCCGCCGGGGCATACACTAAGGTAAAAGGAATACGTTCGGGTGATACAATTACCGCATATGAGATCGAAATTGAAAGCAAAGGGAAATGATGACGACTGAATCAAATAATATGTTAACCTTTTTACAAAGGAGGCAAGGACATGCAGGAAATGTTAGTAAAGAACATGGTGAGTGTGAGATATGGGATATTGCTCGCTTTAACAACATTACTGTACGGATTCGGTTTAGGAGGAGCTTTCGGAGTTTTCGAAGGGGATATCAAAGGACATCTGGATGCACAGGCCAGGCAGGTATTTGAAGACACATACAAGGGGGATGAAGCCAAATTGAATAAAACTACAGATAAGTCATGGAGTTATTTTAAGCGCGCACATCTTCATGCCAGCGGTCTTGGTGTAATAGCATTGGGTCTCATTTTAACGCTCATGTTTTTATCTGTCGATAAGAGCGTGAAAAGCATCACTGCATTATGTCTCGGACTGGGGTCACTTGGTTATTCAGTTTTCTGGATGTTCGCAGGACTTAAAGCCCCGGGAATGGGGAGTACAGGAATGGCAAAAGAATCCTTGAAATGGCTGGCTGTTCCTTCAGCAGGGCTGTGTATTGTTGGGTTGACTATTGTCATGGTGTTGTCGGTTATTACCCTGTTTGTCAGAGGTGAAAGAAGGTAAGCCGAAAATGGATAATCTCTGCCTACATCATTTACCGAACCATATCCCCGTAATGGGCATGGTTTTGGATATAATGGTGTTAGTGACAGCAACATATAGAGTTAAAGTATTTAACGATAAACCGAAAAGGAAAATTCAATGTTAAAGAAAACCACCTTGATCCTTACCGTTATAATATTCTTGTCCGGATGTAAAGGCCTCATTGCTCCTTTAAGGGCCGGTGAACCGCTGGCTTCCACAGAAGAAGAAAAGAAAATCCTGGCCGTTCTTGACGATATGGATAAAAACCAGAGGCCGGGGATGATGAATGTCCCCGTGGAAGACGGCAGGTTGCTCAGACTGCTCACCGAAGCAGCCAATGCAAAACATGTGGTTGAAATCGGAACATCCAACGGCTACTCCGGCATATGGTTTTGTTTGGCGCTTACAAGAACAGGCGGTAAACTAACGACCTATGAAATCGATGCCCGCCGTGCCGCATTGGCCCGAGAGAACTTCAGGCGCGCCGGTGTTGACAAGATTGTAAAACTCATCGAGGGTGACGCTCATGAGGAAGTCATAAAAATGAAGGAGCCGATTGATATAGTTTTTCTCGATGCGGACAAATCGGGTTATATAGACTACCTAAATAAGCTTTTGCCGTTGGTGCGTCCGGGAGGGTTGATCATTGCGCATAATATGACTCCTCGCATGGCGGACCCGGCTTATGTTCAGGCCATTACGTCGAGTCCGGATCTTGAAACCCTGTTCCTGCACATGCAGTCCGCCGGCGTCGGTGTAACGCTCAAGAAACGATGACAAACTTAGCCGCTAAGATCATGCATCCGCAAGGGAAGAAAAAATGAAAACATATCATGATAATATTAATGATACTGCTTTGCCTGATTTATAATAAAGAACGGAATGCAAAAGTATTTAAATGGAGAGAATAAAATATGAGAAATCAAATTATCAATATCTCTTTTTTAAGGAAATAGCAACAATGCCCGATCTCGTGAAAAACGTTTTTGTATTAGGAACTGTGACATTATTTATAATGGCTCTTGTGACGGGCTGTAATCCTCACAAGATAAATAAAGATGTTTTTCCGCTTGTGCAGGAGAACAATACATATTCGCTTCCAAAGGAAGGATTTGAACCCCATAAAAGGTGGTGGAAATCATTTAATGACAAAGCATTTGAAACTATTATTGAAGAGGCTCTGGCAAATAACCTTACACTGATGCAGGCCCATGCAAGACTGGAACAGGCGATTGCCTCAGACAAGCAGGCAGCGTCCTTTCTGTATCCTGAATTATACGGCAGTGCGTCAGGGGAAGAATCGTGGATTGACGAGGACAAATCCGAGAACACCTTTAATGCCGGGATTGCACTTTCATGGGAGATCGATCTGTGGGGCAGGCTTTCATCAGCAAGCCGTGCTGCAGGATATGAAATCCTGGCATCCCGTGATGAGTTGGAAGCAGCAGCAGTACTACTGACTACCCGGGTTGCAGAAACATATTTCCAGATCATCGAACAAAGACTTCAGTTGAAACTTCTCGATAGTCAGATAAAGGCCGGGGAATCGCTTCTCGACCTCACTGAACTGCGTTTCGCCTACGGGGAGGCATCAGTGGTTGATATTTTCCAGCAGCGGCAGCAGCTCGCCTCAACCCGCTCACAGGTTCCGGTGGTACGGTCAAGGCTTGTCACGCTGGAAAACCGACTTCATGTTCTGATGGGCACAGCTCCGGCAAGCACGTCCCTGATTCTGGCCGATGATTTTCCCGAACTGCCCGGTTTGCCGTTGACCGGTGTCCCAGTTGACCTGCTGAAGAACAGGCCGGACCTTAGACGTATATATAATCAGATTGTTGCCATTGACTACCGCGTTGCAGAGGCGATGGCAGACCGCTTTCCGAAATTAGGGCTTACGGGGACTGCGAAATTCAAGGACAGGATAGCAACTGAAGGCCTTTTGTTATCCCTTTTCCTGGAAGCAGCGGCCCCTATCATTGATTGGGGTAAACGGAGTTCGGAGATTGATAAACGCAGGGCTTTGCTAAGGGAAGAACTGGCCAGGTATTCGCATGCCTATCTAACAGCCATTGAAGAAGTTGAAAACGCGCTTTGGCAGGAACAGTATCAGAAGGAACTTTTGAAGGCACTTGAGTACCAGATTAACATTGCCGGATCAAATCTGACCGAAACCCGCAACCGTTACCGTCAGGGACTGACCGACTACCTCCCTGTCCTTACAGCCCTTCAGTCACTGCAGCAGCTTGAGCGTGATATTCTCCTGAGACGGCAGCAACTGATATCAGTCCGTATTCTTCTCTACCGCGCTTTAGGAGGCTCCCGGCTTACGGCCGGTTTTTATAAGACCGATGTATTGATTGAAAACAGAAGTGCGAATATATCTGAAGGGGTTGGCAAATGAAATACATTATTTCCTTTCTTATATTGATTCTTGCTATAGGAGTTGCTATCGGCCTTTACAGTACAAGCCCTAAAACAAAGAAAATAGAACCAGCGCGTCCTGTGCCGCTGGTTCAGGTCGCCGAGGTCCGTCCCGGAACAGAGCACGTCTTTATCGAAGCCTTTGGTACGGTCATTCCTTCTAAGAAGATCACCCTGCAGTCCGAAGTAGAGGGCCGGATAATCGATCAGAATCCCGATTTGGTACCGGGAGGCCTGATTCATCAAGGTGATATGGTAATTCAGATTGATCCCGCCGATTACGAGCTGCGGGTAAATGAATCAAGGGCGGAACTAGAAGAGGCGATGTTCGAACTTGACCTTGAACAGGGGAAGCAGGTTATCGCGGAGCGTGAGTGGAAACTGATGGAAGAAGAAATTAATACAACAGGTATGGGGAAAAGCCTGGCCCTGCGCGAACCTCATCTGAGGTTGGTAAAGGCAAAAGTGGAAAAAGCCAGGCACAGACTCGCTGCTGCAGAACTTGACTTAAACAGGACGACAGTAATATCACCGTTTAACGCTCTTGTCCTTGAAGAGTTCGTTGACAGCGGACAGCTTGTTTCGAAGCAGACTCCCATTGCAACGCTTGTAGGCACTGAT
The DNA here is from genome assembly GCA_964347155.1 of uncultured Nitrospiraceae bacterium. Lineage (GTDB taxonomy): Bacteria > Nitrospirota > Thermodesulfovibrionia > UBA6902 > UBA6902 > CAYFXR01. The sequence continues at coordinate 9,436 of CAYFXR010000063.1, read as the reverse complement.
CAGTTCCGGGTACAGGTGTCAGTCCCGGTATCAGTGCTGCCAAGAATCCAGCTGCAAGGGAGGCCAGGCCGACCGGCTTCATCCGTTAAGGTTATATTTGAACCTGTCAGCGGTAAGGAAGTTGTACGTCAGGGACGCGTATTGAAAATCATGGGGGATTTGGATCCTGAAGGAGGTATGGCGCGAGTACTGGTTGTTGTAGATGATCCGCTTAATCTCGTTTCCGGGATCGGGGACGGCAAGATCCTGCTGGGTAGTTATGTCAGGGTGAAGATCGACGGGGGGACCTTTGATAATGTATATGCGATCCCGCGTCAGGCGCTGCGTGAAGGAGATGTGATATGGCTGCGTGACAGTGACGATAAACTGCAGATCCGCAATATCAATATAGTATGGCGTCGCAAAGATGATGTATTGGCAAAAGTCGATATAAAACAGGGAGATAAATTGATTCTCAGCAGACTCCGGTCGCCACTGCCCGGGACGCTGGTGAGAAGCGAAGATAGGCAATGAATAATAATACCAAATACGGTATCCTGGCCTGGATGGTGAAAAACCATGTAGCCGCCAATATACTGATGCTTGCCCTTGTTGTAGGGGGACTGATTGTCATGTTCAACATCAAGCAGGAGGTGTTTCCTGATCATGCTCTTGATATTGTGGAGATAAAGGTCAGCTATCTCGGAGCCAGTCCTGAAGAGGGAGAGGAGGGGATCATCCTTGCAGTGGAGGAGGAGATTCGTGACATCGAGAGCGTTGAGCGTGTTACTTCCAAGGCAGTTGAGGGCGGAGTCAGTATCTCTGTTGAGCTTTTTACCAGTGCTGATTCTGACAAGGCTGCACAGGATATAAAAAACGCCGTAGACCGTATCATTTCCTTCCCTGAGGACTCGGAACGTCCGGTAATCAGTCTCAATCAGCACCGCCATGAAGTGGTGCGTCTTGCCCTTCACGGAGATACAAATGAAAGGACCATGTTCTATTTTGCACAGAATCTACGGGAAGAACTGCTGGGCCTGCCGACTGTTACGCAGGTGGAATTGAGGGGAGTGCGCGAACCGGAGATAAGCATTGAAGTGCCCCAGCGCCTGCTCCGCTTGCACGGATTGACATTGGACGGTATCGCCAAGATTATCAGGGAAAACGCCGTTGACATTCCCGGCGGCGGCATCAAAACCCTGGGTGGGGAAGTACTTCTGAGGACCTCGGAACGGAGGGACTTTGCCAGTGAGTTTGCAGATATACCCCTGATAAGCAGGCCGGACGGCACTGAAGTGAGGCTCGGTGATATCGCGTGGATTACCGACGGATTTGCGGATGCTGACAGAGAGGCCTATTATAACGGCCAAAAGGCAGTGCTTATTTACGTATACAGGACAGGCGAGCAGACCCCCCTTGAGATATCTCGGGACGTCCTGAAGTATGTAGAGACTCTGACCCCTTCCCTGCCTGAAGGTATCGGATTGAGCGTATATAGGGACAGATCGGAATTGTACAGAGACCGGCTGGACCTGCTCCTCACCAACGGGGCCCTGGGCCTGGGGCTGGTGCTCCTTACCCTGGGGCTGTTTATGGAACCGCGGCTGGCGTTCTGGGTCGCAATGGGTATCCCGATCTCGATCATCGGATCGTTCCTGCTTATTTATTATACCGGGGGAAGTATCAACATGAACTCGCTTTTTGCATTTATTATCACTCTCGGCATTGTTGTGGATGACGCCATAGTGGTAGGGGAAAACATCTATCACAAAAGGGAGACAGGGGCACAGCCCCTTCAGGCGTCTGTCAGAGGAGTGCAGGAGATGTCATCGGTCGTGGTGTTTGCGATTGCAACAAACATCATCGCGTTTTTACCTCTCCTTTTTGTGCCGGGATCTACAGGCCGGTTCTTTTCAATCCTGCCCGCAGTTGTGATATCCGTTTTTTCCATTTCGCTCATAGAGTGTCTTTTCGTGCTTCCCGCCCACCTGGCTTACGAGCGCAGGGAGCGGGCCGCCGGTATAATGAATGCGATTGAAAAAGTGCCGCATTTTTTTGAAAGGGGACTTGAATGGTTTATTGATACATACTATTGCCCGTTGCTGCGCTTTTCCGTGCAGCACCGTTACCTGACATCTGCTGTGTTCCTCGCAATACTGGTGGTTGCATACGCATACTGGGACAGCGGGAGGATAAATTTCTCGTTCAGGCCCAATATACAGACTGACAGTATCGACGCTGAGGTGACCCTGCCGTACGGTGCGCCCGTTGAGGATGTGCGGCAGATTGCCCGTCTCATAGAGGAGGGCGGCCTCCGGGCGCTGGAGAAGTCAGAGGGCAGGAAAATCCTCAAGGGATTTATGACGGACATTGGGCGCAGCGGGGCCAATACCGCTGAAATCTCATTCGACCTGGTGCCGCAAAAGGAGCGTGCTATGACCACGCGTGAATTCAGTGTCATGTGGCGCGAAGAAGTGGGCGAAATTGCCGGCCTTGAGAGTCTTTTTTTTGATTATCTGATAGGACCCGGGGGCTCGTCGGCGATCAACATTGAACTGACCCACCGTGATCCCGCCGTACTGGAACTTGCGGCAACCGATCTTGCCGCGGCCCTTGCGGACTATGAGGGAGTCACAGATATAGACGATGGTTTTGCAAGGGGGAAGCCTCAGTTCGATTTTTCGATAAAACCCGAGGGAAGGAGCCTGGGTCTGAACGCGCGCGAATTGGGAAACCAGGTGAGACACTCCTTCTACGGAGCTGAAGCGCTGAGGCAGCAGAGGGGCCGTGATGAGGTCAGGGTGAGGGTACGTCTTCCCGAATCAGAGCGGAAGTCCCTGTACAATCTGGAGGAGTTGATTATACGCACGCCAGGCGGAGGTGAAATCCCCCTTGCCCAGGCAGCCCGGTTGACGGGAGGCAGGGCATACACGGAGATTAACCGCGTCAACGGGAAACGTGTCTTTAATGTCACTGCCAATGTTATCCCCGGACTGGCGAATGAAAATAAAATACTGGCCAGTGTAAAGGCCGAATTCCTGCCGCAGCTCCTTGCAAAATATCCCGGGCTTAATTACTCCCTCGAAGGGAGGCAGCGTGAACAGAGAGAGGCGCTCCAACAGCTTTTATACGGGCTTATTTTCGCACTGATCGGGATTTACAGTCTTCTCGCGATACTCTTCCGGAGTTATACCCAGGCGGTCATCGTCACCGTAAGTGTTCTTTTCGGTCTTGTAAGCGCGCTTGCCGGACATGTCATTATGGGATATGAACTCAGCGTCATCAGTGTCTTCGGCATGATCGCGCTCTGCGGCGTGGTCATCAACGGTGGACTGGTCCTTACCGTTACCGCCAACCGCATGCGGGACGGCGGTGAACCGCCCCCTGAGGCGGTAGTAAGAGCCGGCATCCGCCGCTTCCGGCCCATCATGCTGACGGCACTTACCACCTTCTTCGGTCTAGCCCCGATGATATTCGAGACATCGGTCCAGGCGCGTTTTCTCATTCCCATGGCAATATCTCTCGGGTATGGGATTCTCTTCAGTACTTTTGTCATCCTGATACTGACACCTTCGCTTTATGTTATCCACCAGGACGCCAAAAACATCATTGCCGGATCTGACAAACAGGATCACGGGAAATAATATTTTATGAAGGTTCTTATTGTTGAAGATGAAAAAAATCTGGCCGAGATTATTAAGGAAGGCCTTGAAAAACAGTCCTTTGCCGTTGACATATGTTTTGACGGCGAAGAAGGTCTGTTCATGGCGGAAACATATGCATACGATGCCGTAATTCTGGACATAATGCTCCCCATAATGGATGGTCTGACCCTTCTGAAGAAACTAAGGGCAAAAAAAGTCAGTGTACCGGTCCTCATGCTTACAGCCAGAGGGACAATGGAAGACAAAGTAAAAGGCCTTGATACCGGGGCAGACGATTATCTCGTAAAACCATTCGAGTTCCCGGAGCTCATCTCAAGGCTGAAAGCAATCATACGCAGGAGCAGGGGTGAAGCTTCTGCGATAATTTCAATAGATGATTTGACTATTGACATAAATACAAGATCTGTTAAGAGAAATAATAAGGAGATAAGGCTTTCATCGAGAGAGTACAATATTCTTCTGCATCTTGCGTTAAACCGGGAAAGGGTAATCAGCCGTTCCAGCCTTGCCGAACATATTTATGATATTGATTATGACCTTGACAGTAATATCATGGATGTATACATAAATTATCTGAGAAACAAGATCGACAAAGGGAGCGCCAAAAAGCTTATTCATACTGTCCGCGGTGAAGGATATATGATAAAAGGGGATACATGAGACCCGGGCTACAGTCTTTAAAAAGCAGGTTGTTTTTCTGGAGCTTGCTGATAACTACATCCTTGCTCATCATTCTTGGATATGTTCTGCACCTCGAAATAAAAAAGGCCATATATCGCTCTGTGGAACAGACGCTTCACTCAAAGGTTCAGATATTAAAGGGGCTCATGCATGAGGAACACGGGGCCATTGAACTGGAGCTGGCTGAGATTGTATTAGGCGAATATTCTATTCCTCGTTCCGGACATTATTATAAAGTGCTTTTGGAAAAAGAAGTCTTTGCCGCCTCACCATCACTTATTGATGAAGACTTTAACCTGGAGTCGGATGCCCCGCAATATTCAAATGACCAGTTGAATGAGAAAGTATTTCTATCTGTAGGACCGGCAAATGAGCCTATAATGGCAGTTCGACATGATTTTACGATGTTTAACCAGTCGGCGACAGTATATGCGGCCCAGAGTCTTGAAGAAAGTATTGCGTTAATCAACAAGTTCAAACACGTTTTATTTATTGCCATTCCTGCCAGCATAGGAATCCTTACCCTTACCGGATTGTGGATAACGAGGAAGTCTATGAAGCCTTTAGAAAAATTCTCTTCCGCAATTGAAAAGATAACTCACAAAACCATGAATGAAAGAATCGCCCCCGCATTACAGGTATCGGAAGTGAAAAATATAGCGAATTCATTTAATGCCATGCTTGACAGACTTCAAAGAGCCTTTGATACTGAAAAACGGCTTGTATCAGATGCGTCCCATGAGCTCAAGACCCCTTTGTCCGTAATCAAGGCACAATGTGATGTTCTATTGCAGGATAACGATGCAGATGAAAGATACAGACATGAGCTGAACAGGATAAAGTCAGCTTCAGATAATATGAACAAACTTATAAGAGATATGCTTTCATTAGCCCGCCTCGATTCAGGATCGATTTCCGCCGCTGACTTTACTGCTGTCTCTTTACATGAATGTATAGACAATGCATTAAAGTTCGCAAAATTTTCTGCAGCTGAAAGAGACATCAAAATCACGAGACATATTCCGGAGGATATAAAAATCCCGGGTGACCGTGATATGCTGACAGAGGTTTTCTTGAATATAATTGATAATGCCATTAAATACAACAAGCCCGGCGGCAATGTTGAAATTACGGTCACCCGTAATAAAGACAAAGCAGAAGTAGTTGTACAGGATTCCGGGGAAGGAATCACAAAAAAGGATCTGGACAGAATCTTTGACAGATTTTACCGTGCTGATGCATCAAGAAACAGAGAAGGGACCGGACTCGGCCTGAGCATCACTAAGGCAATCGTTGAAATTCACCGCGGTTTAATAGACGTTACTAATGAACCAGGCCAAGGCACCTGTTTTATTCTTACATTTCCGTTACATCTTGATTAGAAACGAATTTTTGAAAAGTGTGCCGTATAGTTCTAAAATCGGTCTCTCTGTCCATATTTGTCTTGAAATATTTCCAGATGAGTATTCATTTGTTGGCTTTAAACCTCTGCCTGCATATTCAAGTGTCTTGAATACATAGCCAATGAATGTTCCTGAATAGCGATAACATCGTATACAGCCCTCAATGCGATACTTATAATATCCCGCACGTAATCATCGTTCTTATCCATGAACTATTGAATGTATCAGGTCGTCTCTCTTTCAGCAGCTTGTTTATGATTTTCACCAAATAATTTCCAATATTCAAATTCCAATTAACAAACCAGAGGAATAAATTCCGGATTTCTATTGTTTTAAATTCCGGTTTTTGTGATTTAATATTTATTTTTGATTTGGAATCTGGTATCTGAAATTTATTTTTTATTTATCATCTGAAATCTGTTATTATTGTCTTGTATTTGTTTGATATTTTTATTTGGTGTTTGAATTTTATTTGTAATTTGTTATTTGTTTTTTGGTATTTATTTGGTATTTGGTGCTTGGAATTTGATATTTATTTTTAATTTGTAATTTGTTTGTGATTTGATATTTGGAATTTGTTATTTATTTGTTATTTGGTGCTTGGAATTTGTTATTTATTTTTAATTTGTGATTTGTTTGTGATTTGATATTTGGAATTTGTTATTTATTTGGTATTTGGTATTTGTTTGATATTTGGTATTTGATATTTGGAATTTAAATTTGCTTCGCAAATTTGGGAGTGTATAGGGTTCTGGTGTCCCTCCAGAATTTCTCCTTTCTATAATTTATCAGCCACCTGTAACATCATACAGCAGATATAACATCGCATGATACTATATCCTAAATCACAAAACACAAATTCCAAATTCCAAACAGGCTCCTAATGATCAAATCACAATGACCAAAACAGGCACATATGACCTCGAAGAACGGACAGCCGTTTTTGCACGAGACGTAGCGCTTTATTGTAAAAAACTGCCCAAAACTATCTCGAATTCCGAATACTCCAGGCAAGTCATACGGTCTTCCGGCTCAACCGGAGCCAACTACATCGAGGCCAATGAGTCCCTGAGTAAAAAAGATTTTGTAATGAGGCTGAAGATAAGCAGGAAAGAAGCAAAAGAGTCAGGCTACTGGCTGAGACTGATCGTTGAAACAAACCCGGATCCCTCTGTTGAGAAAGGAAACCAACTTATACGGGAGAGCACCGAACTGATGAAAATATTCTCCGCCATTTTATCAAAAGTGTAATCTGAATAAATAACCTGTTCAGTTTAGAGCCAAAATCTGTTATTATTGTCTTGTATTTGTTTGATATTTTTATTTGGTATTTGAATTTTATTTGTTATTTGTTTTTTGGTGTTTATTTGTATTTTGGTGCTTTGAATTTGATATTTATTTTTAATTTGTAATTTGTTTGTGATTTGATATTTGGAATTTGTTATTTATTTGTTATTTGGTGCTTTGAATTTGATATTTATTTGGTATTTGGTATTTGTTTGATATTTGGTATTTGATATTTGGTATTTAAATTTGCTTCGCAAATTTGGGAGTGTATAGGGTTCTGGTGTCCCTCCCGGACTTCAAATCCGGTGTTGCTTGCCACAAGCGAGCAGGGTGGGTTCGATTCCCACACACTCCCGCCAAAATAATCAAATAAATCAAGGATTTACTCTAATAACAACCGACAGTGCCACAGGGTGAAACCTTAACCGTAACATCCCCCTATATTTAGTTTTTCGAAGACAGTTAATCACAACAAAACTCGCTGGGCGATCTGACACCAATGGAATACATGGAACAGAATGCCGAAAACTCTATTTTAGAAGTGTCTACCTAATGGGGAAGCTTACGCAATAATCAAATATATTTATATGTATATTTATACGTCTTCCAATATACGTATTTTTATGCTATGCAGTATATAAGACGTGATTCAGATAAGAAAATGTAATAGATTAACGAAGGCATTGAAATAATTTTCTTGTGATATTTATGCTGAATTAATATTTCAATAACCTGTATGACCAATGCGAATTACAGAGTCTGATTTTTTATTAATCATTTAACATTGACTCTGAACCTATTGGATCAAAAGAAAGGAGGAAAGGATGAAAAAATTATTTGTGGCAGTAATATGTTTGCTTGTCCTTTTTACAGGGACAGCGCTCGCAGGAACTGTCATTGCCATGAGAGGAGACGGGACCGTTGTATTTATTGACGACCAGAAGGAAGAGATCGTAGCCAGGGTAACAACTGGTGAATTCGGCGGCGCGATGGGGGCGATGACCCCTGACGGCAAAAAGCTGTATGTAGCAAATAATTCAGACGGTTACTACACAGTTTCAGTAATTGATATTAATAACCGCAAGCTTATAAAGAATCTCCCCACAGGCCCAAGGCCTTCCCATGCGTATGTCAACAGTAACGGAAAGTACGTCGGGGTCTCCCATAAGCACTCCGAGAACGGGAACATCGTCATCGCTGTCATAGACACGGGCGGTGACTATGTAAAGCACCGCCTACTCATTGACTTAGAGAACGACTCTTACAGGGGAGTGGTCAACGTTCACCAGGGATGGATGGGGGACGGCAAGCATCTCCTCGTGCATAACTGGGCGGATAACGTAACACATGTAATTGACGCTGATCAGGGTAAGGAAGTTGCGAGGCTGCAGCATGAAGGGAACGCTCACCAGTACAACGTCACAAAGGACAAAAAAGAGCTGTGGGTTTCTGTCGATGCCGCTGAAGATACCTCGGGCAATAAGGTAGGCTGCGGGCAGGTGGTCATTTATGATATCCCGGCCATCGGATCGCCTCCTTCGACAACACCGAAAAAGACCTTATGTATAAAGGTTAATGAAGGAGAAGTCCAGAAAGGCCACCATACCGTCCTTACCCTCGATGGCAAGTATGCCTATGCAGCCAATGATGGTCTCGGTAAAGGAAACAGCATCAATGTATTTGATGTAAAGACAAAGGAACTTATCACCCATATCACTGCGGACGGCCAAGGCACGGGACACCCATTTATGAGCCCTGACGGCAAATATGTAGTGGTAGGACAATGCGGCGGGAATACACTCACCTTTATTAACGCAAAGACGCATGAAGTAGTGAAGAACCTTCAAGTGGGCAAAGACGTGGATACTTCATGGGTGGCCTTCACAAAAGACAATAAAAAAGCCTTCGTCAACAACAAGGGCGAAGACGCGGTCTATGTCATTGACCTGAAGAGGATGGAGGTAGGAAAGAAAATAGTGACAGGCGAGAAGGACAAGATGTGGAAGTCACAGTACCACGTCTTAAACGGCCCGTACATAACATACGAAGCAGTAATGCCTATATACTGATCCTGATCTAATTGAAAGGGGGGCCATTACCGGCCCCCTTTTTTATTCTTTCGGGAATTCAGATTCTTTCAAAATCATTCACAAATAAGTGTTATTGGAAAACCTCAGAAGGCTCTCTATGCCGGATATAACAAGATGATATTTTTAATATGCCCTGAGCACAACCAACAGTAAACCAACAGCGAGAGGTATAAAAAATCGAATAAAATCAAAAAAGCGTTTGTATTCGATTTCCACACACTCCCGCCAACTTAATCAATTAAATCAATGTGTTAGCTCTGAAAACGACCAACAGTGCCAAAAGGTGAACTCTTACCTGTAAAATCCCTCATTATTTCGTTTTACCAAGACA
>CAYFXR010000062.1:0-65527 GCA_964347155.1 uncultured Nitrospiraceae bacterium | reverse complement strand
GTATCTCCTGTGCCTGCCTTTGTTAAATCCACAGGACCCTCTATTGTCAACGTGTCAGCCGTGTTACTCAATATCTTGTAACTGTATTTGTTCCTTGCCACATTCGGCACCACTACCAGCCCCTGATATTCATCCACTGTCCAGCCTGCGCCGGTCTTCGTCAGTGTCGTTGCGGTTATATCCGTTGAAATCCCTGAATAAAGATAACTTGCACTTCCATACGTCTTTAGTTGTTTTTGTGTATGAGGGTTATGACAGGTTCTGCACTCTACTGTCCAGTCTCCGTAGCTGTTGTCTATCTGAAGACTCGAATGTGTCTTCATATATGGAGCCGTTACATCATTGTGGCAGCTCCAGCAGAGTGTATTGTACTGGGTATCATCTATATCCTGGGGAACATGGTTTGTCCACTCGGGCAAAAGGGAAGGCTCGGTTCCATATACAAAATGACAGGAAGTACAGTTAATATTGTTTACACTGCTATGAGGATAATCAAGCGTATCTGCCTGGATTGCTATGAAACTAAATGCCAATGCTAAAATTAATGCTTTTATTAGTACTTGCTTATCCATTCTTTATACAATGGGGATATGTTTCCACTGCAATTCTTTTCGACTTATGAAGATAATGAGCGTTTCAGCCCAAAAATCGCTTTTAGTCCCCTTTTTTAGTCTCCTTTTTTTATTTACATTCATAATACTTATTCGGATATCCAGGTTAATTACTTAATCAGGAATATCCTGAAAATTACTAGGGAATTACTGCATTTGAATACCCCAGTTCTGTAAATTCCATATCCTTTTTAGCTGTCAGCGATAAGCTAAAAAATATTTAGTAACTTAAAGCTTAACGCTGAAAACTTATAGCTAAAAAACCCATACCTGAAAAGGTATGGGTTTTAAATTTTATAAAACTCCTTCGGCAGCCCTGCCACCCTTTAAGCTTTAAGCCATAAGCGTTAAGCAATAAGCTAAAAGATTTTTCACTTAAAGCTTAAAGCTAAACGCTTATAGCTAATTTCAGGATCAGCGGCTTTGCGCCCTACCTTTGCAGATAGTTTGCCCTTTCGGCAGTTTATGAATTTTTATTTATACAAATATTTCTTTATTAATCCCCCCCCATATTATTCCCATCCTAAATCACCAACTGCAACATTTACGCCATACATTGCATTAAAGGCCGTAAAGCGAGCCTGCCTTACACCATTGGCATTATAGATTTTTACAATCCCCTTCTTGCGCTTATGAGGTCCTGCTCCCACTATTATCTCTGCCACTCCATCGTTATCTATGTCATCACTTGCCATATTCGCTGCATAATGCCTGCCTATATAAGCCCTGAATTTTGATACAATCTCACCATTTCTATCAAATACTTTTATCTTATCTGGTACATTGTAATACGGTCCCTCTCCCGCTATTACCTCATCATAACCGTCCCCGTTTATGTCCCCGCTTGTTATGCTCACGCTGTATCTATGCCGTGATTTAACTGTGTACTTATAAGATAATGATGCACTCCACTGACCAATACCCGAAGATGTATTCACTTCCCATATCTTTATCAATACACCTTTGCTGAATTCATCAGGACCAGGGGCTGTAATTATTTCATCAATCCCGTCATCGTCAACATCGCCTGCTGCTACCCTTACTCCATATTTTCTATCATAGGCAAGCAATTTAATCCCGCTGTTTATCATTTTCTTTTTTGTTGTGTCATACACAAATACTTTTACATATGCAGGATTCCCGGGTACTGCTCCTACTCCTGCTACAACTTCATGATATCCATCCCCGTTAAAATCTCCAGATGCCACATTCGCCCCATATTTATAGTTTTTAAAAGCAGTAATGATTAAATTTCTGAGATGATTACCATTTTTATCAAATATCTTGATTTTTGCGGGGTTTTTAGGTCCGGGACCGGGTGCTGTTATTACTTCATCGACACCGTCGCAATTAATGTCCCCTGCTGCCACGTTTACTCCATATGTATATTTATGGGCAAAAAACTCCACCCCTGTCTCGCTTCCATCAGATTTCATCACCTTGACAAGGCCATTATTACGCTTCCCCGGGCCGTGTCCCACTATGATATTTTTGTTAACTGCCTGCTGTGCTTCTACTATTTCTTCATAATCCCCTGAAAAATTAATCGTTCCATCCGTCTGCAGTGTCTGGTTCTGTGAAGACGGTGTGGTGTATCCCTCAACAGCTCCAAATATAATTGTATAAGTGCCGATCGGCGCATCTGTCACTGCCCAGCTCATTCCACTGCCTGAATAAGACCCAGACCCGTTTATGGTAAATGCGGCATCTGCAAGGTTTGTTGTTACGTTTATTGTGCCTACCACTTCAATGATATTCAGGGTTACCGGTATGATCGCAGAGCCCCCTCCTGTTATGGTGATCGCTCCAGTATATGTCCCGGCTCCCATTGATGATACATCTATAGAAACCACTATCGTATCCGGCGCTGTCCCTGTCTCTTTGTCAATTAAAATCCAGCTCCTGTCCGAAGAGGCTGACCAATTCAGTGTGCCTTCTCCCGTATTTTCTATTGAGAGACCCTGTGATGAAGGAACTGAACCGTTCTGTGATATAAATTCTAATGCAGACGGTATCACGGAAAGCTGCGGCATTGGTAAAACTGTCAGCTCTATATCCACTACTTCCATAGCCCCTGACCCTGCACGGATGCTCACGCTGCCCGTATATGTTCCAACTGAAAGCCCGTTCAGGTCTGCTCCCACGTTTAAAACAGAACTGTCTGACGGGTCTGCCAGGCCTGATGTCCCGGATAATGTTATCCAGCTGTCGCTTGCCTCTGCGGTCCAGGTGAGTGTACCTGTTCCGTTATTGGTTATGGTTACGTTTTGTGATGCAGGATCTGCTCCATCCTCCTGTCCTTCGTAAGAAAGGGTTAAGGGCGATACTTCCATTTGTGTATATTGATCTATTCCGTAAACCTCTACCTTCCCGGTATTCAGTGACGCTATGAAAAGCCTGTTGCTATTTCCTATGGCTATGCTCAGGGGGGTCCTCATTGGATTATCAAGATTATACACGGTTCCAAGAAATGTGCCGTTGCTGTCAAACACATGAACTATATGCTGATAAGAATCCGTCACATATATCCTGCCCTCACTATCTACTGTCACTCCCATGGGCTTTGCCATTAATCCTTCCCCAACTCCATATTCACCGAAGCTTCTTTTGAACACCCCGTTCATATCAAGTACTTGTATCCTTGCCCCCTCGATTTCACCTCCGTACATGTCCTGTATTAATTGAAGGTCGGATATGATAATCTCCTCTGCTGTCTCATTTATTGCTATAGATGTGGGAAAGTTAAATTCACCATCCCCACTCCCGGAACTACCAAATGAAAAATTAAAGGTACCGTCAGGATTATAAATTTTTATTACATCCTCTTCACTATCAGCTACATAGATATCTCCTGCACTGTTAATTGCTATTGCCCCTGGTTGTGCAAACTCTCCATCTCCTGTGCCAAGCTTGAATAAAAAGGCTAAATCAGCGTCATAAACTTCAACGTTCCCCCTGGTTTTGTTTCCTATAAAAATCCTTCCATTACCATCCACAGCTGCACTGATAGGTTTTTTAAGTCCTGAGAGAGAATCAAGGTATTGACCGCTCTGACTGTAAATGAGGAGTTTATTATTGATTGATTCTGCCACATAAATACGTTCATTACTATCAAGGGCTACTGCTGTTGGTGCATTCAGATTGCTTGTTACTGGCTGGAGCCTTTCATATACAGGCATGACCGCTGCCAGCGATGTATGTAAAGGAATACAGAGAAAAGAACCAATAACAGCAAGCATTATTAACAGAAATTTGATGTTGTTCTCTCCCATATATCTATACATTAATTAATGAGCCCTCTCATTTTTTTTAATTTATACATAATTATTTCACACTCCTCATTTATGTTAATGCAAAAAACATGCCCCAAAAAGAGAGAATCTTTGTATAATTTAAGTGTAAATAAATTAAACAAAAATGTCAAGTAAATTTACACTTTAATTTTCCTGTTACATTAGTTGGTGTTTGAAATACCCCAGAAAGAGTGTGATTTTACACAATTTGGGGATAAAATGAGGTCATTTTGACTCTTTGTTTTGCCTTATCTCTTTAAGCCTTGATTTTGATTTCTTGCCTGCGCTTAGCGTTGGAAACAATTCTGCCACAATTTCATAGCCTTTCTCTGCATCTAACATATTACCCATATTATAATTTGCTTCAGAGTACATAAACAACATAGCTGCCCTCGGACGCTTCCCCCCCTCAACGAATTCCCTGTATGAGGGTGTACACAGCTTCAAGAGTCGCTCCCACTCCGCATTTTTATAATAATTTTTGCCAAGCATATCATTGACAGTGTCCTTTAAGAAAGAGCGAGGATACTTCTTTAAAAATTCATAATAACGGGCTTCTGCTTTTTCAAAGGCCGGAGGAGAATAATCTTCCAGATACATCATAATGAGCTTCCAATAACTTTCCTGAGCAAGAGGTGTTTCAGGATACTCCCTGATAATTTTTTCATAGAGTTCCTCTGCTTGAGGAAGTACGGATCGCCTATCTTCGGATGATTCAAAAAGTTCCAGTATTGCTGTGAACAGTTCAAGTGATTTTGTTTCCTCTTCTGTTGGAATATATTCTTTTTCCGTATCTTCCGTCTCCACTGAAGGCTCTATCTTCTCAGGTATTTCATTTTCTGTTGTCCTGGGAATTGTTGCACATGCTGGAAACAAAATACACAATAAAAAAATGAATAAAAAGTAGCAAAAATTATTTTTTCTCATCGACTGCTCCTTGATATTAGAATACGGCTTTTCTCAACCATTCTTTAGTGAATTGTATTTCTCAAAATTATTATTTGGCTTGTGAAACAAATCTTTGTAAGTATTTAATAATAGTGTATAATAAGTGGTCTTTTTTTACGAGCCGACTAAGATAATTATATGAGTTTTCTTAAAAGAGTAAAAAACCTTTATTCAAGAGCATTTTCATTCTTAGTGGTGCCCCTTAGGGGTATGAGAGTTTAGGTTGCATGCTAAAGGTCTTGAGGTCATACATATTATATACAGCAGTGCTTTCTATCGAGGTAAATTAAAGGAGATTATATGCAAATAATAAAGCTGTTTTTAAAAGGTGCGGTCATTGGAGTTGCAAACATTATTCCTGGAGTATCTGGAGGAACTATGGCCTTGGCTCTGGGAATATATGAACGTTTAATTGCTGCAATTCATAATGTTTCATTTCGAACCTTAAAATCCTGTTTTGGCTTGTTGAAACTCAATAAAAATGCTTGGGATGATTTTTGGACTGAAATGAAAAGGATCGATGCCTTTTTTCTGACAGAAATTGGCGGAGGAGCCTTTCTCGCAATAATTGCATTGGCTAATGTTATGACATATTTGCTTGATAATCAACATGATCCGACCTATGGCTTCTTTTTCGGGCTTGTTGCAGTTTCAGCCTGGGTACCATTTAAATTGATTAAAAAACATACTGTAACAGGCGTTTTGATTGCTCTGATTGCACTGGGAGGAGTAGTCATGCTTTCCAATACCATGAGTGGTGAAACAATGGTTCAAAAAGAACAGAAGAAATACGAAATTAAAATGGCGAAGAAACTGGCCCAAGAAGAACATTCACAATTATCAAGGGTTAAACACAGCCCTTTTCATCTAATGCTTATGTTTATAGCAGGAGCAGTTGCAATTTCAGCAATGATCCTTCCGGGAATTAGTGGTTCTTTTATTTTGTTACTCATGGGGGCATATTTTGAACTTTTAAAAGCAATAACCTATCGCGATTTTCTTTTATTACTTGTTTTTGCTCTAGGCTGTATTATAGGAATTCTTTTATTTACAAGATTTCTAAATCTTTTACTAAAAAAATGGCATGATCAGACCATGTATTTTCTGCTGGGTCTGGTAATTGGATCGCTTTGGGCGATCTGGCCTTTTAAATCAAGCATAACAATCGGTAAAGAAAAAATTTATTTCACGAACCAATTGCCCTATTCCTGGGGTGGCAGTGAAATGTTAACTATAGGATCTATGGTCTTAGGAGGTACAATTGTCGCTTTATTTATTTGGCTGGAAAACAAACAAAGACTGCAAAAAAATAGTTGAAAATCAAGAGAATATCCTGAATTGCGATTTGCTGGTTGGCCTCGGAAAAAGATAAAAAAAGGCGGGGTTAAATTCACCGCCTTTTTTGTCAAGCTATGTGCCTAACTATTCAGGGGTTTCAACCGCCGCCGCTGCAACCAAAAATAACCAAAAAATTATTATATTTTTCTAAAGACTTATCTCAATGGCAATATGTTTCTCTTGTTTACACTATTGATTATTTTATTTACATCAATATATTTTTATTTTTCAAATACTTACACCTGCTGTAACATCAATATATTAAAAAAACAATACTATTCTTATTCACATTAGTAAATCCTGGATCAAAATAATAAGAATTGTACAAACAAGTTTACTAAGAAGCAATATGGAATTATAACAGTTTAGATAATTCCTGTCCAGTAAAAAATAATATGCTTTACTTTATTCTTGCTTTTTTAACAGCCTGCCTTGCAAGCGAATCTGCATACTTATTCATTTCCCTCGGAATATGGGCGATTACACTATTGTCAAAATCTTTTAACATATTAATTGCCTTAATCCATAAAGGGATCAAATTTTTACTCTTCACACTGTAAATTCCGTTTAACTGTCTTACCAGCAGCTCCGAATCCAGAAAAATTTTTATATTTTTTATCCCTAATGATTTCGATTTTTCAAGCCCCTTTATCAATGCTGAATATTCAGCAACATTATTTGTAGTAATTCCTATATAACCTGATATCCTGTAATGCTTATTTTTCCCCAAACGGTGAGCATCATTATCTGAAAGTTTTATTACTACCCCTATTCCGGCCCTGCCTGGATTACCACTGGATGCACCGTCGCAATACATAACCGCATACCCGGTATCAGACAAGTCATGTTGCTTTGACCTGCTTCTAATTATCATCATGATGCCGGGGGGGCTTGTTTAGATTTCTCATCAACTGAGATAGGTTCTTGATAATACAGGAATCTCTTGCAATAGTAACAGGTATAAAGATCGTCATTCTTTTTTATATCATTATACAATTGTGGCGGTATATTGGTATTACATCCCAGACAGACCTCGTTTTTTGTAGGTACAACTGCTAATCCTCCTGATCTTTTCAAAAGATTCATATACTGACCATACGTTTCCTCATTAATCCGTGTAACAAAGTCCTTTCTCTTTGCCTTATGCATTTCCATATCTGAATGTAACTTTTTTTTCTCCTCCTCTAGTGCCTTCACCTGCTGTGTAACTTCAACCTCTGCCTTCTTAACTTTCAAATCTTCCTTTTGTAAATCTTTCGTTAAATCCTCAATATCTTCCATTAAAGAAAGGATCTCATCCTCAATCCGATATTTATTCTTTTCAACCCCTTCTATTTCTTTAAGATGCGCCTCATATTCCTTGTTGGTCTTAATTTCACTGCTTCTGGATTTAAGTTTGTTAATTTTTTCCTGAATTTCTTCTAACTCAAATTCTTTATCTTTTTTATTTTTGTTCAGGTTTTCGAACTTGGTATTAACTTTCTGAAAGGAAGCTTTTGTTTCTTTAAGGGTATTTTCAAATTGTTCTAAATTTTTTGGAAGCTTTTCAATTTTTTCAGCTATTGAAAGGATAGAAGAATCTATTTCCTGAAGCTCAACTAAAAGTTTTAGTTGCTCATCCAATTTTACCTCCAGGAGAAGTAATAAACAGCGATTTGAGATTCATTAACAAAAAATTTTTCTTTTTATACTGTTAATCAGAGTCCGAAAGACTCATCTTGGTGGGCCCACCAGGGCTCGAACCTGGGACCAACCGGTTATGAGCCGGTAGCTCTTCCAACTGAGCTATGGGCCCTTATGAGATCAAATATCAAAAATAGTAACCATCACATTCTATGATAAAACACGTGGAAAAGTAAACCGCTCCCATGATATTACATGTCTTTTCTTACAGCTACATGCTTATAAAATTCACACTTTCTGCAGTCCCCCAGCTTTTGTGCGACAGCTCCGCTTACCCTCTTCCCGCAAAAAGTACCTGCTACAGCCCAGCATATGCGCCCATAATGAGGGTAAGCAGGGCATCTCATTTGCACCGCTCCTTCTGCCTTTTCCACGCCACACTTGTGGAATTCCCAGCATTTTATCTTGGCCTCATCCTCTTTACTCTGATAAGGAAAATACATTTTGAAGGTTGTGCCTTTGTTTGTTTCACTTTCCACAAATATTAATCCATTGTGTTCATCCATAATCTTTTTACAAAGTGCAAGACCGAGTCCTGTCCCCGCCCCTATCTCTTTTGTAGTATAAAATGGTTCAAATATCATATCTATTTTTTCATAGGGTATGCCAGGACCTGTGTCGGTAACCTCTACTACTACATAATTAACCTCATATAATGTATCCATACAGATCTTTATTACAAGTTTACCTCCTTCAGACATGACATCTATTGAGTTAGAAATAAGATTATCCATTGCCTGTCTCACCTGATCTCTGTCAATCAATATCTCAGGAAGTGATGAATCCAGCTTTTCTTCTATCTGTATTCCTTGCTCATTGCATATGCCAACAAAAGCCTGGATGGAATCTTTTATAGTCCCTTTTATTTCCTGATATTCAATGTTAAATTTTGCTTCTCTCGAAAACGTCAGGACATCTCTGAGTATCCGTTCCAATCTATCTACCTCAGATACAACAATATCTGCATATTCTTTTTCTCTAGACCCATGCGATAACTTCTTATTAAGACGTCTTGCAAAACCACCTATGGACGTCAGCGGATTTCTTATCTCATGGGCAACGTCTGCAGTCAGCCTGCCCAAAGCAGACAGTTTCTCAATCTGAATAAGTTTTACCTGGACATTTCGCAGTTCTTCAATAGATTCTTCCAGGTGTTTGTTAAGAATCTCTATTTTGTCCTTATCTCTTCTTAGTTTCTGAGAAAGTATGCCAATCGGTAGCGCCAATAAAAACAAAAAAGCAACCCTGACAGAAAAATCGGTCCAGTGAAGTTTATTGAAATCAAAGCTACCGCATGCAAGATAGAGTACTGCAGATGTCGCAGCTATTGCTGCTCCGAGTCCAGGACCAAACTTAAAAGAATAAAGGGCTGTTACTAAATAAAACCCATTAAAAAAATGGCTGTCAAATCCACCGGTTACCCTGACAAGAAGGGATGCATATGAAATGTCAAAGAAAAGGCTAAGACCGTAAATGTTTTTCTTTTTCTCCGGATAAAAAAACAACAATACATAGATAAAAAAACTATAGGTAACAAAGTAAATAAAGAGCTTACTGACATCTCCAAATGTCTCAATTGATATATCACTGAATACAATCCATGCAATCCCACCCCAAAGAATTATGAGTCGTATAATAATATATGCAATATCAGCAATCTCTATGCAGCTTTTGACCTTACCCCATTGAGTCTTTAATCTTTGATAAGTAACGAAGCTCATATTTTTTTATTATAACCTAAATTGAGCGATTCTTATATTAGATAGATATGCAAGTCAGGTTCAAAATTTCATAATGCGATTGGATATTGGAATTATATGAATGCTATAGTTAGTCTTTCACTTAAAGAGTGAAGATTATAAAGGCAAGACAATACTTACATAGAGGTATCGCAATGTATTTTTTCACCTGCCTTGCATATCTTAATGAAATTAAATTGCTCAATTCAGATATAACAAACCGATACACATTGAAATAGAAACATCTGAAATAATTTTATCATTTACCTTTAGTTGAAGTTTTTAATATCATCATACATAATACTGTCATGAATCCTCCTTTTAAAAAGGTCCACTCAGAACTTCAAAGAGGCATGCGACTTTCCAAATGCAGAAAGTGTGGCTGCATGAGGGGAACTCTTGAAAACCTGAAAACCTTTCTTCCTTTACTGGAACAAAAGGATGCAAAAGTACTGCTTCGAAATGTAAATGAATGGTTTGACAAGCTTGAACCTCTTGAGTACGCGTGTTTTGGCTGCAAATACTGTATACCACCAGAAGCAATGAATATACTGACATCAAAATATCCATCTTTAGCCTCGGCAACATTGTCAACCTGTGATCTAAAAGCACGTGATAATTCTTGGCCGCCTGTTGAAGGCGAATATACGGTACTGGATAAATCCGCTTCTGTAGCAGTTTCTACGCTTGCGAGCGTTAAATTGGAAGAAAAGCTGGCCAGGCTCAGCCCCCCTGGACTCTGCATAGTCGGCAAAACAGAAACCGAGAATATAGGGATCGATAAAATAGTAAAAAATGTTATTTCAAATACCTCTATTCATTCCTTAATTGTGGCAGGAAAGGATCCGGAAGGGCACCAAAGCGGAAACACTTTGCTTGCCCTCTGGAAAAATGGCGTGGATAAAAACATGCGTATTATAGGGTCAAAAGCAAGACGTCCTATATTAAAAAATGTAACACGTTCGGATATAGATAATTTCCGCAAACAAATTTATATTGATGATCAAATCGGGTGTGAAAACTCAAGAACATTGGCCAAGAGAATCAAGGAACTTTCTCAAAGGTTATCTCCTGTAAGCCTCGTTAGAAATACCGGTCAGGGCCTTGTTTCCAGGGGGGCAAAAAATGTATCAAGTTGTGGATGCCATGGTGACTGCAACGACCAAACTACCATGTCCAAACCTCTTTTAAAACCAGTTACACCTATTCCCAAAATCACGGCTAAAAAACAAAATAAATCATCAATAAAATTAGACAAAGCAGGCTATTTCGTTATCCTTCCATCAAAAAAGAATGGAAGTATTTTAGTCGAGCACTATTCTTATGACAATAAATTGCTGAGAAAAATAGAAGGCAAGAGCAGCCGGGATGTTTATTTGACAATTATTAATAATAAATGGGTAAAAGAGCTAAGCCATGCTGCCTATCTGGGTAAAGAACTCGCAAGGGCGGAACTATCCATCAAAAAAGGTTTTAAATTTATTCAGGACGGAGCATAGTGGGAAAGGTAACAGCAATAGCCAACCAAAAAGGAGGCGTTGGAAAAACTACATCAGCCATTAACATAACCGCTTCACTGGCTGCTTTCAAAAAAAATGTCCTGCTTATAGATACAGATCCCCAGGCTAATTCAACAAGCGGATTGGGCATAGATAAAAGTAATCTCACCAGCAGTCTCTACGACCTTTACACCGAAACAAAAACCCTGGAAGAGATTATTCAGGAAACAGGTATTGAACGCCTTAAAATTATCTCATCAAATATAGAGCTTATCGGTGCTGAACTTGAGCTTACAGCAAAAGATCAAAGAGAGTCAATCCTGAAAAGTGCCCTGGAACCGATTAAACATCAGTTCGACTATATTTTTATAGACTGTCCTCCGTCTCTCAGTCTTTTAACCCTGAATGCACTTGTTGCTGCTGACAGCCTGTTAATACCACTGCAATGCGAATACTATGCTCTTGAAGGGATCAGTATGTTACTCAAGACGTTTAATCTGGTAAAAGACTCCCTCAATCCTTTGCTCGAGATAGAGGGAATTTTGCTTACCATGTTTGATGTGAGAAACACACTCACACACCAGGTAACTGATGAACTGAGGAAGCATTTTGGAGACAAGGTATATAAA
Organism: uncultured Nitrospiraceae bacterium; assembly: GCA_964347155.1. GTDB lineage: Bacteria > Nitrospirota > Thermodesulfovibrionia > UBA6902 > UBA6902 > CAYFXR01. Next base: position 53,787 of record CAYFXR010000062.1, on the reverse strand, counting down.
ACGGTTATTCCAAGAAATGTAACACTTGCCGAGGCACCGAGTCACGGGAAACCGGTTATTTTTTATGACATCCGCTCAAAAGGTGCTCTGAGTTACTTAGAACTTGCACAGGAGATAATGGGAAATGAAAACGGCACTGGGTAAAGGTCTTTCGGCCCTGATACCCGAGAAAGAAAAAAATAAGACAAGAGAAATACTCGAACTGGATATAAAATCAATTAAACCGAATGAATACCAGCCAAGAAGAATTTTTAAAGACGACACCTTGAATGAACTTGTTTCATCAATTAAGGAAAAGGGTATTATTCAGCCCATAATCGTAAGAAAAACTGCCCATAACTTATATCAGCTCATTGCAGGTGAGAGAAGATGGAGGGCAGCCAGGATGGTGGGTCTTGCCAGCCTTCCTGCCATAGTTAAAGAGGCTGCCCCGGCGGAAGCGCTTGAAATTGCCTTAATAGAGAATATCCAGAGGGAAGATCTTAACCCGCTTGAAACAGCAGAGGCATTTCAGAGACTAATTAACGATTTTAATCTAACACATGACAACCTTTCTAAAAAAGTTGGAAAAGACCGGGCAACCATAACCAATTACTTGAGGATACTGAAACTCCCTCCTGAGATTAAGAAGTGGATCGCAGAAGGCTCTTTAAGCATAGGACATGCAAAAGCACTGTTGCAGGTTGAAAACAAAAAGCTTCAGATTGATATTGCAAAAAAAATAATACACAGCGGGTTAAGCGTAAGAGAGGCGGAAATATTAAGCAAAAAGGGGTCTTCGAGCATCTCTCGCACCAAACGAAAAACACATAAAGACCCTCAGATAGCCTCGCTTGAAGAGAAACTCATGCACAGCCTTGGTACGAAAGTCCGTTTGATTCACAAATCAAACAAAAGGGGGAAAATAGAAATCGAGTACTACTCCCTTGAAGAATTGGACAGGCTCCTGGAAGTCCTGATCACCTAGTAATGTTCTACTTCTTCTTTACATAGCCCTCAATCCCTGTTTTAAAGTCATCAAAAGACCGGCCCCTCATTCTCTTACCGTTTAGAAAAAGTGTAGGGGTACCGGTTACACCAATGCTCTTACCAAGATTAAAATCCTCTTGGATCTGATTATCGTATTTATTGCTTTTGTAGTCTGCCATAAACTTCTCAATATTCAAGTTTAATTTAACAGCAAATTCCTTAAACTTATTCTCATCGAGTTTATTGTAATTTTCAAAGATCACATCATGCATCTCCCAGTATTTTCCCTGTTCTCCTGCTGCATGGGAAGCCTTTGCAGCATTTCTTGCCTGTTGATGAAATGACAGAGGGAAATCTTTAAAAACCAACCTCACGTCATCGGGATAAGCATCTAAAACCTGTTTGAGAGTCGATTGCAGCCTTGAACAATAAGGACACTGAAAATCAGAAAACTCAACAATCGTGACAGGAGCCGTTTCATTCCCCCTGATCTTCGATTTCCCCACAGGAATCCTGTGGACCCTGTCAAAATCAACTGTCGGTCTCCTCGGTTTAAAGAATTTCAGCATCTCCTTTTGATTTTCCTCTATGGTCTCAACCTTAGCCAATATCTCTTTTTGAGTCTTTTCAATTGCATCAATCTTCTTTTTATCCACACAGCCTGCAATTAATAATGGAATTATCAACAGCATTAATACAGCAAGACCTTTCCCTTTACTCATTTTCCCTCCTTAAAACATTCATTATAGATTACTATCTATTTTTTATAATAAACATAATCTTATCATATTTACTAAAACTCTGGGAACTCTAATTTTTATACAGTAGTTCCTCCATTTTTTAACGGTCTAACGGGAGAGCAATGCCATCACTTTTGTCATTCTCCAGCCCCCCATCCTGTGGCTGTGTCGCAATTCAGCATCATACATATGCCATTGTCCGGTTTAACCGGACAATCCAGTCTTTTTGTCATATGCATATTTCACTAGTGAATTAACCCGCCCACAGAGTGGGGCTTCAAAAAATATTAACTGTCCTTCTATTTCCCCCCTTTAGTAAAGGGGGGTAAGGGGGGATTTGTAAAAGCTATAATTATAAAATCCCCCTTAATCCCCCTTTTCCAAAGGGGGAGATTTGATAAGGAGAACTTTTCATCCCCGTTTACAAAACGGGGTAGTCAAGTTCATTTCTTCATAAATTTATCCCGTAAAATATTTACTATTAACGGGATAAATCGAGTTAAATAAATTTTAGAGGTCGAATCGACTCTGCATTATTTTGATTAAGCAGAAATTAGGGAAACTGAATATCAGGAAGATATTTTATCTATAATTTTATTTTCGTATTCAGGAAAATCTTCCAGATTCAGAGGCTTTTTTCTTAATATACTCAAATGAATGATTTTATAATTAAGTTCCCTTATTTTTTTAAGCCGTTCTTTATCATCATCAAGGGTATCAATAAGATTTTTGAGATTTACAATTTCATTTCTCAGTTCAAGTTCAGGAGGAACGAGACCGGCATTTTTTAAAAATCGATAAGCAATTCTCAGGTCTTCAGGAATCCACGTTTCATCTTCGAAATGAAGAGGCTCACCCTTACCGGACAGGTTTTCAAACATGCCATCTTCTATAGCCTCGCGTATCTTCCTCTCCGCTATCTTACTAAAAATGTCCATGGCAGTGAAAAAAATTACTTTTATTTCTAAAGTACCAAAAACAATAAATCTAGTGAAGCTCCCCGCCTACAAGGCGGGGCATCTTAATTCTCCTCCCCCTTGACGGGGGAGGATTAAGGTGGGGGTGATTGATTAATTTGTTCCCCCTCACCCTCTCCCTCTCCCGCCAGGGGAGAGGGGATTTGAAAGGATGCCATTCATCCCCTTGCACAGCAAGGGGTATTCTGGCAAAATTTTCATAAATATATCGAGTTAAATAATTTATTAAGCAATGTCTGCATTATTGGGATTATAGAACTACTAAAAAATATAATAAAAACAATTTATTAATGCAAGCTTTTTAGTTTACCAAAGATTCTTTTTCATTTTACTGTAAAGCCACTGAATTAATGATATAAATAATATGATAGCAAAAATAACGGCTAAAATTTTTGTAAATCCAGTTTCATACAAAGTGATAAATCCATTAATGGCTACTGTTTTTGACCATTTTATGAACCACCTTGACCAAACTTTGGACTTCGGGGGATGAAGATGTTCTACATTATACTGCCTTAAAAGAAAAGTTTTAATTGAGCTTCCACCAATTGCATTAATGTTTTGATCATCTGAAATCCAGGGGATTGTATTAAAACTTTTATCCTCAGAAATCGCGGTAGTCAATACTCCTATCACCCTGCCTTCCATATTTAATAAAGGACCATCCCTGCTTGTGTTATAAGATAATATCGGTGTGACAGTTTGAATTTTAATAAGTTCTAATTTCTCTTTAATGTTACTGACAGCACTAATCAAACCCTCTGAAACGGTCTTCTTTAAACCACGTGATTTGCCGATAGCGATAACTCTCTCACCGTGACTCAATTTATATTCAAAATCGAATTCAAGGGCGCTCTCATTAATTGCCTTGACCTGGATCAATGCAAGATCAAGATCCTCATTCCGGCTGAGAATGGTAACATCATTATAATAATTAGATTCGCTATATACTTCCGCAGAGTATGCACCCTTCATAACAAGGGCATTTGTCATGATTAGTCCTTTTCTGTCTATAAAAAAACCGCTGGTTATTCCTTTTTCTGACCCTGTATTGTCATAAACAACAATCGATACAATACCAGGGCTAGCTCTTTCAACTTTCAGTGACAGTTCCTCTATAGAGGTCTTAAGATCCATAAAAACGGATGAACTAAACACATCCGTGCCGTGAGAAAAGCGGATAGAAAGTAGGATGCAGGATACTATAGTTAAAATTATAATAAAATTATATAAAGCAGTCTTTTTCGAGTTCATTTAGTTTGTTCCCGGGTTATTTCATTAGATAAAGTGGAACATTTAGGTTAAAGAAGTATTTCAAAAGCTAAAAAAACATCTCAATAATTCAAGGTATCTCCTCATCAAAAGCCAATTCACTTAATGAAGTTTATTCTTCATTTTTTGGATCAATTGTGCATAAGATTCCTTAAGAATAATTTTATTATATTGGCTTCTGTATGTACTGACAAAACTTACTCCCTCTACTACTACATCATAAACCCACCATTTTCCATCTTTGAATATAACCTTATAATCAATAGGAATATTAACGCTTTTTGTTATAATTGTAGTACCGACTGTTCCGTATTTACTATTACCTTTAAGCACTTCTTTATCATATGTAACTTTTTCATCTGTATAAGCCTCTATCTTTCCTATATAAGAAGCTTCTAAAAGATCAGAGAAAATAGATACAAATTCCTTTTTCTCTTCAGGGGTCCTTTTTTTCCAGTGCCTCGCCAAAGAACGCTTGGCCATTTCTTCGAAATCAAATCTGTTTCTCACAAAACCTCTTATCCTGTTGCGTCTTTCTTGTTTTTTATCGGGATGGGATAATTCTTTATCCTTCAATGTTTCAAGAACAGCATCAATTGTGGATTTTACAGCATTTGTCGGAGCATTTACAGCCGTAACCGCTGTAAATAGACTCAAAATAAACGTTACTACAATCAAGAGTGGAAGTGTTATTCTTATATTCATTTTTTACTCCTCATGTTTATTATTATTCAATCACCTTTACTATCTGGAGTTAATTTTTATATTCATTAATAGCTGTCCAAAATAGTTTCTCAAAGGAGGCTGGATGCCGAATAAACACAATGACGACTCCTCAAGAACTGCTCTCAGCTTATCTTCAAGAATATGAACTCTGTAAATCCTCTAAAATGAGATCAAGCAAAATAAGGTTATATATTGTCGATTCATTGTGTTTGTGAGGTATTCAGCCTCCTGATATTATCTAATTTAGACAGACATGATATTCATTCTTTCTCAAAAATGTATTTACTAACAAGCTCTTCCAATTCTATAGCTGACTCGGTTTCTAATATCTCTTCTCCTTTTCCAATATACTCTTCAGAGCCACCTGTCTTGATCTTTATATACTTATCCCCGATAATACCCTGTGTCCTTATAGAGGCAATAGAATCTTCCTGTAATTTTACTTTAGGATCAATAAGCATCTCTACAGAAGCTTCATAGTCATCGAGTTGAATTTCAGAAACCTTTCCCACCGTAACGCCTGCAATCTCAACTATTGCGCCTTCCTTAAGACCGGAAACATTCGCAAAACGCGCCTTAATAGTATATTGCTCAGTACCAAAAAGATTTACATCACCCAACCTTACAGAAAGAAAACCCAGACAAAGAAGTCCGACAATTAAGAAAATTCCCACACCCGTCTCAATATTGATATTTTTCATATCTAACCCTCCATTTCACCTGAATAAAGTGGTCCCATTGTTGTTTCCACATAATCCTTTATGACAGGATCACTTGAAAGCTGAAACTCCTCCGGAGTCAGGCAGTCCTGAATGACCCCATTATAAAGCAACGCCACATAATCAGCCAATTTAAATATCTTCGGCACATCATGACTGACAATAACAGATGTATAGCCTAATTGTGCCTGAGTTCTTGAAAAAACACGATATATCTCATTACTCTTTGCAACATCCAGCCCTGTTGTTGGCTCATCAAAAAAAATGATCTTAGGATTCAGTACAAGGGCACGAGCAAGACCAACCCTCTTTTTCATGCCTCCGCTGAGCTGAGCAGGATATTTGTTATTCGTACCTTCAACGTCCATTATTGCTAATTTTTCATTAACGATTCTTTCAATTTCATCCTCTGGAATCTTTGTTCTCTCTCTCAGTGGAAGCGCAACATTATCATAAACCGTCATTGAATCAAAGAGGGCTGCATTTTGAAATAAAACGCCGAAATCAGTTCTAATCTCCTTGAGTTCTTTTTTGCGAATCTTATCTAATTCCTTGCCATACACCAGCACTTTTCCATTGTCAGGCTTAACAAGTCCTAATATATGTTTAATAATGAGACTCTTTCCCTGTCCGCTTCCACCAACTATAACTGTTGTCTTTCCTTCCGTTATGGAGAGGTTAACACCATTTAATACCTGTTGTGAGCCAAATGATTTCCTGACGTCAATCAATTTTATAATCGCATTTTCTTTCATAAAAGCACCGACGTTAAAAAGTAATCAAACAATAAAATGCTCACTGACGATAAAACTACTGCATTAGTCGTTGTAGCACTGACTCCCTCGGCTCCAAATCCTCCTCCCTTTGTCAGATGTACAAAATAACCCTTTGAAGAACATATCCATATAATCAGCATACCGAAGCAGAGAGATTTCACAAATCCCATGTATATGTCATCAAAATCCACATCCTTGTACATACTCGAAAAATATGTCCCTTCATTAGCTCCTAATAAACCTACACCTATTACATATCCGCCTAATATACCTATCACGTTAAAGATTGCAGTCAGAAGCGGCAGGGAAATAATTCCTGCAATGAATTTAGGAGCAATTATATATTTATGCGGATCAATTGCCATGCATTCCAGGGCATCGATTTGTTCTGAAATGCGCATGATCCCTATCTCGGCACAGATAGCTGATCCAGCCCGGCCTGTAACCATGAGCGCGGCCAAAACAGGTCCTAATTCCCTGATCAAACTCAGGGCAACAGCAGAACCCAAAAGACCCTCTGCTCCAAATTTACTAAGGGTATGATAACCTTGAAGCCCAAGGACCATGCCTGTAAATGCACCGGTGAAAAGAATAACAAATATTGAAAGAGCTCCTATTATATAGGTCTGCTTGATTATAGGAAAAATCTTATATGGAGGCTTTACTATGCTCAGCAAGGAATAAAAAAGAAATATCCCCATTCTTCCGGTTTGATTTACATAATATAGAACATGAGCGCCTATCTTTTCAAAAAATACAAACATTTTTTATCATAATCTTTTCTTGCTTGAAAAATGTTATTTGTCTTTCCATTATTTTCATCAACTTATTCATTATCTATTATATTTATTTAAGCAAATTGTAAAAAAAAATAACCAGTACGGCTTCAATAATTAAAAAATGTGGTAGGTAAACATTTCATTTTAGAATAACTACATCCTGGGCCTGAGGGCCATTTTTATTATCGGCCATTGAGAATTCAACTGGATCACCTTCTTTTAATATACAATTGCCATCACTACAAATAATGGCGCTGTAATGCACATAGACATCTTCTCCTTGTTTTCGAGCAATAAAACCATAACCTTCACCTTGGTCATACCATTTAACAATTCCAATTTCACGTACTGCCACGTTTACCATGTTCCTCTCTTTCTTAATAAAACTTTACAGATTGATCCAGCTTGCATATCTCGGTACATCGTTTTTCTATCCAGTAAATTAATCGGCACATTAGATGTATTTCTTTATTTACTTTTTAAAGGCTTCAGAATAATTATTAACCCAAAATTGAACGATTCTCTGTTTACAGCAATTGGGTGGTAACCTTAACGAAGATTTGTTTACAGACATAACGAACCTTCATGTCATCATCCGGCTTGACCTGAACCATTTGGTTCAGGGCTTGACCGGATGATCCAGACGCCGTCCCTGCGAAAGTGGGACACCACGTGGGGTATCCCACTGTGGCAGGGAAACATACAAAAAAATTCCTAGATTCCCTATATCAAATAAGGGGCAGGCTAAAAGATTGAAGCTATGCGTTCAGTAGATCTGCTGAGGCGCTTAGATATGACTAAAAAAATATGCCTGAGAAGCTTTAACCCTAAAATTGGTTGCTCTGTGATCAATCTCTCGAATTTTTTACTGGTTAGGATCACAAGATCAACAGTTTCAATTATCACCGCTGTAACAGACCGCAAATGATCTGTAAGAAGGCATAGTTCGCCTACTACTGTTCCCTTAGCAAATGTCCCGACGATCATGTATTTATGTAAGAATTCCGTTTTCTTTTTAATACCTATCTTGCCCGAGATAATAAAAGCCGCATAATTGTCGCTGTCTCCTTCACGCCAAAGAGTCTCTCCTGCTGCCACTTGTTTTACATCACAAAAATCGAGGAAAGCACTTACTTCTTCATCAGTCAGGGTTTTAAAGAACCTGAATGCTTCTTGCACTTTTTTACGTAAGATTTCTATTTTCTCTGAAGAGTCCATATTGAATTATACACTAATTTTTTTTATAGACAAATATATTTTGTTGTTTTTTGGATAAATATGTATATCAATTCTTAAGTTCCGAGAGCAAAAAGAATTAGCAGCTATTTTCTTTTAAATCCCTGTTTCATGTCTGCCTCCTGATGTTGAATAGCTTCTTCATGAATGGCCTGAAAAAGTTGAAAGATAAATTCATCAGATAAATGCTGCTCGGTCCCTGCTGCAAGTCTGCTGGCAATAATTTCTTTCCAGCGCTGGGGCTGCAATGTTGAAATATTATTTTTGCGTTTTAAATCCCCCATTTTCCTTACAATTTCCATTCGCTTACCCAGCAGCGTGATAAGGTGTTCATCTATATTGTCAACTTCCAGGCGAAGCTCTTTTATCCTGGCTTGAAATTCCTTGCTGGAGCTCAACTCTCTCTTCAGCGTTAAGCGGTCGATCAATGAATGAAACTGTTCAGGAGTGATCTGCTGGCCGGAATCGCTCAAGGCCTTGGCCGGATTGACATGAACCTCAATCATAAGGCCATCGTAAAGCAGGTCTAGGGCTTCTTGTGCAATTGAAAAAATTAATTCAGGTTTACCACAAATATGGCTTGGGTCACACAATATTGGAATATTTGGAAGCTGGCGTTTCAGTTCAATAGGTATCTTCCAGTTGGGAGCATATCGATATAAGACCTTTCTTGAGGTGCTGAATCCTCGGTGTATTACTCCGATTTTTCTTAGGCCGGCATTATACAGACGCTCTATAGCACCAAGCCAGAGTTCAAGGTCAGGACTAATCGGGTTTTTGACAAACACCGGTACCTCTGTGCCCTTCAGTGCATCAGCGATATCCTGGACCGCAAACGGATTCGGTGTAGTCCGGGCACCTATCCATACAACATCCACATTATTTTTCAGGCAAGCCTCAACATGATAGGGATTTGCAACTTCAATCCCGATAGGCAAATTGAATCTTTCCCGAACTTGAACCAGCCATTTCAAACCATTAATACCTACCCCTTCGAAGGTACCGGGGTGCGTTCTTGGCTTCCATATTCCTGCACGCATAAAGCTGACTCCACGATTTGTAAGTCCTCTGGCTGTCTCAAACAGTTGCTCTTCTGATTCTGCACTGCAAGGGCCCGCCGAAAGAAATATATCTTTATTGAGTAAACCCCACTCTTTTAAAGGTGTAATTGATAAATTCATAAACTTACTTTACAGCATACTGCATCGATTTTACCAGTTCATCTATTCTTCATTTAGTAAGCTAATATAAAATTCCGGATATTTAGTTTGTGTTTCAATTTCTCATGCATTATCCTGAATTATTTTCACGGTAATAATTTCATTTTTTGAACTGACTATGGGAAAAAAATTCAAGATAGATGTACATTTGATTTTATACTTTTTATATCAGATAATCCAGATGCATATAAAACATTGCATCATTGAAAACATTCTTTAAGTTATATCCCCCTCTTTGGCAAAGAGGGGTAAGGGTAGATTTTATAATAAATGTCTTTATAGCAAATCCCCCCCTCTCCCCCCCCTCTACTAAAGGTGTCGCAATTCTGTTTTCTCGGCATTCAGCCTGCTGTTTGCCATTGTTTTGGACATCAGTGATCCAACACTAATTAATAAAAGCAAATATTTTGTACATACAACATTAAAATTGATGATTTCACGACAAGAACGTATAATTAATAAAAGCCCATACATTACTTTATTTATATATAGAAAATTGTAAAATAATTCTTATAATGAAACAAATAAATATTGATTTGCCTGAAATACCTTCAACACGGGGGGATGATCTTCACAACATCGAATACATGAATAATGCTGACCTTGTTCTTTTTATGGCAGGCAATCAGTTTATGGTAATGGATGATTTAGTTGGTGAATTACAAAACATACATCCAGAGATTGAAAAAATATTCTATGAAACCCTACCTCCGGGACTTGAGTTAAAACAGATACTTGCAGGTGGTGCACGTTTCAAAGACATGGTTATTAATGTAACACCCGACATTTACACATCGGTTACTGAAGAAGCCATGAAAGAACTTTCCGATAAAATGTATATCAATCATAACTTTATATATCTTCATAACAGGATAGTGTTAATGGTTCCTGAAGGTAACCCCGCAAATATAAAAACTGTCAATGACCTTGGCCGTGATGACATAAGAATTTCACAGCCCGGTGCCATGGAAGATATTTCTCGTTACATTTATGATATGTACGAAAAAGCTGGTGGAGATTCGCTTCTCAAAAAAATTATTGAAGAAAAAAGGGCGGAAGGTACAACCATATTAACAGTCGTTCACCACAGAGAAACCCCTTTAAGGATAAAAAAAGGCACAATTGATGTCGGACCGGTGTGGGCAACAGAGGTTGTTAATGCAATAAAAGACGGCCTAAAAGTGGAGGCTGTTGAACCAGGTAAAGAACTTGACCAAAGTGATAAAGTAAACTATTTTATTGCCAAACTCAAAAATGGTTCAAACCCAGAAAATGCAGACAAATTCCTGAATTTTATAAAATCACCTCAAGCACAGGAGATTTACAAAAAATACGGCTTCGTGCCGCATTTTGTTTAACCCAAAAAATGCCAGGCTATTTCTTTTCAACCTTTTTAGCTTTCTTTTCTACATCCCTTGTTATTTTCTTCTTGTAATCTTTTAGAGCTTTGGCAATTCTGGAATCTTTTAAACCTAAAATCTGCGTTGCAAGGACAGCAGCGTTTTTTGCCCCGGCCTTACCTATAGCCATAGTGGCTACTGGAATACCAGGTGGCATTTGGACCGTTGAGTAGAGGGCATCGATGCCCTTAAGTGGAGAAGAATCTATCGGTACCCCGATTACGGGAAGGGTCGTATGGGATGCTACTACCCCTGCAAGGTGAGCAGCTGCCCCGGCACCTGCAATAATCACTTCAACTCCATTTTTTGCTGCGTCCTTTATAAGTTTTACTGTTCTGTCTGGCGTTCTGTGCGCTGAAGAAACAGACATATGATAAGGTATGTTAAATTCCTTCAATAACTTCCCAGTTTCCTTCATTACCGGCAAATCAGAATCACTACCCATAATGATTAATACTTTTGGTTTCATATATTTTACCCCTGTAAATAAGTTGTAATTTTATTTTTCAATTGCCTTATTCCCTATATCTTTTCTGTAGTGCATTCCATCGAAATGAATCTTTTTTATTGCACTATATGCATTCTCTTTTGCATTCTCTATATTTTTACCCAAAGCAGTTACTCCCAAAACTCTTCCGCCGGAAGTAACAATTTCTTCATTATTCAAACGTGTTCCTGCATGAAAAATCACCACATTTTTATTATTTTTTAAAGAATCAAGCCCTGTAATTGTTTTGCCCTTTTCATAAGAGCCGGGATACCCTTTTGAAGCAAGGACAACACACACAGCGGCATCATTCTTCCAAGAGATTTTTACATTTTTCAGTTTACCCTCTGCTGTTGCTTTCAACAGATCAAAAAAGTCGCTATCAAGTCTTGTCAAAACGGGCTGCGCCTCAGGATCGCCGAATCGACAGTTAAACTCCAATACATACGGCTTTCCATTACATATCATAAGACCAACATAAATAACACCCCGGTAATTCATCCTTTCCCTTGATAAACCCTTAATGAGTGGATCTATCACGCTTTTCATAATATCTTTCCTTAAAGCCTTATTAACGATAGGCGCCGGACTGTAAGCTCCCATTCCGCCTGTATTCGGCCCTTTGTCGCCGTCAAAAATCTGCTTATGATCCTGGGATGTGGCAAGTGGAACAACGGTCTTTCCGTCGGTTAAAATCATAAAAGAGGCTTCCTCTCCTTGTAAACACTGTTCAACTATAACCTTATTGCCAGCATCACCAAATGCTTTTTCCTTCATTATCAGCTTTAAGGCTTCCATTGCTTCATCAACCTTTTCTGCGACGATAACGCCTTTTCCTGCTGCAAGACCGTCTGCCTTTACCACAATAGGCGCTCCTTTGAGTCTTACATATTCTTCCGCGTGTAGATAGGATGCAAACGTTTTATATTCAGCAGTTGGAATTCCATGTCTGCGCATAAAATCCTTTGCAAATATTTTACTTCCCTCAAGCTGAGCACCCACAGCATAAGGACCAAAGATTCTACGCTCCTCTTTTACAAAAGCATCGACAATACCAGCAGTAAGCGGTGCCTCAGGCCCGACAACTGTTAGATCAATCCATTCATATTTTGCAAAATCCAATAAACCATCTATATCGTCTGCTTTGATGTCAATACATTCTGCAATCTCGGATATTCCTGCATTGCCTGGAGCACAAAATACCTTATTGACCCTCGGGCTCTGGCTGAGCTTCCATACAAGGGCATGTTCCCTTCCACCGTTTCCAATGACAAGAACTTTCATACTTATCTCCTATTTTTTAACGATATTTTAATTATCATTGGTCCTTCTCCCATTTAGTTGGTAGAAAGGATTCGAGTGTTAAATTAACAATTATCAATGAGTAATGAGGAATTGTATAAAATCTCTTAAAAAATATTCATTTTTAATTGATCATTTATAATTGATAATTCACTTGAATCCCTATTTTTTAATGTTTAAAATGTCTCATTCCCGTAAATATCATTGCCATGTTATGCTCATCTGCCGCAGCTATAGCATCATTGTCTTTAATCGAACCGCCTGGCTGTATTACGGCTGTTGCTCCTGCCCCTGCAACAACATCTATTCCATCCCTATTCGGGAAGAACGCATCTGATGCAACAACAGAACCATTTAATGAAATGCCAAAATTTTCTGCCTTCATAGCTGCAAGCTTTGCAGAGTCAACCCTGCTTGTCTGACCACAGCCAATACCGAGTGTCTGATCTTGAGAGGTATAAATAATTGCATTTGACTTCATATGCTTACAGATTTTCCATGCAAACGCCAGTGCAGCATATTCTTCTTCAGTCGGCTGTCTTCTGGTTACAACCTTAAGAGACTTTAAGTCGTCTATCATACCAGTATCCCGATCCTGAACAAGAAGACCCCCCTGTATCTTCCTCATCTCAAAGCCGATAATATCTTTTGTAACATCCAGCTCAAGCAGTCTGATATTGGGTTTTTCACTTAACAGCTTCAGAGCATGTGCATCAAAACCGGGAGCAATAATTATTTCAACAAAAAGTGTCAATATTTCTTTAGCAGTAGCTTCGTCAATATTCCTGTTTAATGCAATAACTCCTCCAAATGCAGATATCGGATCTGTCTCAAAAGCCTTTTTATAAGCCACACTAACGGATTCAGCTACAGAAACACCGCAGGGGTTATTGTGTTTTATGATGGCTGCCGCTGGCTTTTCAAATTCTTTTACAAGATCAAGCGCTGCGCTTGAATCAAGATAATTATTGTAAGACATTTCTTTGCCCTGCAGTATTTTCGCATCAACAATGGATAATCCGTTATAAAGCGGCTCCCTGTATACTGCCGCTTTCATATGAGGATTTTCACCATATCTCAGGCTGCTTATCTTGTTAAAACTCAAGTTAATGTGCGGTTGAAACGGATTATCCGGCTCAGCCTGCCTATTAAGATAGTTTGAAATCAATGTATCATAGCGAGCAGTATGCGCAAAAACCTTTCTGGCAAGATAATATCTGGTTTCATAACTAACCTCACCATTGTGGGCATTCAGTTCATCAAGAATTTTTGAATAGTCAGCAGGATCTACAATAACAATTATGTCTTTGAAATTCTTTGAGGCAGCTCTCAACATTGTTGGACCACCGATATCAATATTTTCAATAGCTTCATCAAACGTGACATCAGGTTTTGATACTGTCTGTTCAAAGGGGTATAGATTAACAACAACCATATCTATGGAGTCTATGTTATGAGTCTCTACATCTTTCTTATCTTTTGTACTATCCCTTCTCCATAATAAGCCGCCATGAATCCTGGGATGAAGAGTTTTGAGTCTGCCTCCCAGCATCTCCGGGAATTTAGTGTATTCTGATACATCTTTCACGCTGATTCCCGCATCCTTTAAAGCCTTAGCAGTTCCGCCTGTAGAGATTAATTCCACTCCGAGACCACTAAGCCCTTGCGCGAACTCAACAATTCCACTCTTGTCGGAAACACTTATCAGTGCTCTTTTAATCTCTGCCATATTATCCTCCTTAACACAATATTCGATTTGTTAACCCAATAATGCATTTGTAATAATGCGGATGTTTTTTCAGACTCGTATCCACCGAGACGAAAAAAATTTATTTTTCGATACCGAATTGAAGATTCCTCGCAGCATTTATCCCTGCAAATCAGGGTTCGGTAAACCATTTTAGACTATTTGCACAAAAAAATCATGTGGTTTGGATTTCTTATGAAAATTAAAATAGTTACACACTTGAAAAAGGATTAACCTAAAAATGCAAATAGCCCTTTTCTGTCAGGCTTAGATATGTATCGTCAGCGATTATGATATGATCCAGTACATTGATACCAACAACTTTCCCCGTTTCAACCAGTCTTTTCGTTATGTCTATGTCGTCTTTACTTGGATTCGGATCACCGCTTGGATGGTTGTGGACTAGCAACAAAGATACAGCAGCTTCTTTTATTGCTTCTCTAAATACTTCCCGCGGATGTACAAGAGAAGATGTAAGTGTACCCTCAGATACAATTGTATCCCTGAATACCCTGTTTTTGGTATCAAGCAGAGCACAGAGGAATCTTTCCTTTTTCAAACCATAAAATTGAGGCCTGTAATATTCAAATACTTCTCTGCTGTTTTTAAAAGACGGTTTTTGAAACGTTGCATTTTTATCAATTTGCAAAAGTCTTCTGCCCAGCTCAAAGGCAGCCTTTAATTGTGAAACCTTGGCACTTCCTATTCCTTTTATTGCTGAAAATTCAGCCATAGATGCATCTTCTATCTCTTTCAAGCTCTTGAAATACAGAAGCAGTTCTCTTGCAAGTTCAATAGCACTTTTGTCCTTACCACCAATCCTCAGAATTATTGCAAGCAGCTGGGCGGTACTCATTCCACGTGCGCCGAATTTGATAAGTCTTTCCCTTGGCCTCTCATCTTCAGGCCATTTCTTTATACTTTTTTTATATCCCACGATCCAGAGCCCAAAAAAATCAAAGACAGGATGCTGAGAACCACTTTATAGATTACTCTCCCAGTGATTCCTTCTGAATAGCAATAATCTTTTTAATCCCTGATCCGGCAAGATTAAGCATGTCTTGAAGTTGTCCACGTTTAAATGGTTCGGTCTCGGCAGTTCCCTGAACTTCAATGAATTTTCCCGATTCCGTCATTACAACATTCATATCAACTTCTGCATTTGAATCCTCAGTATAAGAGAGATCAAGTGTAGGCTCACCTTTAATAATACCAACACTCACAGCAGCAACATATTCTTCTATCGGCTGCTTTTTAATAAATTTATTCTCCAGTGCATACCTTATGGCATCTTTCAAAGCTACAAATGCACCTGTTATTGATGCCGTCCTCGTTCCTCCATCTGCCTGAATTACATCACAGTCAAGCCAGATAGTTCTTTCACCCAATGCCTCAAGATCCACAACACAACGCATAGCCCTTCCAATAAGCCTTTGTATCTCATGTGTCCTGCCGCCTACCCTTCCGCTTGAAGACTCTCTTGTTGTCCTGACATGTGTGGACCTGGGAAGCATCGAGTATTCCCCGGTAACCCAACCTTTTTTCTTATCCTTAAGAAAAGGAGGTACCTTGTCCTCAATAGAAGCAGTGCATATTACCTTTGTATCTCCCGTCTCTATCAAGACGGAACCCTCAGCAGTTTTTAAAAAATTCCTAATGATCGTGATATCCCTCAGTTCATCCGCTCTCCTTCCATCAGGACGCATTGTGTTATCCTCCCAGATTAATCTTTGAAATATTTAAAATTTTATTACCAAGAAACCTTTCCCCTATTAATGAAAATTTTTCTGGAGAGTCAGTAACAAAAAATTCCCTTGATGATTCACCTCTTCCCTGACGAAGCAAACCCTTCTCCCGAAGTACCCACTTCACTTCTTTAGCCGTTTCGACTGCCGAGTCTATCAAAGAGATATGAGTAATATTCGCTATTACATCTTTGATCATCGGATAGTGAGTGCACCCAAGGATAAGGACATCAACACCATCGTATTTTATTGATGAGAGATATTTTTCCGCTGTAAGATTTACTACATCCCCCTCAAGCCATCCTTCTTCAATCAACGGAACAAAGAGTGGACAGGCAACTGAAGTTATTTCAACTGAATCATCAACCGCTTTTATTGCACTCTCATATGAACCACTGTTTATCGTTGTCTCTGTTCCAATTACTGCAATCTTCTTTAATTTTGTCTTTTCCAGGGCTGCCCTAGCGCCGGGCTCAACAACCCCGATAACAGGTATCGGGAACTTTTCCTGGAGCATGCCCAAACTTACGGCTGATGATGTATTGCAGGCAACGACAAGGATTTTAATGCCTTTAGACATAAGAAATGTTGTATTTTCAATGGAATATCTTAAGACAGTTTCAGGAGATCTCACGCCGTAAGGGACCCTTGCCGTATCACCAAGATAGAGTATATTCTCTTGAGGCAGTTGCTTTATTATCTCTTTCATAACGGTAAGTCCGCCGATGCCCGAATCAAATATGCCTATGGGCGTGTCTTCAGATATTTTCCGCAATCTCTTCTCCTATTGGTTTTGAAATATCGATATGACCGCCAAAGCTCTCAACTTCCTTACCCTCAATTAAAATTTTCAGTGCGGTAAAATCTAAAATAGTTGACCTTATTCCTTTGTATAAGCCGACTACAATACGCAGTTCCTCCAATGCATCTCCATTGAAATTCTTCTTTATCTCATCACTAAGATCTATATAAATAACTCCCTCTTTATCCATATATAAATCTAAAAGTCTTACTCCATAGGGCTTTACCTGTTTTTTTATTATGTCTTCCGTAACAACAAGCAATGTATCTTTTCTAAGGACTGTACCACTTCTGACAGCAGGAGCATGTTCATTGGATTTGTATAACCTGAAAGAACTCTCTTCTTGCTCTTTTTGTGTTGCCTTAACATGTCTTGATTCAATATCTTCGATAAAAGAGGATTCAAATACAAACTTTTCCTTTAAATAAAAATAACTTATATTTATACTGATTACAAAAGACACAATCAGAAAAAATAAATAACGCCACCTTCTTTTCTTTTTGTGTTTTATCCTATTTCGCTTTGATTTCTTCATAAATATAAAGCCCTTTGTATAATGTGTTAGCCATTTCTGTCTTAAGCTCTTCAATATAATAAGCATCTTCAAATGACGGCAGCTCAATCATGAGGGCAGCAGCTTCCATTTTGGAAAGAATACTGTAAGGAAACGGCTGCACTGATACTATATCATCACCAAAGTCAGTTACCACGGCTTCTTTCATGGCATTCAGCAGGGTTACCGTTTCTCCCATATATTCTTCCTGACCTTTATTGGCTAAATGCGGCTTTACAATACTGGAAAAATGCTCAGTCATCACAGGCACATACATAACGATATTATCATGGTTGCCAATATGAAGACTGATAAAAATGTCTGCATCCTTGCTATTTGCAAATTTCATCCTCTCACTTTGAGTCATAAACCGGTCGCTGCCTCTTGTGAGAAAACTCTGCGAAGAACCTCTATTTATAAGCGCATGGAGTTTCTTGGCAATATCAAGAACAACATTCTTCTCTCTATAGTTGTCTTTTATAATGCCATTTTCATAACCACCGTGTCCCGGGTCAATGACGACCGTTTTTATTTTGCTCGGTTCAATTTTCTTCTTCTTTCTTAAAGGTGAAATGACAGAAGGAACATCTTTTTTCTTTTCTCTTAAGTATACGTCTATCACAAGCCTGGCCGGATGTTTCAGAGTAAAGACCTTCAAACCTCTAAAATCTCCAGGATGAAAAATGACGGTATTCCTATCTATCTTATCAAAGGCAATTACCATCTTTTCTGTCTGTATTGAAAAATGTGTATCAGGAAAAGTAACATGAACTCTCCGGCCTCTCTGGTAAACCATGGCTTTATTTATTACATACTCATGCCCTTCTAAAACAATCCTCAGAAATCTAGGATGATGGTTTGTTCTTAATTTCAGAAAATATGTTTCTCCATATAAAAGAAACGGTAAAAAAAGAAGAAACATCCACAATAAACTTATTTTTTTCATACTCCAATATTAGTATTTCCCGTACCAGAGATTCCATTCCCGGTATTTTATTTCTTCCTGTAAGCCTCAAAGACTAATTCCTCTACCATTTGGCAGAGGACATGTCCAAGGGTGATATGGGTCTCCTGTATCCTTGGTGTATGATGAGATGGAACAGCAAATACATAATTACCCTTAACTGCCAACTTATTACCTTTCGCTCCTGTAAATACAATTGTTTTCAACTTCTTTTGTTTCGCGACATCCATGGCTTTTATAACGTTTGGGGAATTCCCGCTTGTACTTATTGCAATAACAGCATCACCATCCTGAGCTAGTGCCTTCAACTGGCGTACGAAGATATCCGAATAATCATAATCATTTGCGATGGAAGTTAAAACCGCCATGTCTGTATTAAGGGCTATAGCTGGAAAAGCAGGGCGTTCTTTCTTAAATCTGTTAACAAACTCTGCTGCAATATGAGATGCATCTGTCGCGCTTCCACCGTTACCAAAAAGTATTAGTTTATTTCCACTGTTAAATGTGTCAGCAAGAATTCTTGAGACTTCTATAATAGTATCAATATTTTCATCAACAAATTGCTGTTTTACCGATATACTTTCTTTAAATGATTTTAATATCTTTTCTTTCATTATCAGTGAACCTCCGTATCACTTAATCGTTGTTACAATTTCGATTTCTTTTGATGAAGGACTCTCCGACGCTCCAACCGCGCTAATTTTATAATAATACTTTATATTCGATTTTATATTCTTATCACTGAAGGCAGGAATAACGGTATCTCCAACATGTATGTAATCATTACCTTCAGAGCGATAAATCCTGTAAAATCTGATTTCCTGTCCTGTTATCTCATCCCATGTAAGGATAATACTTTGTTGAGTATATATGGCGGTCAGTCCTGTGGGAGAATCGGGCGAATTTACCTTCATCTCAGGCGTTTCTTTCCCTTTCTTTCGGGTTTCGCTTATGTCCTCGTCCTTATTATTGTTTTTATTTAATTCCTTTTCAATATTCTTTTCTTCACGCGGCACGATTGCAACCGGATCCCCTCTTCTGCCGCAAGCACCAATAAAAATTAAAAGTAGGCAGAAAGCAGCACTCAGTAAGACAATTCCAATATCCAATCGCATTATGAATTTTTGAACCTGCATTGCACACCTATGTATATAAGAATCGCTCAATGTAATCCGAAAATGTCATTCCCGTGTAAACGGGAATCCATTTCCTTTATCTGGCTCCCCGCTTTCGCGGGGACGACGTCTGGATTCCCCGATCGAGGGGAACAACAGACAAGGGCATTTTCACTCTTAGTGGTGTCCTTTAGGGTCTACAATACATTTTTACCATCTGACTATTTCATATCTTTAATTCGCTTAATACGATCACGTACCGTTTTCTTTGATGTTCCGCCATAAGACTTTTTTCCTCTAACAGAAGCCTCTATAGAAATATTATTAAATACATCCTTATCAATCAGTTTAGAATATCGCTTTAATTCATGTAGATCGATGTCTGCCAATGTCTTGTTTTTACCAATACAATATTTGACAATTTTACCGGTTACATTATGAGCTTCCCTGAAAGGCATTCCCTTTTTAACAAGATACTCAGCAATGTCCGTAGCATTAAGAAATCCTGCTTCCGTTGCACATTTCATTTTTTCTTTCCTGAACACAACCTTGGGCATCATTTTCGCCAGTACATAAAGACACGACTTTACCGTATCAACTGTATCAAAAACAGGCTCCTTATCTTCCTGCATGTCCCTGTTATAAGCAAGTGGAAGCCCCTTCATAACGGTTAAGATTGCCGTCATGTGTCCACAGACCCTGCCTGTCTTACCTCGTATCAATTCCAGGACGTCAGGATTTTTTTTCTGTGGCATAATACTTGAACCTGTTGTAAAGGCATCCGGCAGCTCAATAAATCCAAACTCTGTACTGTTCCAGATAATAAATTCTTCTGCAAGTCTTGAAAGATGAATCATCAACATACATGATGCAGAAATAAATTCAATAACAATATCCCTGTCAGATACTGTATCAATACTGTTTTCCGAAATTTTTGGAAATCTTAGCAATCTTGCAACATACTTCCTGTCAATCGGCAGTGATGTCCCTGCCAGAGCAACAGAACCAAGAGGTAAAACATTAACCCTTTTCAGACAATCTTCAAATCTCTCCCTGTCACGCTCAAACATCTCAAAGTAAGCAAGCAAATGGTGTGAAAGCAGTACCGGTTGTGCCCTTTGAAGATGCGTATAACCAGGCATAACAATATCAACATGTTTCTCAGCAATCCTGACAACTACCATCTGAAAGCCCTTGATTAATTTAATGATTTCAGTTATCCCTTCCCTGAGAAAAAGCCTCATATCAAGAGCTATCTGGTCATTCCGGCTTCTTGCCGTATGGAGTTTTCCCCCCATATCTCCTATTTTCTTAATCAGGGCATGCTCTATATTCATATGCACATCCTCAAGGCTTTCATGAAACCTGAATGTACCGTTCTGAATCTCTGCCTTTATCTCATTAAGACCTTTGATAATCAATTCAGCATCTTTTTGGGTGACAATCTTTTGCTTTCCGAGCATTTTTACATGGGCAATACTGCCTTCTATATCATGCTTCCAGAGCCTTACATCAAAAGAAAGTGAAGATGTAAAACTCTCCACAGTCTTTTCGGTTTTTTCTTTAAATCTTCCTCCCCACAATTTTTTCATGAAAATAAGAATAAAACTAAAACTTATATGTAGTCAAGCGGTTTAATAGTGTCTGTGTATAAATTGCATTTCTACATGAATGTCATTCCCTGATCCCCGATCAGGTCGATGACAGGCTTGATCGGGGAATCCAGGAAGGAATTGGTGTCAGGTCTCCATTCTTCAGAGGAAAAATGAAATCTGGAGACCTGCGATTTAGACACCTCCCGCGATTTTTTCTCGAAATTGACCAAGGTATGTAGCAATTAGATAAAGTTTGCTAGCAAAATGAGTAGCGTGAGTAGGGTCGCATCTTTATGAGTAGCGTGAGTACGTGAGTGGGGTCGCATCTTTATCTGTAATAAAAGTAGTAGATTACTTCACAACAGATTAGGATATTTAATAAACTAAATGGGTGAAATCCCTGCTTGCTGGCCGGAAAAATGAAAATCTCTCACAGATAAAGATGCGACCACGTTGACATTGATATTGATATGAGTGCGTAATCTTTAAGAAAAAAATGACATGAAGTGAAGCTCCCCGCCTACAAGGAGGGGCATCTTAATTCTCCTCCCCCTTGACGGGGGAGGATTAATGTGGGGGTGATTGATTAATTTGTTCCCCCTCACCCTTTCCCTCTCCCACCAGGGGAGAGGGGATTTGAAAGGATGCCATTCATCCCCTTGCACAGCAAGGGGTATTCTGGTAAAATTTTCATAAATTAATTGCAATGGGACGAAGTAATATTGAAAGATGTATTGCAGGCTATATTTTAGGAATAAGTATATTCATAATATTGATCCCATACGGGATATTTTATCTGGCCTCCTCACGTTACTGTATATTGAGCACCACAATATTTTTTTCTAAATCGATTCGTATAATTATATCTTCGATATTATTAATAAATGGGATAGTATTTATTATATGGTCAAATATATTTTTATTAAGAAAAGGCAAGGGTGGGCCAACGGACCTATTTGGAATTGCTATTAGTCCGCAGACCAAGAAGTTGGTAGTAACCGGGCCTTATAGATTTACCAGAAACCCTATGGTGTACGGTGTATTTTCAACATACTTTTCAATTGCTGTTTACTTTGATTCACTGAGTGTGATATTCATTTTATTGATATTTTTTATTTTATTTGCAATATATCTTAAACTGATAGAAGAAAAGCGACTGATTAATGATTTTGGGAATGAATATATTAAATACAGGGGAAATACTCCAATGATCATTCCGTTCCCTTGGAAACGAAAATAAAAAAAGATAACCCTCATGCACTAGAATGCACACCAGCGGTGACTCAGGCAAAAAAAAGAAGAAAAATCTAATCCCCCCTAACCCCCCTTTAGCAAAGGGGGGAAGGGGGGATTTTCAGAAAAAAGTTGTAGGAATTGGACAGTGTTCTTTTGACAATCTGTTTATTGTAGATTCTTTTCCTGTGCCAGACACAAAAAAAGAAGTAATAGAATGTACAACAGCAAGCGGCGGTCCTGTTGCAACCGCGCTTGTAAGTCTTTCAAGGCTCGGTATTCATTGCAGTTTTTACGGCATTGCAGGTGATGATGAAGCTGGGATAAAAATCAAGGAATCTCTTGAATCAGAAAATGTAAACATCAAAGGTCTCTTAAAAAGACCTCAGTCCAGCTCTCAGGTCGCATTTATCGCCGTTGAAAAAGGCAGTAGCAAAAGGACAATATTCTGGAAAAGACCTTCTGCAGAACCCTTAAAACCACATGAACTACCTGAGGATTTTCTTGACAATGCGGACTTTCTCCTTATTGATGGACTTATGGAGGAGGTATCTATATATGCTGCAAAAAAGGCACAAGAAAAAAATATTCCTGTGATGCTTGATGCCGGCCGGGTACGAGAAGGAATGATTGAAATAGCGCATCTATGTAACTATGTGGTCTGCTCAGAAGAATTTGCAAGAGAATTGTTGAATAACAAAGATTCATTCGATCCAGAAAAATCCGTTATGCACATGAAGGAATTTAATACAAGGGCAACAACAATCACCCTTGGTAAAAAAGGGAGCATTACAATCTCCGGGAATGAAATCTTTCAGACCCCGGCTTTTAAGGTTGACGTTATTGACACAACAGGTGCAGGTGATGTATTTCATGGAGGTTATATTTATGGGATCCTGCAGAAATGGAATATAAAGGATGTTGTGCGTTTTGCATCGGCATTTGCAGCGCTGAAATGCCGGAAATTAGGCGGGAGAGCGGGCATACCGAGATTGGAAGAGGTAGAAGCCCTTTTGCAGTCATTTAGCTCATGACCAGTCTTATTAGCTTTGCTGGTTCAATTATCCTCGATTGAACCAGCAGTAATGTATCCGATTGACCCCAAAAATGCATTAAAAATAATGCAGATGTTGTGAAAAAATTTATTTTTCGATACCTTAAATGCATTTTTAATCAATGTACTTATGCATATTTTTATTCAAATTCATATGCATAATTTAATAATAAATTCATCGAGTTAAATGAACCTCCCCGCCTACAAGGCGGGGCTTCAAAAAAAGATTAATACTTATGTATTCCCCCCCCTTTAGCAAAGGGGGGTGAGGGGGGATTTGTCGATGTTATAATTATAAAATCCTCCTTATTCCCCCTTTTCCAAAGGGGGAGATTTGATAAGGAGAACTTTTCATCCCCGTTTACAAAACGGGGTATTCAAGTTCATTTCTTCATAAATTTTTGAGCAATGTCTGCATTATTTGGTTTGAATATTTGATATCACTGATGTCCAATGTAATAACAAATAGCAGGCTGACCCTCCAAAACATAATTGATCGACGGGCGCAATTCTGTTTTCTCGGCATTCAGCCTACTCTTTGCCACTATATTGGACAGATCTGATCTGATATAATTACAGAGAAGGATAAAAACATGTATTTTCTTCCGATATCCATCGCAATCTTTCTGATTTTTTTATTTTTAATTCCATTTCTTATCTTTATGCTCCCTGCCGTTGCCTTTGCAAAGTTGGGATTAAGTCCTTTCATAGGGCTGGTTTTCTTCTGGCTCTGTTTAATGGGAAGCTTGATTAACATCCCTGTTTACAGGAAAGAACTTGAATATTATGAAGAGCCAGATGATATAACGACTTTCTTCAACAGGTTCTTTGGTATAAGAATACCAGCGTTTCACGAGCAAATTGTTTCTCTCAACTTAGGAGGTGCAATACTACCTGGATTGCTAAGTCTCTACCTTATTTCGCGAGTGAATATCAGTTCTGTCGTACCGGCAACTGTTGTTACAACCATCTTCTCCTATTATTTGAGCAAACCCGTCAAAGGAGTAGGAATAGTTATTCCTGCATTCATTCCCCCCATTATTGCCGCAGTCGCTGCATTAATATTTTCAGAAAAGGGGAATGCACCGGCCGTTGCATACATATCCGGTGTTATGGGAACACTCATAGGAGCCGATTTGCTCAGGCTCCGTCAGATAAAAAAATTTGGAGTTTTTTTTCTGAGCATTGGAGGAGCAGGGGTCTTTGACGGTATCTTTATTGTAGGGATAATATCAGTGCTGCTGGCCTAGGTTTCCGATGTTTAGAAAATGGGTTCTTGACATATACTATACATTTGTATAGTATATGATTATGACGCCGGTAAAATCCAGACAACCCACAGCAAGACAGAAGGCAGTGCTTGAATTTATCAAGAGACACATAATCCAGAAAGGCTTTCCCCCGACTGTAAGAGAGATTGCCGGGTATTTCGGCTTTGCAAGCCCCCTTTCCGCACATCTGCATATTAACGCCTTGATAAAAAAAGGTTATCTCAAAAAATTGCCCTTCAAACAGAGAACCCTTGAAATAACAGGGCTCAAACCGGCAGAAGACACAAAAATACCCCTTTTGGGCAGGGTCAGGGCAGGCATGCCTATTCTGGCGTCAGAAGATATTGAGGATTATATAAACATCGATAAAAACCTGTTTAAAGCTGAGGACGGTTTTGCACTCAAAGTCACGGGTAACAGCATGATAGATGCAGGGATATGTGAAGGCGATATAGCCCTGATCGCCCCTCATGCAGAACCTGTAAATAGGGATATCGTGGTTGCGCTCATCGAAGAGGAAGCAACAATAAAAAGATTTTTTCTTAAAAACGGAACAGTCAAACTTGTGTCTGAAAACAAGGAGATGGAACCCATAAAGCTTGACGTAAAGGACGTAAAGATTATAGGAAAAGTTGTTGGTATATTGAGGAGACTATAATGCTTGAGGTCGGAGAACAGGTATCTGTTATTGCCGTGTTCGGGGAAAATGCCAGGTTAAGACCATTACGATTTAAGTGGTCAGGCAGACAGGTTGACATCAAGGAAATCACCTATGAATGGGCTACGTTACAGGGGAAAAACAGGCTGCTTCATTTCTCGGTAACGGATGGAAATACACTCTACGAATTGAGCTTTGACACAAACTCCACATTATGGAGACTTGAAGGGGTGGAGACGGAGATGTGAAAGTAATCCTTCTTATAGATATGGATTCATTCTTCGCGTCAGTTGAGCAGCAGTGCAATCCCGCTTTACGCGGAAAGCCGATAGCAGTAATAGGCTCCGGGAAAAGAACAGTTGTTACAACAGCATCTTATGAGGCAAGGGAATTCGGCGTTAAAACCGGCATGAACATGTGGGAGGCTAAAATGCTGTGCCACCATTTAATCTTTGTCATAGGTAATAATGACAAATACATGCACACATGTGAAAGGCTCACAGAAATCTGCTCGAAATATACCTCTGAAGTTGAGGTTTATTCCATTGACGAGGCATTCCTGGATATAACGAATTCCTGCAACCTCTTTGGAAGTCCGCCTCGGATAGGCAACACAATTAAAGACACAATAAAACAACAGCTTGGATTAAATGCAACAATCGGTATCGGCCCAAACAAGTTAATCGCAAAGCTTGCAAGCGATCTTTCAAAACCCGACGGGTTAATGTGGATCAAGCCTGAAGATATCCCATGCATTCTTGAAGATCTCCCTGTTGACAAACTCTGGGGCATAGGCAAAAAACTTACTGAAAAACTTAATTCCATCGATATATACACCTGCGGACAGCTGGGCAGAACATCCGCGAGTTTTCTCAGAAGTCACTTTGGCATAATCGGCGAGAGGCTCAAGCTAATGGGTATGGGAATTGACGATTCACCGGTTGCATGTGACGCAAATGAAACAAAGTCAGTCGGTCACAGCATGACCCTTCCCCGTGATATATGGCGGGCAAAAGATATAGAGGCATATATATTAAAACTTTCTGAAATGGTCGGAAGACGGGCAAGAAAGCATGAGCTAACGGGAAATGTCATAAGTGTGGTTATCAGATACAAAAATTTTAAAACCTTTTCCAAACAGTCAAAATTCAAAATACACACAAATGATACTCATACTATCTATCACCATGCCATGGAAATAATAAAGGCACTGAAACTCAAAGATTCAATAAGGCTGCTTGGTGTAAGCCTGTCCGGGCTGACGGAGTCAAAAAACCCTGCACAGCTTCCGCTTCTTAAGGAATATGCCAGAAGGCACAATCTGCTTCAGGTAATAGACACTATCAACGACAGATACGGGGAATTCACTATTTCCTGGGCAGCCTATGTACTATCCAGATCCCGGCCAGCTGTAATCTCCCCTGCATGGCGTCCAAAGGGAGTGCACAGAACAGGGGTATGAAAAGATGACAAAAATATCTTCTGATAGTATAAAATAATTAAATTTAAAATCCCCGCTGAACGCATCATTCTCCCTGAAATATGTGAGGAGTATGAAGGAATTAGTTTTGGATAAGAATTCGAAAAAGAAAAAAAGGTGTCTGCTCTCAAAGAAGATAAGACATATTGACGTAAAAAAGAATAAAAGTGCAAACCAGATTCTGAATTCTTTTCACAGTACATCTTTTCAAAGCAGAAATCTTGCAAAGTGTTTTTCAGTCTATAAAGCCATGCTTGAAGATAAACATGCGGTAATATTCTTTGGATTATCGGGAGCCCTTGTCCCAGGAGGTATGCGGAAGGTCGTAAAAGATATGATTGAATACAATATGATAGATGTACTGGTTTCAACCGGCGCCAACTTATATCATGATTTCTTTGAAAGTCTGGGATACAATCATTATGTGGGGACCAGGTCGATAGACGATGCAGAACTTCGTGATCTTCGTATTGACAGAATTTACGATACCTTTGCCGATGACAAATTGTTTCTGGAAGCAGACTCCTTCTTTAAAGACTTTCCCAAAAAACTTGAAAAAAGATATTATTCAACACGCGAATTTTTTTACGAGTTCGGTAAAACCGTCAAAGATCCGCATTCAATTATCAGAACTGCATATAGATCAGGAGTACCTATATTCTGTCCTACAATTCATGACAGTGGAATTGGTATTGGATTATCTCTATACTGTTTAAATAACAAATCCAAAAACAAATTTGGATTAGACCTGTTAAAGGATAATATAGAAATCATGCAAATTGATAAATTCGCTAAATCAACAGGCGTTTTCTATGTTGGCGGCGGTGTACCTAAAAATTATATTCAGCAAATTGAGCCAATGATGGAGGTATTTGGATATAACGCACCAGGGCATCAATACGCAATACAGATAACAACGGATGATGCAAAATGGGGCGGGCTGTCAGGATGCACTTTTGAAGAAGCAAAATCATGGGGAAAAATAGAAGATTACACACACTCGGCAACCGTACATGTAGATGCTACAATAGGTTTACCCCTGCTCATTGCAGCAGTAATGGAAGAAAAGAAGCTGCTTAAAAACCGGAAGAAAAGAAAATTTACCTGGAAGGGATCTGATCTAAAACAAATCAGATTTCTATAACCCGGAAAATGCATTCCAAATAATGCAGGCTTTTGAAAATTTAAAGCCTCGATGTTTGTTTCTCACTTGCAATCACTGAGATTCCAGAGGGATCAATGTGAGCACGCCAGTATGGCGTCTTGCTGTCATATCCTATATATATTCCTTCCTCTATCACATTATAGGCGTCTACAATCACTTTATTTAAAACACAGCCCTTTTTAAGAACAACATGATCCATAATAATCGAATCCCTGATCTCTACTTCGTCCTCAATCATAACCCCTTTTCGTATAATGGAATTTATTATTCTTGACTTATTAATGACAGTCCCTTCAGCAATTATACTATTCGTAATCTCTCCTCCCATTATCTTTGTTGCAGGCAGTTCATTTCTTGAAGGGCGGATAGGCCACAGATCATTATTGATTTCAAACAGCGGCCTTTCTCCGAGCATGTCCTGATGTGCGTCCCAGAAAGCCTTTATTGTGCCTACATCTCTCCAGTAGCACTGTTCTTCATCAGGTCTTGAGCCGGGAATACGATTAGTGGCAAAGTCATATGCATAAAGCCTTTCACCTTCCTGTAAAAGGTTCGGAATTACATGTTTGCCAAAATCATATTCTTTTTTTCGCTCCGCCTGTATTAATCCCTTGATCAGGGCATCAGTGTTAAAAATATAATTCCCCATAGAACAATAAGACCTGCTCGGGTCATTAGGCATTGAGGGTGGTTTTTTTGGTTTCTCTATAAATCTTTTTATCTTACCATCGATTTCTGCGTCGATAATGCCAAAGGCACTGGCCTCCTCAACGGGTACCGGTCTTGCTGCTACTGTAACATGCGCATCATGTTCAAGATGAAAATCGATCATCTGACGGATATCCATTCGGTATATATGGTCGGCTCCAAAGACAATTACAAGCTCAGGTTTATGCTGGCGGACGAGATTAAGGTTCTGGAATACGGCATTCGCTGTACCCTGAAACCAATCGGGACCATACCTCATCTGGGGAGGGACAACGGTAACAAAATGGTCGCTCATTACGGCAGAAAGACCCCAGTTTTCCCTCATATACTCAATCAATGACTGGGATTTGTACTGAACTAAAAGGTAAATAGAAAAAATCTGTGAATTAATTAGGTTACTAAGGACAAAATCAACGATACGATATCGCCCGCCAAACGGAACCGCAGGCTTGGAACGTTCGAATGTAAGAGGGAAAAGCCTTTCACCCCGGCCTCCTGCCATAATCATTGCAAGAATTTTTGGATATGCCATACTATTTACCTTTATTAAATGATAATAAGATTATTGAAAAAATTTTTTTAACGATACAATCAGGCAGTTTTCAACATACTGACAGGCGCTATCCTTTGATACAATTATACTATAGAGTTGTTAAGATAACCAAAAGTTTCATTGAATTGCAATAACGGAAAAATTTTCCTTTAATTTTGTACCTTCTCTTACCTGGAACTTCCGAAGGAGAGCCGCACTTTTGCGCAGTTATAATGCATTGGTGGAGGCGCCGGGAATCGAACCCGGGTCCGGAAGCACTACTTCTAAGCGTCTACATGCTTATCTCACCTATTGTAATTTCGGAACCAGAACCGCCGGTAAGAGGGCTTTTCTGAATCCTATCCCTATTAAATCTCGCCTAAAGATTAAGGGAAGCCTCTTTAGACCAGCCTGTTTTCCGACGCTCCTTCTAAGCCACAGGCATTCTCAGAGAAGCGTGCTGCTTTAATTAAGCAGCAAGTGCCAATTCTGTGTTGGCTTTTGTGTTTTTTTCTGCCTTTTAACGTGGTGACAGAGCCACGGCATGCAGCTCAGACCTCATAACCCCCGTCGAGGCCTGTCGCCCCCTGCTTATATTTAATTATAGCATATAAAGCTATTAGCTGATAGCTATTGGCTAATAGCTAAAAGTGTTATTTGACAAAATCTATACTATTGAGTTAAGTTCACACGTAATGATTCCATTTAAAGACGACAATCCCACAAGCCGGTTTCCTTTTTTAACAATTGCACTGATCATAATAAACACCTTGGTTTTTATATTTCAGACTCTTTCTCCATTAGATCCCAGACGAATTGCATTTGCAT
Source organism: uncultured Nitrospiraceae bacterium (assembly GCA_964347155.1). Classification (GTDB taxonomy): domain Bacteria; phylum Nitrospirota; class Thermodesulfovibrionia; order UBA6902; family UBA6902; genus CAYFXR01. Next base: position 23,734 of record CAYFXR010000062.1, on the reverse strand, counting down.
ATGGTGCAATCCCGCATTTTCTCTTGACAATGAAGACCGTTCAGCCTATTCATCCTGTTTTAACTGTTTTCACTTCAATGTTTATGCACGGGGGTCTTATCCATCTCGGAACCAACATGCTTTATCTCTGGATATTCGGTAACAATATTGAAGATAAATTGGGCTATGGGAGATTCATACTATTTTATATCCTTTGTGGTTTTGCTGCAGCATACAGTCACGCCATAACAGATCCTGTGTCTACGATTCCCATGATAGGTGCCAGCGGTGCCGTGTCAGGAATACTGGGAGCGTATCTGCTCCTTTTCCCACACGCAAAAGTACATACACTAATTTTCTTGGGCTTCTTTGTTCAGGTCATCAGACTTCCGGCATTATTTGTAATAGGTTTCTGGATAGTAATTCAGTTTATAAACGGCATAATAAGCAAAGGATTTATAAATCAGGGTGGAATTGCATGGTTTGCACATATCGGCGGCTTTGTCTTTGGTATTTTAATAATAAAACTCCTGGTAAAAACTAAAAAAAGACGATATTTTCATTGACAGTACTCATAACTGAAATAACCGTTCAAACAATATCTTATTATAAAATTTCTACCATTAATCAAAATATAGGGTATTTTTGAGAAAAAAAGAAAAAGAAGGACATAATCTCTCAATTTCAGTGATATTAGCTATTTTTCTGGCAAAAAGTGGCCTTGTTTTAGAAATAAATTAATATTATATTAGCACTCGCCACTTTGGAGTGCTAATATAACCTTAGAACTATTGAAAATTTAACAAAAATCAATAACTTAATTTAAAGAAAGGAGAGATAACTATGAAATTCAAACCACTGAAGGACAGGGTGTTGGTGAAGTATTCTGATGAACCCGAAAAAAGCTCAGGAGGACTCTATATACCTGACACGGCAAAGGAAAAACCTCAAAAAGGGGAAGTTATAGCGGTCGGTACCGGTAAGACAACTGATGACGGCAAAGTTCAAAAAATGGAAATCAAAGTCGGTGACCTGGTTCTGTTTGAAAAATACTCTGGCTCCAAAATAAACATAGATGATACGGAATATCTCATAATTAGAGAAGACGATATTCTTGGAACAATAGAGAAATAAAAATATAAATTTGTCACGTTCAAAAGGAGGATAAAATGGCAAAACAGTTACAATTTGATGAAGAGGCAAGAAGATCAATACTAAGTGGAATAACCACTTTAAGTGATGCCGTAAAGGCTACTTTAGGACCGAAGGGGAGAAATGCTCTCCTCGATAAAAAGTTCGGTGCCCCCACAATAACAAAAGATGGCGTAACAGTTGCAAAAGAAATCGAACTGAAAGAACCATATGAAAACATGGGTGCACAGCTTGTGAGAGAGGTTGCCAGCAAGACATCAGACGTTGCGGGTGACGGTACGACAACTGCCACTGTACTTGCATTTTCCATTTACAAAGAAGGGATGAAACACGTTGTAGCCGGCGCAAATCCTATGGAAGTTAAACGAGGAATAGAGAAGGCCGTCGAAGCAGTTGTTGAAGATCTCCAGAAACTCAGCAAAACAGTTCAAGACAAAAAAGAGATTGCCCAGGTCGGAACAATCTCAGCAAATAATGACTCAACAATCGGAGACCTTATCGCAGAGGCCATGGATAAGGTCGGTAAAGATGGCGTCATCACCGTTGAAGAGGCTAAAAGCATGCATACAGCCCTTGATGTTGTTGAAGGCATGCAGTTTGATAGAGGATATATCTCTCCTTATTTCGTAACCGACCCTGAGAGGATGGAATGTTCCCTCGAAGATGCGCTTATCTTAATCCATGAGAAAAAAATAAGCTCAATGAAAGACCTGCTCCCCATTCTCGAGCAGACTGCAAAAATGGGAAAACCTCTTGTCATTATTGCCGAAGAAGTAGAAGGTGAAGCACTCGCCACACTTGTTGTAAACAAACTTCGGGGTACACTCCAGGTATGTGCTGTCAAGGCTCCGGGATTTGGGGACAGAAGAAAAGCAATGCTTGAGGATATTGCAATTTTGACAGGCGGTACAATGATATCAGAAGACCTTGGCATAAAACTCGAAAATATTACTTTAAATGATCTTGGCAAAGCAAAAAAGATAACCGTTGACAAGGAAAACACAACGATCGTTGAGGGTGCAGGAGAAAGTGATAAAATTCAGGGCCGCGTAAAGCAGATAAAAACACAAATTGAAGAAACCACTTCTGATTATGACAGAGAAAAACTTCAGGAACGTCTCGCAAAAATTGTCGGTGGGGTTGCTGTAATTAATGTAGGCGCCGCAACCGAAGTGGAAATGAAAGAGAAAAAGGCTCGAGTGGAAGATGCACTCCATGCAACAAGGGCTGCTGTTGAAGAAGGCATTGTCCCCGGCGGAGGTGTTGCACTGTTGAGAGCTATACCGGCATTGGATAACATCAAGCTTGAAAACCATGATCAGCAAATTGGAGTTGAAATCGTAAAAAGAGCCCTTGAAGAGCCCATCAGACAGATCGTGAACAATGCAGGCCTCGAAGGTTCCGTAATTGTTGAAAAGGTAAAAGCTGACAGCAACAAGAACTTCGGCTTTGATGCCAATGCAGAAAATTACGTCGACATGATGAAAACAGGTATTATTGATCCAACAAAGGTCACAAGATATGCCCTGCAAAACGCGGCCTCTGTGGCAGCCTTAATGTTAACAACAAGTGTGCTGGTAACCGATATCCCTGAGGAAACAAAAACTCCGGAAATGCCGCCAGGTGGCGGAATGGGAGGAATGTACTAAAAGCTAATCCCAAAATTCTATAAAAAGGAGAAGGCAAAATCCTTCTCCTTTTTTATTTCTGGTTTTTTGCAGGAACGAATCCTCGAATCCTTTTTACAATTACACGCATCTCTTTTTCCGTGATAAATACTATAATATGCATTGCAGCTTGAGTAGCTTTCTTTATCCCCTCTTTATTAAAGGGGGCGAGGGGGGATTTGTTATTGAAACTGTATTTATTATAAAATCTCCCCTACCCCCTCTTTTCCAAAGAGGGGAATTTATTTCCAGTCTTATCTGTCCTGTCACGAATTTAGATATGCTTACCTTTTTTTGAGTACTACTTGTTTTAAAATATTTTTTGTACTATACTTTGTGTTAGATTTGACAGGAAATAAATCAACAGCACAATGTTACGAAAGACATAAATGAAAAACATTTATTTTATAGAGGCAAAATCTCCAAGCTCTCATATCTTCAGCAGGACTTCCCTTCCCCGGTTAGGTTCAATTCTTTTGGGCACCATCCTGAAAAACATGGGATACAATACAAAAGTCTTTATCGAAGACATCGCTTCTCCTGATTGGAAGCAGCTTGAAGATGCGGACCTTATATGTGTTTCTTCTATTACATCCACTGCCCCTCGTGCATTTCAGATAGCAGAGAGATGTAGGAAATTAGAAATTCCCATTGCAATCGGCGGACCACATTCTACATTTATGCCGGAGGAAAGCTTGGAGCATGCTGATTATGTTATCAGGGGAGAAGGAGAAGAAACCCTCATTGAACTGGTTGAGCATCTTAAAACCGGCATGCCGCTTGATTCGATTAAGGGACTGTCCTTTAAAAACGGCAGCCAAGGAATAGTGCATAATCCGCCCAGAGAGCTTGTTAAAGACCTTGATCATTCACCCATCCCTGACTTCAGTCTTGTCTATAAATGGGAAAAGGCTACCGTACCTATCGCCACATCAAGGGGATGCCCGTTTGATTGCAAGTTTTGTTCAGTAATCCAGATGTTTGGAAGAAAATATAGGTTCAAGTCAATAGAGAGAGTAATTGAGGAAGTCAAGGCCGTAGCGCCTAAAAAAGGTCATGTATTCTTTATCGATGACAACTTTGCAGCCAACAAAAAGAGAACCAAGAAATTAGTTAAGGCACTGATTGACAATAATCTTAGATTGGAATGGAGCGCTCAAGTGCGCACTGATATAGCCAAGGATCCGGAACTGATAGAGTTAATGGCAGCATCCGGATGTTTTTCTGTGTATATCGGTTTTGAATCGATTAACCCCGCGACCCTTTCTCTCTATAATAAACGTCAGGGTCTTGAGGATATTGATAATTGTATAAGGCTTTTAAAAAAATATTCAATACATATCCACGGGATGTTTGTGCTTGGTTCTGATACAGATGATATTCAAACCATCAGAAATACAGAAAAATTTGCAAAAAAGCTTGATATTGACTCTATCCAATTCATGATGCTGACACCTCTACCAGGAACTCCTGTTTTCGAGGAATTAAAGAATCAGGGCCGCCTGATCCATACTGACTGGAGTAAATACGATGCCCATCACGCTGTTTATGAACCAAAACAGATGACCGCCTTTGAACTGCATGTTGAAACACTTAAGGCCATGTCCAAATTTTATTCTTGGACAGCTATTCTTCGTAATCTGTGGCAATTCGATCTTTTCTATGCAGTTGTTTGCCTGTATGGTAAAAGGTCTGTAAAAAAGGCTCTCTCCGGCACAAAAAAATATCTGGACCATTTGAAAGAACTCATAAATGCTGAATTTGACAGTAAAACCGAAAAACTGAGACAGTTTTTTCCTCAGAAAAAGGGATCAATAAAAAATATCATTTTAAATACCGCTTCATTGAAAAAAAATGAATCCCGGTTTTTTTCAACTTTCCTGAGCAAACTCGACAAGAAAGTCGTTGTAAGTAAAGAATACTTTTCTGTTAAGAAAAACACCCTTGCCATAACACCATTTGTAGAGGATTTGATAAGTAGGCATGAAAAAGGCAAACAGCAGGTATCGGAATTCTATGAGAAGTATAAAGAAAAATTGGATTCAATTAAGGTTATCAATATGGAATCTATATCACTCTTCAAGACGTGTGAAAACATAGGTTTGCTGTTAAACATTAATGCAAAGAAAATCCGTAAGGCTTACGAACAGGCCATTAAAAGCGTAGGCGGCAATGTATTTGAGTGTAACCTGGTCCTGGTAATGGTTGAGCAGTAACTGTCGAACTAACTTTGCTTCCTTGAGTCCTTACCATTCATCTTCGCATAATATTCCAGCTCAAGAAGACGTCTTTTCCTGTTTACTCCTGACGAGTATCCTCCTATAGAGCCGTCTGATTCAATAACCCTGTGACATGGTATGACTATAGGAACAGGATTTTTTGAAAGGGCCTGACCCGCTGCCCTTGTTGCAGAAGGCTTTCCAATCTTTTCAGCAATCCATTTATACGATCTCGTCTCTCCAAATGGTATTTCCTTAATTATCAACCATACCTTTCTTTCAAAATCTGTTCCGGAAAGCAATTTTATCCTCTGTTTGAAATCATGATGTAATCCCTGAAAATATAAAGCAAGTTCCTTTTTAAAACTTCCTGGTGCCGAATCCTTTTTAAAAGGAATATTGGAAGGTTTCTTGAAAGAAATCCCGGAAAGAAATTTTCCTGAAAAAATCAAATACAGCAATCCTAAGGGAGAATCGAAAACATCATAAAAAAGAAGAGATTTGTTCCATGATTGATTCATGAGGCCTGAACTCTTCTTACCTCTATCACACCATTTACCTGTGACAATTTTTTAAGAACTTCATCAAGTTGATGTTTATCCCTGATATCAAGTATAAAATTGAATAAAGCCTGCCTTTCGTACGTTGTAGAAGCATCAAGATGATTTATATTGATATTATTCGTGGATAAGACAGCGCTTAATTCAGCAAGCAAACCTCGCTTGTCAATAGTAATCACCTGTACCTTAACTGCATATGTAGCTTCTCCATCCCCTGCCCATTCTACGTCTACAAGACGATCCAAATCAATCGTATGGGTATCAAGAGTTGGACAATCAACTGTATGGATGGATACGCCTCTGCCCCGTGTAACAAAACCGGTTACCCGTTCTCCTGGAAGGGGATAACAACATTTCGATCGATGAAACATTATATCATCAACACCTTCAACTCTTATACCCTTACCCTCTTCCGTCTTTTTAGAATCCTTTCTTGCCAGAACCTTTTCCTTTTCGACCTTTTCTGATTCGGGCAAAAGTTTGTTTATTAACTTATGGACAGAAAGTCTTCCATAGCCTATAGCAACAAAAAGGTCTTCATGGGTTTTTATTCTGTATGGTTTTGTTACATCAATAATTTCTTTTGATTTTGCCAGTGCAGGGCTTAAATTATATTTTCTAAGAGCTTTTTCTAAAAGTTCCTCACCAAGGGCCAGGCCTTTCTTTCTTTCTTCTACCTTGAGCCATTGTTTTACCCTCGCTTTCGCCTTCTGAGTCTTTACAATTTTTAACCAGTCCCGGCTTGGCGTATGATCATGAGATGTTATTATTTCGACAGTATCCCCGTTTTGTAACCTATATCTTAACGGAACAATCCTCCCATTAACCTTTGCACCTGTGCATTGATGCCCTACCTCCGTATGGATATTATAGGCAAAATCAATAGGGGTAGCATCTTGAGGGAGTTCTACTATATCGCCTTCCGGGGTAAACACATAAACGACTACGGGGATTATATTGCCTTTTACCGCTTCAAGAAATTCTTTTGCGTCGGGCGTATCCTTCTGTGACTTTACAAATTCCCTGAGCCAGGAAAAATATTTCTCATCTACCTTACCGGTATGCTCCCTTTCTTTATATTTCCAGTGGGCAGCGATTCCCTCTTCAGCTATACGATTCATCTCTTCGGTCCTTATCTGCAATTCAACCCTCTCTCCCTTTGGACCAATAATTGTTGTGTGAAGGGATTGATACAAGTTTGATTTTGGTGCACCGATAAAATCCTTAAACCTGCCTGGTACAGGTGTCCAGAGTGAATGAATAAGCCCTAAGGCAGCATAACAGTTTGCCTGTGTATCGGTAATTATTCTCACGGCAATTACGTCATATACCATTTCAAACGATATTCTTTGTTTTTGCATTTTCTGATAAATGCCATAGTAATGCTTTACTCTTCCTAAAACCATTCTAGGGATAGATGCCTCCATCAAATGGGCATCTATTATTTTGATTACTTCGTTCAAATATCCCTCTTGTTCTTCTCTTTTTTTAGCAACCTTTTGTACAAGCTGGTTGTAAATTTCCGGCATGATGAATTTAAAACTCAGATCCTCGAATTCCGACTTTAGCCAACCAATACCAAGACGATTTGCAAGAGGGACATATATATCCATCGTTTCACGAGCTATTTCTTTCCTTTTAGACTCAGGAAGATATTCAAGGGTGCGCATATTATGCAGCCTGTCAGCAAACCTGATAAGGATAACCCTCATATCCTCAGCCATCGCAAGAAACATCCTTCTGAAATTTTCAGCTTGAGCATCTTCGCTTGTCTTAAATTCCATTCTGCTCAGCTTTGTTAAACTCTCAACAAGAAAAGCAATGTCTTCTCCAAAGAGTCCTCTTATATCCTCAATTGTTGTATCTGTATCTTCAATAGTATCATGCAAAAGTCCTGCTGCAATGGTATTGGTGTCCATACGCATATCACAGAGAATTGCGGCGACAGCAAGAGGATGTTCAATATAAGGCGACCCCCCTTTTCGTTTCTGCTTATAATGTGCCTCGTTAGAGAAAGCGTAAGCCCTGCGTAAAAGATCTGTATTTGCTTCGGGATTATACGAAAAAACTCTGTCTATGAGGCCATCAACAGTACTTATGTCTCTTAATACAACCATATTTTATTATACAATAATATTTAAATATGGGGTCTTAACGCATTAAATATCAAGCAAAATCCCAGGTTTTATAGTAATTACAATAATTAAATAAAAAAGAAATCTCAACAAAAAAATTATTTAAAATCTGAAATTTGGAATTGATTTTCTAGCTGCTTGGCCTGATCGCTTTGAGATTGAGTTGGAGAGTTTTGGTACCATTCCACTCATTTACGCACGGCACAAAAGCTATATCCAGTGATGAAACTGTCCCTATCTTTCTAAACTGATTACCCATGTTAAAACCGATCGTATCAACATTGATACTGTCCTGCTTCAGTTGCATTTTAAGGTGTTTGTCTCCGACAATCCTGTGGTTTATAATCTCAATATCTTTTGCACCGAATAGAGGCTGTCTGTTCGATTCACCATAAGGTTCAAGAAGACTCAACTCTCTTATAAGAGTAAAGTTTATATCTGAAAACTTTACGGCAGCATCTATTGCTAGTACGGGAATCATATCATGTGCTTTGAGATTGTTTTCCACTGTCCGTTTCATCTGTTTTTTAAAATCAGGCAGGTTCTTTGCTAAAAGTCTAAGACCCGCTGCCTGACGATGCCCTCCAAAACCTAAAAGATGTTCTGAACAATGAGCAATAGCTTTGTAAAGATGTAATGGAGAAATACTCCTTGCGGATCCCTTTGCAACAGAATCTTTTACCGAAAAAAGAAACACGGGTCTGTAAAACATATCCACCAATCGTGACGCTACAATGCCTATTACTCCAGGATGCCATTCAGGAGACGCAAGAATAATCGCACTCTCTAAATCGTTCGGGTTGATCATTTTCAGGGCTGATTTAAAAACATTCCCTTCAATGTTCTGCCTTTTCTTGTTATGCTCTTCAAGAAGTGATGCTATCCCTTTTGCGACTGCAGGATCCTCTGTGAGAAAAAGCTCAACAACCTCACCAGCATCATCAAGTCTTCCTGCAGCATTTATCCTTGGGATCAATGTATACGAAAGCAGTCCCGAAGTTATATCTTTATCTATTCCGGCTACTTCTTTTAAGGCATCTATCCCTAATCTACAAGGACGCTTGTTGATTTCCTTAAGTCCATAGGTAACAAAAATCCTGTTTTCTCCTACGAGTGGAACAGAATCAGCTACTGTTCCCAGGGCAACCAGGTCAAGGTAGTCCTCCAAGAGTATTTCGGATTTTTTTATTCTGCATTCAACATTCAGTATTCCGCATTCTATATCCTGTATAAGCGCCTGCATTAATTTAAATGCTACTCCAACCCCGGCCAAATATTTAAAAGGATATTCTGAATCGACTCTGTGAGGATCTATAACTGCTGTAGCCGCAGGCAATCTCTCGGAAGGTTCATGATGATCAGTAACAATAACATCCATACCCATGGATAGCGCAGTTAAAACTTCGTCTTCAGAGTTTATCCCACAATCAGTAGTTATAATAAGGCCTGTACCATAGGCTTTGGCTTTTTGTATGCCTTTATTACTAAGCCCATAGCCTTCTGTAATTCTATTGGGAATATGATAGTAAGTCCTTAATCCCAATTTCCTTAACATAAGAAAGAGAAGTGCCGTAGATGTTATGCCATCTGCATCGTAATCACCGCATATACATACTGTTTCATCCTTCTCAATAGCAGACCTCAACCTTTCAACAGCTTTTTTCATATCGGGCATAAGAAAAGGATCATGAAGGTTTTTCAAGGAGGGACGGAGAAAGTCCTCTATTGAATCAACATCCCTGACACCTCGATTTACAAGTACCTGTGTAAGTACAGGGGATATAGATGCCTCACCTGAGAGATATCTCAAAAATTCGGGATTGGTCCTGCTCACCAACCAGTTACGATTCATTACAATTTTACACTTTCATCGTAATGATATATTTAAAGATCCAATTGCTAAAATCCACATAACAAATCAATTACAAAGGGTTCAAGGAATCCTATTTTTTTCCAAAAGCCTTCTTTTCACCCAACATCAGCACTATAGGACTTGCCACAAATATAGAGGAATATGTTCCAATAACTATTCCCAACATAATTGCCAAGGCAAAATTATGAATCACCTCACCTCCAAAGATGAAAAGAGCAAACGCCGCAATGAAAGTGGTTAGTGAAGTAATAATAGTTCTTGAAAGCACCTCATTTATGCTCTGATTTACAATATCATATGTAGATTTTTTGCCTCTCAATCTCAGATTTTCCCTTATCCTGTCAAAAACAACAACTGTATCAGTTAAGGAATATCCTGCAATCATAAGCAGTGCACTGATAAGTATCAGATTTATCTCCTTCCCCGTTAGATAAAAAATACTGAGGACAGCGAGGACATCATGAAAGGTAGCAACAGTAGCTCCAATACTGAACCTGAATTGAAATCTTATTGTTATATAAATAAGAATGCCTATAATTGCTGCTATCACAGCCCACAAAGCATCTTTCCTCAGCCTTGCTCCAACCTTTGGGCCTATCTCAGTAGTCGAGTCAACTACAAGATTGCTCTCGGAAAACTTTTTCGAAAGAACAGATATTATTGTTTTCGAGAGATTACCAAGCGTCTCTTCCCCCTTTTTTATCCTGATAAGAATTTTATTTTCAGTGGGCAGATCCTGAAGGTCAAAATCGGTTATATTACCTTCCGTCAATGCCTCTCTTATATTTTGAAGGGGAATATATGTATTAAATTTTACCTGCACTGCAGTGCCGCCGGCAAAATCAATGCCGAGATTAGCAGTTCCCCTTGCTATCTGAATAATTGCTACGAAACCAGTGATAATCAGTATTGCTGAAAAAACGAGAGCAACATACCTTCTGCCCATAAAATTAATTTTTGTATTTTTTATAATTTCGATCATATACTGAGTCTCTTGACTTCCCATTTGGTGGTTATTAAATCAAAGACTGTTTTGGTACCAATAAGCGCTGTAAAGAGATTGATAAAAACACCCCATCCGAGAGTTACCGCAAATCCTTTTATCGGACCGGTACCGAACTGGAAAAGAACTACGGCAGTGATAAGGGTTGTTACATGTGAGTCAAAAATAGTCCAGAAGGCTTTATCATAACCCGAGTCAATAGCAGCCCTCGGCGTTTTTCCAAGTCTGAGTTCTTCCCGTATTCTTTCAAACATGAGGACATTACTGTCAACAGCCATGCCTACGGCCAGAATTATACCGGCTATACCAGGCAATGTAAGTGTCGCACTAAATGCAGACAGGACTCCGATAAGAAAGAGAATATTCAAGATAAGCGCAAAATCAGCAATCACGCCCGACATCCTGTAATACACAATCATAAACACAATGACGATTATTGCACCGATTATGCCTGCCTTTATCCCTGCATTGATAGAGTCACTTCCAAGTGAAGGACCAACGGTCACATTCTGAAGCATCCTTAGAGGTGCAGGAAGAGAACCTGATCTCAGGACAATAGCAAGATCCTTGGCTTCCTGCATGGTAAATGATCCGGTTATCTGGGCATTGCCTCCAGCTATTCTTTCCTGTATCACAGGGGCTGAATAAACATTGTCATCAAGAATTATGGCAAGACGTTTTTTTACGTTATTTGCCGTAATCTGCTCAAACAGTTTTGCACCGGTGGAATTAAACGCTATTGAAACATACGGTTCATTGTATCTTTGGTCGATATTGACCCTGGCTTCTGTGAGAAACTCGCCTGTCATAAGTGACTGTTTTTTCATCAGATAAACTATTTTTGTCTCCAACCCGGTTTCTCTGTTGCGAACTCTCCCAAAAAGAATTTCATCACCTTCAGGAATCTTATCAGCATGCTGTTTCAAAATCTCTTCTTCTTCAGCAGGAAGAATAGTACCGGGAAGCTGTGCCGCTACGGGAGATTCATCATCAAGAAGTTTAAACTCAAGGATTGCTGTTTTGCCCACCAAATCAATTGCACGCTTTGTGTCTTTTACACCGGGCAGCTGGATTACTATCTCATTGTCAGACTGTCTGTGGATTGTTGGTTCAGCAACACCAAACTGATCAATTCTGTTTCTGATTGTCTCCAGTGCCTGGTCAGCAGCAAAATCTTTTATCCTGTTAACCTCACGGGTATCAAGCCTGTAAACAATTTTTTCCCCAGATCGCATATGTAATTTAAGATTGGGAAACTGGTCTGTTACTGTTTTTATTACCTTGTCATTATCAGGTGATACGACGATGTCTGAATTTTCTTTTTTCGCCTTTGCCTTTACCTTTTCTTCATTAAAAATATTCGTAAGACTGGAGGCAACTCTCTCTAACGTAACATCCACTGCCTTATCGCCATCAACTTCATAAACTAAATGCACTCCTCCTTGCAGATCAAGACCGAGAACGATACCATATTTTCTCAACCACTCGGGCATTGACTGGTTTAGACGTGTTGATGGAAAGAAAAAAATTATTGATAGAATAGTTGCTACAGCAATTAATGTGATACGCCAGAAAAACCTCTTCTTCACAGACGCCTTATTCTCCTGACCTGATACCTGCGATATAGCTACGGCCTACCTTTATTCTCACATCATCTTTAATACCAACCTTCAGAGTTATGGTATTTGCATCAAAGTCTTCTATAATGCCATATATACCGCCGGTGGTAATAATCTTATCGCCTTTTTTAAGATTCTCCAGCATCTGTTTATGCTCCTTTGCCTTTCTCGACTGCGGCCTTATAAGAAGAAAATAAAATATTACAAAAATTAATATTAAAGGTAGAAATGATGAGGCTAAAGCGCCTATTCCCTGTGGCTCGGCTCCACCGTCTCCACCTGGTGAGCCGGCCAACGCATAAACTACATCTGTAAACACCGTGAGAAAATATATTACATATAAAAATGCTTTTAAAAAGCACCCGAGATACTTTTTAACTCTGTACCATAAAAGACCAAGGATCCTGTTAGTCATTTTTATATAACAGTGTTTTCTTTCTGACAGGGTGAACATTATGTATCCTCCAATTACTATCAATGTATATTTAAAATTTTGATACTATAACTCTTCAGAGTTTTTTAATCAAGGGCTCTAAATGACTAACTGTGATGAACATGTCTGGTCGTTTTCATTTTTACATGTCACACACTGTTACTATTTGATAATAGAAATTTTTCTGGTGCCTCTTTTAAAAATTTATAAACCGGCTTAAGATGAGGCTTTGACCAAAGGTCAAAATTAAGTTAGAAGAAGGATTTACAGAAAGGTATAACCTTACAAAGCTTGTATAGTATGAAGTCACACCATATGTGGAAAGTGCAATAAAAAGAGAGAAACAATTAAAAACCTGGCATTTGCACTGGAAGATAAACTTTATAACTCAGTTTAATCCTGAACCCAAACATTCATGTCCCTATGGGGCACCACAAAGAATTAAAATGCCTTTATCCGTCATTCCCCGACTTGCCCTGTACATCCGGTTCAGAGCTTGCCCTGTACCATCCGTCTTGAGCGGGGATTCCAGACGCCGTCCCCGCGAAAGTGGGACACCACGTGAGGCAACAGTAGCATACAACACGTTATGTAACATATCCCACTATGGCGGGAGGCCAGATAAAGGAAATGGACTCCCGTTTTCCAGGCTGTTGCAGTTTCTGTACTAACAAATGAATAAATAATCTTAACATAAGCAGCTCAATCGAATATACTATACGTCAGAAAAAATTTGAGGAGCGAAATAATGGGATTTATAACAAACAATCGAGAGCAAATGAATTTCATAGGTTATAGTCTTGATGACTTTGTAGAGCAGAATGCCAAGTGTCGTTTTGTAGTAAAAGTAGTATCGGAATTAGACTTGCGGGAGCTTTACAACCAGTATAGCGACCAAGGCAATGACGCCTTTGATCCTGAGATAATGCTGGCAACTTGGTTTAACGCCTACAGTGAGGGAGAGACGAGCACTCGCAAACTTGAGCAACGATGTCAGAGAGACTTGCACTTCATCTATGTATCGGCAAACTTGCAGCCTGATCACAGCAGCCTTAGCCGGTTCAGGAAGAGGCATTTGAACCTGTTATCGGATTATTTTATTCAGATAGTCCGACTGGCAAGGGAGAAGGGGTTAGGAGAATTCAAGAGTATAGCAATGGACGGCTCAAGGATACAGGCTTCGGCGAGTGCAAGGAAGAGTAAAGATACTGATTCACTATCAAAGCATCTATCAGCGGTACGAAAAGATATAGCAGAGTACATGGAGATGTGTGAGTTGTCTGAAGAGGAAACGTCGCAGGAGATTGAGGAAGTAAGGGAGAAAGTAGGGCAATTACAAAGAAAGGAAAAGACCTTAATAGAACGTCAGGAGCAACTGGAAAAACGAAAGGAGACTGTCAAACCTGAATATTGGAATGGGCATAAGATAAACATAATTGAACCGGATGCAATAATAATGGATAAAGTAAACGGGAGGCAGAAAGCTCCTGCATACAATGTACAGGTAAGCGTAGATACAGAGAGCCAACTGATTTGTGGCAATGATGTGGTGCAAGACCGGAATGATCAGAATCAATTTTCAAAGCAGTATGAGAATGTTGAAAATAATTTAGGAGCCGACGCTGAGCGTGAATATACTACTGATGCGGGCTACCACAGTTTGGAGGAGCTTGAGTATATAGAAGAGAATCAGATCAAAGCTACAGTGGCAGATCCACATCCAGAGAACAGGTCAAATGCAAATAAAGCCAATACAGTTAAGAATCCTGAGGAACTATTAAAAGAGAAGGAGAAATTTGAGAGGTCTGATTTTGTATACAACAGAGAGGGAGATTACTATGAATGTCCAGCAAGGAAGAAGCTGAAATTTGAAAGGAGATATAGGCGATCAGGCTGGAGAGGTAGAACGTACAAAGCGGTGGACTGTAGCAGTTGTTCTTATAAACAGAATTGTTTACCCTCCAATAACAAATCAGGAGTGAGACGGATACACAGGGATGATCGTGAAATATACGCTGAGAAAATGCTTGAGAAACTGCAAAGCAACGAGGCAAAGGAGAAACTGAAGGTTCGAATGACAACAGTTGAACCGGCGATTGGGAACATAAAAGAGAATTTAGGATTCAGACGATTTCGCTTGCGGGGTCTTTCACAGGTTCAGGGTGAGTTCAATCTTATGTGCATAGCTCATAATATCAACAAGATGTATATCTTGTTGCGTACTATTTTGCCCTTATTTGTAGCCTATCAATATTTTAAAGAACAGATTATTATCCGATATAAGAATTTATTGTTATATATACATGAAAATAATCAATTGCGAATGAGAAGATAAATATATTTGTCATTCTGCAACAGCCTGTTTCATGGGAATGACATTTTCAGATTAAATAATGCAGACATTGTAACAAAATTATTTAACTCGATGTATCCCGTTAATAGTAAATATTTTACGGGATACATTTATTATTACATTGTGCATATGGCTTTGAATAAAAGTGTTCACTCTCGATCAATTAATATTGCGTTTAAGGTACCGTCCACCTCAGCAGATTCACCGAGGTGAAAAAATAATTTCTTCCAACGCCTGCATTATTTAACTGCATTTTTGGGGTGAATGGAAAGATTTAAGCGAAGTTTAATAGGAGATGCTGAAACAAGTTCAGCATGACACTTTAAGGGTTCAGCATGACATGAGAAAGTGTTACATCGGAAAGGACTTGCCCCCTCTAATGTTTTGCTACTTGCAAAGATTAAAATTGACTTGACATTAACTGTAAATTTAGTTTACAATTAGTTATATCTAAAATAATTTACAATTTCAATTAGATATCCACATTAGTGTAAAATAATTTTACAATTTATTTTTTTAATTTTACCCATGATCAAATACCGACATGTTATAACAAATATAACTGACAACAATATTACTCTTCATATACATATGAAATAAATTACCATCAAAAAAAGAGGGGGGTATCAAATGAAAAAAAGAATAGCAGGGAGTTTTTTCATCATGTCTTCGGTGTTCTTCCTATTATTAAGTATCATGGAAGGTCAATCTCAAGCGCTTCAATTTAACTTAGATTGTGTTATATCTGGGACTGTTTATGGTCAAAACTTTAGTGGCGGTCCGACTTGTGGAACACCAGCTCCACCAACATTGTTTGGTACAATTAATCTTGCCGATAACAGTGATATGGTAGATATGGAAGTTGATCTCATCGGAGATGTCCATAAAATCCTCCAGGTATATCTTAATTTAGATGAGGCCATGATTTCAGGGAACGAAATATTTGATACAACAAGTACATTTGGTTTAGATTTTAAAATGAACGGACAAAGGCCTGATGGATACTATGGGCACATGGATTTAAAATTTCCTGATAGCGGAAGTATCAGATTAGAAAAATACGCTGATACTATTAAAATGATGGATCCCGACATGAATCTCCTTAACCTGGACCCTGAATATTTCAACGTTGCTGAGAAATATCCAGGTGGTATTTTTGCAGCAGTACATATTGGTAGGTATGGTGATAGCCCCGGCATAGCAGGGAGAGATTCAATATGGGTAGGAGCTCGTTCTACAGCAAAGGTTCCCGAACCAGGGACGTTTATCCTTTTAAGTGGTGGTATTATAAGCTTTGCAATTTATGGAAGGAAAAAATTGAGAAAATAAATCCTTCCCAAATCCAACACATACTTCTTTCACTCAAAAGGAAGATTCATTTTGGATCTTCCTTTTGAATTTTTACAGCACTCACAAAGAACATTATTATCAGAAAGGCTCTGCATCGGTATCTTCTTCTTTCTCAAAATCTTTTAATACCTTCTTAATTTCATTATCTGTTACTTTCAGCCTTTCTTTGCAATATTTAATGAGAAACGTCGCCCTTTTTACCTTTTCTGTCAATACATCAACATCAATGGTCTCATTTTCTATTTCTTCAACGATGGATTCTATCTCTTCAATGGCATCTTTATAACCCGGAGTATCGTTCATTATCTCCTCCTGTTTTTCTTTTTACTTTCAACTTTACTCATCAGTTCTCCCTCATGAAGGATTGTTCGTAAACTATCCCCTGCATTAACCTGAGATACAGATTTAACAGCTGTATCATTGTTGTATGTAATACTGTATCCTCTCTTGAGAACATTTTTGGGGTTTAAATGATTAATATTGCCTTCTTTTGCTTTAAGTTTTTGCCTTTCGTTCACTATAAACTTCATAGAATGCTGTAATCCTTTGATAAAAATATTTAAACGATGAAAATTATTAAGCAGATCATTTCTTGTTGCAATTTCAAGTTTTTTTAACAAAACAGAAAGAGTCTCTTTCATATCTGATGTTAACCTGCGAGTTCCGTGAACCACGCTATGCACGAGTGAATCAATCCTGTCTTCATAATTTTTTACTCTCGTAATAATCATATCAGCTACAGCAGTCGGGGTCTTTGCTCTCATGTGAGAGACTTCATCAACTACTGTGACATCCCTATGATGCCCTATCCCCGATATGACCGGAAGGGGGAAAAGAGCTATGGACTTACCGATCTCATAGCTGTCAAAACAATGTAAATCAATTTGTCCCCCTCCACCTCTTACGATTACTACCAAATCCAAAAACATCGCTTCATGAGCACATTGATTCAGGGCACTCACAATGGACTCTTCCGCCCTGTCTCCCTGCATAATTGTCTCATAAAGCTTGCAACTAAACCGATACGCATACGGATTATTTATCAAATGATTCATTAAATCTTCATACCCTGCTGCTGTAGCAGATGAGATAATTCCTATTCTCTGAGGAACGAGGGGAAATGCTAACGCTTTGTTTCTATCTATCAGCCCTTCTTTGAACAGTCTTTCCAGAATCTCTTTCCTTTTAACAGCAAGTTCACCAATCGTGTACGTAGGGTCGATATTGATAATATTAAGCTTTAGACCATACCGTTCGTGAAAATTTATTTCAGCTTCAAAGAGTATCTTGATTCCTTTGGACAGTATGGTTCCTGTCTCTTCTTCAAAGACAGGGGCTATAACCTTGTATCTATTTGCCCAGATAACGGCCTTAATTTCAGCCCTTATGGTATCCTCATCTTTGTCAACTAAAGTTATATAGCAATGATTCTTGACATCACAAGACGCTATCTCCGCTGTGACAAGAAAGGTCCGGTCGAATGCCTTTTGAATAGCAGACCGTATCAATTGATTCAATTCGTATAACGATAATATTTGAGACACTTCTCCTCTTATTCACTCCGTCACTGCAAGTAAAGTTATTTCTATAATACCCCCCTTTAACAAAGGTGGGCAAGGGGGGGGATTGCAGGATATTTTACAGAAGAAATAAAATCACTAATTTTGATAAAATTCTAATATGATCTCGGTATTAATTATTTCCTCTGTGTGCATTGTCTTTTTCTTGGTCGGTTACAAGTACTATGTAAACAAACTTGATCAAAAAGTAGTTAATCCCGATGACAGCCGCCCCACACCTTCCAGGAGTATGCAGGACAACGTGGATTTTTATCCTGCCAAAAAACCCGTCCTCTTTGGTCACCATTTTGCATCGATAGCCGGTGCAGGTCCCATTATAGGACCTATTTTAGCATTAGGTCATTTTGGATGGTTGGCAACTTTAGGATGGATTATGATAGGAAATCTTTTCTTCGGTGCTGTACATGATTACATGACTCTCATGATGTCGGTAAGAAATCGGGGAGCCTCCATTGCCAATATTGCAGAACGCACCATGGGAGTAAGGGCAAAATCTGTCTTCTCTTTATTCTTATGGGCGGCAATGGTGCTTATTGTTGCTGTATTTGGCGTAGTAGGTGCATTAACGTTGGTTCAAGCCCCTCAGATGGTCATTCCAACTTTTTCTCTGATTTTCATAGCTATTATATTCGGATGGTCGGTTTATCAAAAAGGGGTCCCTTTACTATGGGGAACCCTTATGGCTGTAGGAGCCAACCTGGTTTTTATTATAATAGGTTACTTTCATCCCATTTCTCTGCCTGAAGAAGGTCTTTTCGGCCTGTCTCCGGTAATGTTCTGGTTTGTAATCCTGATGCTTTACGCAGCCCTGGCATCCATATTGCCCGTGTATGTGCTTCTTCAACCAAGAGATTACATTGCGACTTTTAATCTCTACGCACTTTTAATACTGGGAATTCTTGGAATAATTATAATCCATCCCTCTATTAAGGCCCCTGTATTCACTTCTGCAGTGACTGAAGGAGGCCCTATATGGCCCATGCTCTTTGTAATCGTAGCCTGTGGAGCAATCTCAGGCTTCCATTCTCTGGTTGCAGGAGGAACAACATCAAAACAGTTAGCAAAGGAAAGTGACGGAAGAGCCATTGGTTATGGAGGTATGCTTATTGAGGGAATCCTTGCTACCATAACTCTGGTGATCGTCGCCGGAGGACTATACTGGATCCTTCCCCATGGCATGGATGCTGCACGTTTCAGCTTCAATGAGGTCAATCAAAAAGGCTGGATTGTAACATTTGGAACAGCCTTTGGTAACATCGTTGGAGATACCTTTCCTTTCATAGGATTCGGCATCGCCTCTATGATTGCCATGATGGCCCTGAAGACCTTTATACTAACCACCTTAGATACAGCTACCAGAATCACCAGGTTTATTGTTCAGGAATCAATTGGTCATAAATTCCGTTTATTTGCCAACCGGTATGTAGCTCTGCTCTGTACTATTGCCCCTGCATTTTATCTTGGATATACCAATAGCTGGAAGAAAATCTGGCCTGTATTTGGAGCCACCAATCAGTTGGTTGCAGCACTGGCTTTATTCGTTATTTCTGCCTATTTGATAGGAATAAAAAAACCTACCAAATATACAGTCGTTCCTGCATATTTTATGATTGTTACCACTATAGCCGCTCTGTTATGGCAGGCATTCAGCCCATCAGGTTTTTTCATGGGCCCCAATCCAAATATGTTTCTCGGGATAAGCTGTGTAGTGCTGGTTATTCTGGCTGTTTTTGTCGGTTGGGAAGGGATCAAAGTACTCACAACCGGAAAAACAGCACAGAAATTAATAGCCGAGGTTGAGAAGGCGTAATTCAGGCAACCTATTTTGTCTTTCTCTCTGAGACTACAAGCCAGCCGTCCCAGTTGACAGCAGGGACAAGGTCAAGTTTCACGGACTTCTTTCCGTCCTCTTTCTCAAGCATGATACCCACTCTCTCCCACTGGGTTTTTTCATTGCTTTCAGACTTCTTCCAGAGCAAATCATAAATTTTATTCATGTACCATATCCCCCTTAAAAATGAAAGAAATTGAAGTCTAATTCTATATTCTGCCCGATAGAATATCAACTGTCAGAAATAACAGCATGTTATTACAGTGCTGCTAAAACTTACAGTGAAACTCCCCGCCTACAAGGCGGGGCTTCAAAAAAAGATTAATACTTATGTATTCCCCCCCTTTAGCAAAGGGGGAGATCTGAAAGGAGAACTTTTCATCCCAGTTTACAAAACGGGGTATTCAAGTTCATTTCTTCATAAAAGATATTGAAAATCGTATAAAACTTATCAACTATTATGATATACTGTGATCATATTTAGTTTTTATCAAGAACTAATTAAATTTTATCTCATCTATCGAGGCTTGCTTTAAACATCTTTTAAGGGGGGCTTTAGGATGGACAAAAATGCTTTTATCGACGGGTATATGAAAGTGGAGGAATCTGCAGCATCTATTTACAAGGACTTAATGCAGATATTCCCCGAGCATAATGATTTTTGGAAAAATCTTTATGATGATGAAACAGACCATTTATCCTTTTTAAATGATGTGAAATCTCTTGGACTAATCAATGAACTGCAAAAAATAGATTTGCCACCATCGATGCCAATCATCAATGAGACATTAAAGCAGGCCGGCGTGATAACAGAAAAAATTACAAGTGGTTCCCTTGCCCTTGATGATGCCCTTACCATGACATTGAAGCTTGAGGAATCAATGGTAGAAACGTATACAAATAAAGTAATTGCCCATCTCATGTCTTGTGAAAATGAAACATGTTTTGAAAAAATAATTGCCGATGAGAAAACTCACATAAATAAGATAAAGAATAAAATATCAGGGTCACAATAAAGTCATCTTCTCCTAAAAGACTTTGCCCTTTCACATCTTTCCAGATATTCTTTCCATAAATACCTGCTGCTACGAAATCTCTATATTTTTTCTCCGCAGTTTTTTTCTTTTCTGAGCGTATAAGTGGCGTCTACACTTTTCACATTATCTCCTTGTCTTTGCTGCATTATAGACGTTGACAAATATATTCCGTGTATTCCATAATGGAACTATATTGGAACCATATGGAGGTTTTATGGCTACAGTAACCGTGAAGAATATACCCGATAAATTGTATGAGCAGATTAAACAATCCGCGAAGGCTAATCATCGCAGTATCAACAGCGAGATAATCGTTTGCATTGAACACGCACTCATGGGCCGTAAGGTTGATCCAAAAAAAATTCTTTCCGCTGCACGGGCATTGCGTAAAAAAACTGCCGGATATTTACTCACAGAAAAAGAAATTGCAAAAGCCAGAAATATCGGACGGCCATGATCGTAGTTGATACAAACGTTCTTGCATACCTGTACCTTTCGAGTGAAAGGACTCATCAATCTGAGCAGGCACTTCTGAAAGACCCCTACTGGATAGCTCCCATCTTATGGAGGAGCGAATTCCGAAATATTCTCGCTCATTGTACCCAAAGGGGAATACTGAAGATTGAAGATGCGCTTACGATAATGCAGGAAGCTGAAACATTCATGTATGGTGCGGAATATGAAGTTACATCAATTCAGGTCCTAAGTCTGGCAATATCGAGTGGCTGTTCCGCTTATGATTGTGAATTCGTTGCCCTGGCGCAAGACCTGAAAATTTCACTGATAACGGTAGACAAAAAAGTTCTCAGGTCATTTCCCGGCACTGCTGTAGAATTAGAAAGTTTTATTTCAAACCGACCCAAATGACAGTGGGTACTGTATGTGATATATTTTCTACCAAAAACTACCCTGTTTATGTTATATTGTTATAGTTTCTGGGCTACTTAAAACACTAAAATATTTACTATTCACGGGATAAATCGAGTTAAATAAATTTTTGAGCAATGTCTGCATTATTTGGGTTAACAAATCACAGATAACGGATAACTTATAACATTTTTTATCAGGGGACATGGAATGCTTTCCAAAATTCTCAGTGCAACGTTAATAGGCATTGATGCACATACTGTTGAAGTTGAGGTGGACATTACATCACGGGGACTGCCTCACTTTTCAACGGTCGGGCTTCCGGATACCGCAGTCAAAGAGAGCAAAGACAGGGTTCGGACGGCTCTGAAAAATACAGGATTCAATTTCCCTCTCAAGCAAATAACCATCAATCTTGCACCTGCCGATATTAAAAAAGAGGGTTCGGCATTTGACCTGCCTATTGCCATAGGAATAACCGTAGCAGAAGGCGTCATTGATGCCGATGCCGTTCATGGTTATTTGATTTCCGGCGAACTGTCATTGGATGGCAGGATAAAACCCATAAAAGGAGCCCTTTCAATGGCAATCAAGGCAAGGGACGACAAACTTAAAGGGTTAATCCTCCCTGAACAAAATGCCAAAGAAGCAGCCGTTGTGGAGGAGGTTCCGGTATACGGCTTTGAAAGTCTGCCTGAATTAATACAATTTTTCATGGGAATAAAAGTCATCAAGCCGACGTACGTAGATATTTCTTCTGTCATGAAAAAAAACTCTGTTTATCAGGACGACTTCGCTGATGTGAAAGGGCAGGAACATGTCAAAAGGGCTATCGAAGTGTCGGCAACCGGAGGGCACAACATGCTAATGATAGGGCCGCCGGGATCAGGAAAAACAATGCTCGCCAGGAGAATTCCCACTATACTGCCAGAGATGACTTTCGAAGAGGCACTACAGACAACAAGAATTCACAGCGCCGTTGGTCTTCTCATTCATGGCCAATCACTTATTGCCACACGATCTTTCCGTTCTCCACATCATACTTTATCAGATGTGGCAATGGTAGGAGGAGGGCAAATTCCAAAACCAGGAGAGGTAAGCCTTGCACATAACGGTGTGCTTTTCCTTGATGAATTGCCGGAATTTAAGAGGAACGTTCTTGAAGTATTGAGACAACCACTGGAGGACGGCTCGGTCACGATATCACGAGCACTGAGTTCCATCAGCTACCCATCTTCAATAATGCTCGTATGCGCAATGAACCCGTGTCCCTGCGGCTACCTTGGAGATTCAAAACATCAATGCGTCTGTTCCCCTTCTCAAATACATCGCTATAGGCAGCGTGTTTCCGGCCCCCTGCTTGATAGAATAGACATCCATATAGAGGTACCTACCGTGCCATATAAAGACCTTTCAAATGAGTATTGTGGAGAGCCTTCAGAAAATATCAGATCCCGATTACACAAAGCAAGACAAATACAACTCGAAAGATTCAAAAAGGACAACATTTATTCAAACGCCAAGATGCGTTCAAGGCATATAAAGAAATACTGCATCCTTCAACCCGAAGCCCAGAATATTATTGAAACAGCAATGCAGAAGCTCGGGCTCTCGGCAAGGGCATACACAAGAATCCTCAAGGTCAGCAGGACAATCGCAGACCTTGCAGGATTAGAACAGATTAATGCTGAACACATCTCGGAAGCTATACAATACAGGACACTGGACAGGGGGATATTTTAGGTAGAGGTTTTACAGATTCTTTTCAAAATACCTTTTAGGAGTTTTATTGTTCCCATTTTGGCAAGAGAAACAAGATCGGAAAAAGGGTTTATAGAATGCAGGACAGATGGGTATAGGAAGTTTTATAAGGTTAAGGATTAAAATTGTGTAGTTTTACACCTACATATAAATGATTTTAATTAAGCAACAATTTATTGATTTCTGTTTGAAATCTGATCGAGTAGGCCAAGGGGTCACCCCCTTTGGCCTCTCACACCACCCGGTTTACGGTTCACGTACCAAGGCGGTTCCCAAAATTAAGAATTCTGAACTTATACAGCTCATCAAGCATCG
>CAYFXR010000061.1:0-4358 GCA_964347155.1 uncultured Nitrospiraceae bacterium | reverse complement strand
CCGCATCCCAGTTATAATCAATATCTTCTATGTTTTCATCGAATACCCTGATCTCATGTTCTGGAGGAGTGAGAGATACTAATGTGGGGATCGCAAGGAGATAGGAAAAGTATCTTCTTGAAAGTAAAAATGTAGAAAAAAATTTATAATCGTAAAAACTCTTTTCCCTGTCGGAACTATTTTTAGGAATAACGAGAGCAATTTTCATATCATGCTCAACCTACTGTCCGGATTCTTTTTGAAGATATTTAAAGAAATCACCTTTTGTAGATAGTATCAACCAATCTTTTTCTGATAACGTTGTTTTATATGTCTCCATGGTTTTCAGAAAGCGGTAAAACTCTCTTGATTCATGGCTCTGGTTATATGCGCCGGCATAAATTGTGGTTGCTTCGGCATCTGCCTTTCCAATAATTTCCTGCGCAGTTTTGTATGCTTCTGATTGAATCTTTTTTAATTCACGTTCTTTATCGCCGAGGATTTTAGAGGCTTCACCCTGCCCTTCTGAACGGAATTTATCAGCTATCCGCTTACGTTCGGTGATCATTCTCTCGAATATCTTTCTCTGAACTTCCTCTACATAATTAATCCTCTTTAATCGTAAGTCAAGCAGTTCAATCCCGAGTTCAAGCATACGCGGGGCAGCAGCTTCAATAATAAAACGGGTTATTCTCTCTCTACCGACTTTAATTTGTGCTAAACTCTTAACTGCTTCGCCGATTGCCAGTTCCTCACTTGTCTGAATTTCTCTGTTTGTGGAGCGGACTATTTCAACCAGATTGTGTTTAGCGATTGCATTCCTGGTCTCACCGTCCAAAATATCGTCTAAACGTGATTGAGCGCCTCTTTCATCCCGAACACGCTGGAAAAACAACAGGGGGTCCTTTATTCTCCATCGGGCATATGTGTCCACCCAGATAAACCTTTTATCCTTGGTAGGTATTTGATTAGGAGAACCGTCCCATTCCAGAAAACGTCTGTCGAAAAAGTTGGCCTGCTGGATAAGGGGAATCTTGAATTTGATACCTGGCGTCACAATCGGGTCGCCTACAGGTTTACCGAATTGCGTAATAATTACCTGCTCGGTTTCCTGAACAATAAAAGCAGACGACATGACAATAATGAAAGCAACAAATATAACAGCAACAATTATTATTGACTTTGCTTTATTCATTTCGCACCCCCTTTGTCAAACTGGAACAACGGCAATATTCCCGTCGCTTCCTCATCAGTGATCAACTTTCTTCCAACCTTCTGCATGATATCATTCATGGTCTCCAGGTAAATACGCTGTCGGGTAACATCTTTTGCTTTGGAATACTCTATAAAAATAGAATTAAATTTTGCTGCTTCACCACGGGCTTTGTTAACCCTTTCAAGCGCATACCCTTTTGCTCCTTCAATGGTCCTGGCTGCTTCTCCGCGCGCCTTGGGAATAACCCTGTTGTATTCAGACTTGGCCTGGTTAATTAATTTTTCGCGTTCCTGTTGAGCTTCATTGACCTCGTTAAAGGCAGGTTTTACAACTTCGGGAGGATTTACATCCTGCAGAACAACCTGATCAACCTTTATTCCAAGTTCATATTGGTCACATAATTCCTGGAGCATCACTGTAACAGTACTGGCAACTTCCTGACGTCCGATAGTGAGTACTTCATCTACAGTCCTGTCTCCAACAACTTCACGCATCATTGCTTCGTTGATGTCACGAAAAGTTTGTACCGCATTTCTTACACGAAACAAAAATTTGTATGGATCGTTGATACGATACTGCACAATCCATTCAACTTCAGCGGCATTCAGATCACCTGTTAACATCAATGATTCTTCCTCATATTTTGTAGTAGTATACTGGGTTCTTACACCGGGTGTGGCCGACCGAAAACCGAATTCAAGCTTCAACTGTCTCTCAACCGGTACTTTATAAACCTGTTCGATTCCAAAAGGCATTTTAAAATTCAATCCGGGATTAACAGTACGGGTATATTTTCCAAATCGCAAAACAACACCGACTTCTTCCGGCTCTATGGTAAACCATAAAGAAAATAAAAAACCTAAAACCAGTATGACAACAATGGCCCAGCTTATTGCCTTAACATTTATTTTGGGCGGTTTAAAATCTTTAAAATCAAATGGCGTCCTTTGCTCCATTGAATTCACCTCCTCTTTTAGATAACTCAAATAGTAATCTAAACTCATGCAAATTACAAGTATTTTGAACCGTTCTAACAGTTCGAACCGTTCAAACCGTTTTTTTATTCCTTGACTTCCTCCCATCATTTGCTTTAACTTGATAAAGCTTAGATTCGCTGGAGTGAAAAATTGGCCAAAAACAGGATGTATGTATACGGAAAGAACTCTGTCCTGGAGCGGTTAAAGGTTAACCCTGGGAGTATAAGAAGAATATATTTACAGGATAGTTTTAATGTTCCTCAAATAACAGAACTTATAAACTCTTTAAACCTTCCTGTTAATCGTGTTACGGAAAAAGATTTATTAAAAATAAAACGTGCCGACCGGCTGCAGGGCATTATCGCAGAAGTTGATAAATACAGATACACCCCGTTTGAAAAACTCATTGTTAAATCTGAGAAAAAACAGTATTCATTCATATTTCTTGACAGCCTGAATGATCCACATAATTTAGGCTCTATAATACGAATTGCGGCCTGTTTTGGCGGGTTTGCTATCGTTATTCCAGAACATGGTTCCTGCGATGTTAATGATACAGTCATTCATGTAGCATCCGGGGGGGAAAACTTCGTTCCCGTGTCTATGGTTACGAATCTTTCAACTGCTTTAATAAAAGCAAAGAAAGAAGGATATTGGGCTGTAGGTACAGTTGTCGAAAGCGGACAGGATATTAATAAAACCTCCCTGCCTTTTCCGCTGTGTCTCGTATTAGGAACAGAAGGCAAAGGGATTCGATACGGCATGCAGAAACACCTTGATCTAAAAGTCACTCTGCCGATGACCGGTGCCCAGCTTTCATTAAACGTGGCCATGGCCTGCGCAATTTTCTGTCATGAGATAGTGAGGCAGAGAGGAGAGTGAATATCTCCCGAAGAAGTTGAAGAAGCTTGTTTTCATAAACAACTGAATACGGTAAAGGCACCCAAATTTAAAGCCGAAGATTTCCTACCAGAATGTGTGAATCTTGAAAAAAAGCAAATGCGAGTATTTTATGTTGTAATAAACAAAACATGAAATTCATCCCTGCTTACAACCGATTATTGTTAGATTTTGTTTTTAATGGAATTACCGAGTACACCATCTTATCTACAGTACGGAAATGCAATTAAGATTACTGGAAACACCTAGAGCTCTTCAGTTATAAGCATTGAGGAGAAATAACGTGTACACCTATAAATACTCAATCGTGACTGATTAAAAAATTGATGATTATCAAGTGAAAGTTGGTACAATGATTTAAAGCAATACGGCTTTATGAGCAGGAGCCGAGGGAGGCTTTTGCCTCCGCCCGGCTTGGGTTGAATGCAGAGCTGTCGGCTATATGGGCTGAAGTCATTTAGTCAGATTCTCGCAACACACACTATATCTCCATATGTCTATTTCCTTGTTGCGCTTATTCCCGAATCTTACTCGCATATGTTTTCACATCCCCACCCCCGAAGAACAAGATCGTTACATTCACTACAATTCGTCCCATTCACCAGACAGAAATAGCACTTAGCACTGTTAATCGCAGCACTCTCGCAAAAATGTGCCTGTGGGCACAACGCACGATCATTACAATCTTCAATGAACTCATCGGTGGCGGGGGGCACGTAACCTGCATAATCATTAGCGTCAAAACATTCGCATGGCAGGTTTCGTCCAGTGATCTCAATGAATCGGTCGCTTAACTTCTGGCAAGCCTTTTCATTTGCGACTGTCTCATCTGAGTCACAATCCAGGGCTTCACAGTAAGCATTACACAGTCCGTATGCTGCTCCAACCTCACCATCACAAACCGTCTCTTCTGCCGGAGTCATTCCATCAGGTGTTTTCGCATATGCGGTTACAGCAAACACAAGGATAGAAACAAATAATAGGATAATTATTTTTCTAACCATCATTCCTCTTTCACCTCCTTTCTATCATTAGATTTTTGCGATAAAAAAGCCGGACCCACCAAAGGATCATCTACTTCGACAGCTCGGCCATCTTACTTCTTTTAAGACCCGCCGCCTTCCGTCTCCTTCTCACAAAGGGTTTGGCTTTTTTGGGATAGAGTACTTTTTTTGAGTAAAAATATATCTCACTTGTGAACTCGTGAATATGATTTATATCATATTAGCAAGTGACTATTCTTCCTATTTATTTCCATTAATAATGTTGTGTTCAAAGGAAAGATT
>CAYFXR010000060.1:0-20765 GCA_964347155.1 uncultured Nitrospiraceae bacterium | reverse complement strand
TCTGTGATGTCAAACCATATGTTTCTTGTCTTGGAAAACCTTTCGTTATTTTATAAATCTCTAAACATACTTGATAAGATTTTTGCCAGACTTTTAAGTCCCTGTAATTTTTAAGCATTCCACTTGAATCCCGAAAAGGGACGTTGTCCTCATCGGGACTTTAAGTCCTCGACCCCTCGACCCCTTGAATCCTTCGGATTTTGCCAACTATTTTGGAAAGGTATTATTTTGTGTACAAAAACTTTTTATTGATTGCAAAATTGGCATCTAGTAATCATTGTTGCATTTTTAAAGATTTTGAAGGCATTTATGCCACTTATTTGCATAGCTAACTGCATTATTTATGTTAATCCTTCAAAAGCTTTTTTAGGGCATTAATCGCAATTTCTCCAACAGTTTTTTCTTTTAAATCTCCATTCTCATAAAAATCGATGTGACTATTATTATTTTTGAGTTTTTGAAGTTCATTCACAGCTTCTAATGCCCCTGTTTCTCCAATCGCCCATGCTGCATATCCGAGAATTGTTTTATCAGAAGATTGTAAATATTTCAGGATAATAGGTACAGCATATTCAACTGTTTCTATATTTATTTTACCTATTCTTCCCATTGCCCAGAGTACCCCGGCAGTTAGCATTTTTTCCTCATGAAAAGAAGCGATAATAGGGGCAATATCTGCACATAAAATAGGGTTGTTTCTTACTATTTCTCCAAGTATTTCAGGAGAGCTCCAACCAATCCCCCCTGACTCGTCTCTTATCATCCACAACAAACGTCCGACAATGTTTCTTACAATCTCAGGGTCTGATCTTGATATTTCCCTTGTTATGAAACCAATAGCTTCAATTGCGCGCCAGGAAATGTAGCTTTTTTTGTCATAAGAAAGCGAGATTAATATACTGATGATTTTCGAATGAGAGGATGGCAGGGCTGTAAGTTTTGCAAAATCCTTTTTTTCCAGCAAGTCTGTTATCTGCTTTTTCAGAGGCAACAATATGTAAGCAAATGTTTACTGAAGAATAAGTTCAATATCAGGCATTCTTTCTTTAAAGGCTACTGCAACGCAGTTGGTCTCACATTCAGCACAATATCCCACACAACGTATTACAACCTTCATGTCTTTTATTTCAATTAATTCCGCAAAACTGTCATGAGATTCAAGGAGCCAGTTGACATTATGAAGGACTTCTAATACTCTTTGTTCAATATTGTTATTGTTCATATAGTATCAGATTGTGAAACTTTTTCTATCTTAATACTGCTCTCTTTAAATAATCAGATTATTACTGGATACGTTAGAAAATATATTCCATAAAAAAGTCCTTTTTCAGTCATCTTATCTTATTAACCCAAAAAATGAATTTGAAATAAATACTTAATGTTATATATTAATACTAACAAACTCTATTGTGAATATGAAAGTCTTATTTTTACTTTGCTCATTTGCTGGTTCATAGGTTTTAGATAAATTTTTTGTGATATTCTTTAACTTTCTTTGAAAATAGTCTTCCAAATTCATAACATTTTTTTTCTTCTTCGAAAGTTGGCTTATACACTACCTGTATTCCAGGTTCAAAAATCTCTAATTTCATCCTTTTAAATTCTTCATAAGCCTCTTTTACAGCGCCGCCTCCCCAACCATAACTTCCAAATGCCCCGATTATACGGTTTTGAGGGCGCAATCCCCTGAGATGACTTAAAAATTCGTATATTGAAGGAAACAGGATATTATTGAGGGTGGGACTTCCAATGAGACAACCCCTTGACTTCCAGAATTCTTTTATAACGAAGCTTGTAGGAGTTGAACGAAGTTTAATTACTTTACAGTCAACTCCCTCATCTTTTATCCCATGCATAATAGGAAGAGTCATCTGTTCAGTACTGTGCCACATAGTGTCGTAAACTATTGTCACACCCAGTGATGCCTTTCCATTCGCCATGTCAAGATATTTTTGTATAATACTTCCCGGTTCTTTCCTCCAAATTACTCCGTGGTCAGGTGCAATCATATCTATCCCGATTCCAAGTTTCTCTATTTCTGAAATCTTGTTTCTAATAAGTTGTCCAAAAGGCATAAGAATATTCGCATAGTAATCTATCACCGAGTCTTCAAGCTCTGCACGAGAAGCACACTCGACAAATTCATCATCAAACCTTGACGAAGTCGCAATGTGCTGCCCAAATGCATCCTGCGAAATAAGGAGTTTCAACTCCTTTAAATAAGTCATCATTGAGTCAGGCCAGTGAAGCATTGGGGTTTCAAGAAAGAGAAGATTATATTTGCCTGTATTAAGTGTATCTCCGGTCTTAACAATAGTAAATTTCCATTTTGAAGTGTCAAAATATCTGTCAAGACCCTTTTTCCCTTTTTCCGATATATAAATATTTGCTCCTGGAATAAGAGACATAATTCTATCAATACTGCTTGCATGGTCAGGTTCGATATGGTTTATTACCAAATTTACAATCTTTGATGGATCTGTAAGACTTTTTATATTATCAATTGTAACTTGTGCAAAATCATGTTTAACTGTATCGACAAGAGTAATCTGTTTATCCAAGATGAGATAATTATTGTAAGTAGTTCCATCAGGTGTGACATATCCATGAAAATCCCTGACTGCCCAGTCAATAGCGCCCACCCAATATATACCGGGTTTTATTTCTACCGCCTTCACTTTTGCCTCCAAATTATGAATTCATTATAAAGCATTTTAACAGTATAAAAAGATACATGCAAGAAAATTTGTTAACCCAAATAATGCAGACATTGCTCAAGAAATTATTTAACTCGATGAATTTATTATTGAATTGTGCATATAGCTTGGAACAGAAAAATTCACCTTAGATTGGTAGGAATTGCGTTTAAGGTATCGACAAATAATTTCTTTCACAACGCCTGCATTATTTGAAATGCATTTTTTGGATTAATATAAATAATGCAGAGTCGATTTGACCTTAAAATTTATTCAAAACATAATTTGAATAACTCTCATATCTCCCATGCTATTTAAACATTAATATCATGGAAAATGAAATGCATTAGTGAACCATATTTTTATTTATTATATTGATATTGTATTATAATGAGAATTATGAAAAAAGAGAGGGTGCATTTAATTATTCACGGTTTTGTGCAGGGGGTATTCTATCGTTCCAGCACAAGGGACACAGCTTTAAGCCTGGGATTGAAAGGATGGGTTAGAAACTTACCAGACGGAAACGTTGAAGCAGTCTTTGAAGGTACTGTAGATAAGCTTCAAAAAGCTATCGAATGGTGTTCTCAAGGGCCACCCGGCGCCAGGGTCTATAAAATTGATAAAAAATGGAGTGATTATACAGGAGAATTTGAAAGTTTTGATGTGAGATATGGCTGGTAAATTGCTTTAATTACAGAGATCTAATATCTTGATTTATTAATAATTATAATTTTTAGCTTTCCCTCCAGTTTCTTTCAATACACTCCATTCCATTAGTAAAAGACAATGGAGTTCCCTCATCTTATGAAAAAAAAGTATCGACTACGGTGCAATATCGTTTTCTTATTATTTCTCAATTAGTTATTCTTTTTTGTTATATATTTCTGGGAGAACTTCTGCAAAAGGCATTATTGACAACAGACTCCTTACGAGTAAATAATAACAAATGCTTAATACAGAGCCAGATGTATTCAAAACGGAACACGGAATCAATAAGCATTCTGCTCTGGTTTTATCACGACGAAAAGGATCGGAAGTTTATGATCTCTTTGCATTGGCTAACCGGGTAAGGAACAATTTTCGGGGGAATAAAGTCGATTTATGTTCTATTGTCAATGCGAAATCAGGGGGATGTCCTGAAGATTGTTCATTTTGTGCACAGTCTGTACATAGTAAAGCGAATATAAAGAAATATCCTTTACTGGATAAAGAAGAAATCCTGGATGCTGTGGCCGATGCTAAAAAATACGGGGTGAAGCGCTTTTGTATTGTTACCAGCGGCAAAAAACCTACGAACAGGGAACTGGATAACATTTGCACCTTCATTTCTGAAATAAAAGACTCGGGTCTTTTGCCTTGTGCCACACTTGGTATGCTTGATTATGAGCAACTAAAACTATTGAAGGATGCTGGCCTCTATCGATATCATCATAACCTGGAAACCTCAGAGGAATTTTTCAGCGAAATCTGTACCACTCATACCTTTAAAGATAAAATAAAGACCATTGAAACTGCCAGGTCTCTCGGTCTTTCAATATGCAGTGGAGGGATATTCGGACTGGGAGAATCCTGGGAAGACAGGATTGAAATGGCATTTGTCCTGGCAGAGATCGGCGTTGATTCTGTTCCTATTAACTTCTTTACTCCCATCAAAGGGACTCTGTTGGGCAGGAGAGAATTATTAAATCCAGTGGAAGCCTTGAAAATAATTGCAATTTACAGGCTCATTTTCCCCAAATCTGAAATCAGGATTTGCGGCGGAAGACCCGTAACTCTCAGAGACCTGCATTCATATATATTCTTTGCAGGAGCCGACGGGCTCTTGCTTGGGAATTATCTTACAACTTATGGAAGAGATCCGGAGGATGATTTACAGATGATTAAGGATATAGGGCTCGAAATATAATGTCACGGGTCCACTACTATAGCATAAGAATGAGATCTGCAAAAAGTGGTGTTCATGTATCAGGTGCTGAAGGTATTTATGAGAAACAGGATGTCATACACATAGTTAAAAAATATACTGATAGAGCTTTGAAACATGAAAAGGGCAGGGCAGACGAGATACATCTTACAATAGAAGAAATGAAGGAAAGGCCCCGCAGGATTTCCTCTATACCACTTTGCACTCTGAACACAAAAAACCCTGAAGCAGCAAAGAAAGCATCTCTTAAAATACTTTCATCAGTCGGCATAACCGAGCGGGCAATAGAAGAGGCGTTTAAATCTCTCTATGTTGGCATTACCATGAGAGGCGCCATGTTAATGGATATTGAGGGTGTGAGACTTGAGCCTGATCTTTTACGTGGAGTAAGAGTAACGAAAATGGGAATAACGGAAAAGGCTGCTACGGAACTTTCCAGAAAATTGGGAAGACTTGGCATTAATAATAACACTGTTAAAGAAGCTCTTATTCTTGCAAGTAAAGTTCACAGGCATCGGATGGTTATCGGTGAGCTCTGTATATCCGATGACCCTCATTATACAACGGGTTATATAGCTACCCGTGTTCATGGTTATGTACGGCTTCCTCGAATTAAAAAAAGGGGAATACCATACGGAGGCAGGGCATTTTTCATAACTGGTGGAGAGTTTAAGGAATTAATAAAATATCTTCAAACCACCCCTGTCTTAATCAATACTATTAAACCTTGCAAGGGTGTGGTGACATTAAAGGAAATACTTGAACGCAAGTCTCGTCGTTAATCCTGTTGCAGGAAATAAGGCATTCAAATTTATTTATAAATTAGAGACACTTCTTAAGAAAAAGGTATCTCTCACAACCTTTATTACGCAGAAAAAAGGAGATGCCTTTGCTTATGTAAAAAACGTTTACCATACCGACCTGCTGATTATTGCAAGTGGTGACGGTACTGTTAACGAAGTAATGAACGGAATCATGGACTCAGAAAATCCCGAGCAGGTCAAAATACCTATTGCTTTAATTCCGCTTGGGTTAACAAATGTCCTGGCCAAAGAGGTCGGTATTCCAGAAGACATTGAAAAGGCCGTTAACGTTGCATTATCCGGTATGCCAAGGAAAATATCCCTCGGCAGGATAAACGGACGATATTTTTCACTCATGGCCGGCATTGGCTTTGACGGGGAAACAGTATTAGGAGTAAAAAATAATGTTATTAAAAAAATCTCTGGTAAAGGGGCGCATATTGTATCAGGGATTAAAGTGCTGAAAAGATATAATCCTTCCCTTATAAAGGTAAAAACTCCAAATGATGAATTGACCGGATACACCGTTATTGTCAGTAACGTGAGGTGTTACGGCGGATATTATTATATCACCCCAAAGGCATCAATTACCGAGCCAATGCTTGACCTTTGTATTTTTAAAGGGAAGACGAGAAAGGCCCTCCTCCGGTTCATAAGCGGAGTAATCAGAAAGGTACATTTAAATTTCGAGGATGTATCTTACACGAAAGTGTCAGAAGTCGAAATTACTTCTGATAGCAATGTCCATGTTCAAATAGATGGAGATTATTTCGGAACACTCCCTGCAAAAATTGATGTCATTAAGGATGCAGTGGGTTTAGTTTGGTAGATTGATTTATAATAAACCATGACCCCTATTGGTCATTTGTTAACTTCCTATATTACAGGCAAGTCAATAAAGAATATCTCTCTACCAGTGATCATTATTGGGGGAGTATTACCGGATATTGATTTCTTCTTTATATTTTTCGATTGGTTTAATCAAGTTCATAGGGTAATTACTCACAATTTGGTCTTTATCACTTCGGTTTCTCTTATTGGATCGTTTTTCGTTGTTAAAAGTCAAAGGAAAATTGCAGGATTGAGTTTATTTTTAGGGGGGTTTTTACACCTGCTGATAGATTCGATCATGGATAATAACCCTTCAAATGGAATAGGCATAGCATTATTCTGGCCCTTTTATAATGAATTGTTCTGTCCATTCAATCTTTTTTTCAATGTTGCGGAGAATAAAGCTGGATGGAATGAGCCAATCAAAATGCTAAAGACCTTGATACCTGGTATGCTTTATGAAGTTCCTTTCTATATAATATCCCTGTTTTTATTATTCAAAAAAGAGAAAACATGAACCAGCTGCCTTTTTCGGGATGTATGGATACCAGAACGTA
This sequence comes from uncultured Nitrospiraceae bacterium, assembly GCA_964347155.1. Classification (GTDB taxonomy): domain Bacteria; phylum Nitrospirota; class Thermodesulfovibrionia; order UBA6902; family UBA6902; genus CAYFXR01. Next base: position 13,951 of record CAYFXR010000060.1, on the reverse strand, counting down.
AGCCCTTTTTATCACCCTATACCTGAATGTTAACTTACCCAAAAACTCGCCTAATAAATAATACATTACACATGATTAATATCAAACGCAGTTATTAATATGATAAACTTCCAGAAATTAAATAAGGTAAACTTATTATAGAAGAGTTACCCTCTCTTCAACTTCTCCCTTTCCAGAAAGGCATCGAGGAAATGAACCACAAGGGTTCATTCTCTGTGAAATCTGAACGATCTGTTTGCGCTACTGTGTTGGAAGTTTTTCAACCTGGCTGAATCTTCTTCAAAAGCGGTTATCCCGGGTTTTGCAGTTGTCCTCCACTTTCTCCTTTAATAGCTTCTTCAAATCTTTTATAATTTAGTTATTGACTTTTACTTTAAAAGATGCCATTATATTGCGTGAGTTTTAGAAGTTTTTGTAAGCAGTTAAAAAGGCCACAAAGACTTTTAGCTTTGTGGCCTTTTTTTAATATAGAGCAAGGTCATTTAAAGACTTTAGTATTTTTTAAGTAGTAAGGAGGTACATGGTTTTGGTTGAAGGAAAAGTAAAGTGGTTCAACGAATCCAAAGGATACGGCTTTATCACAAGCGAAGATGGCAGTGATGTTTTTGTTCACTTTTCTTCCATTCAGGGTAATGGATTTAAGACCCTTGCCGAAGGTGATACAGTCAACTTTGAAATTGAACAAGGCCCAAAAGGTCCTAAGGCAGTTAATGTAGTAAAGATATAATCCTAATTTGAAAATGGATGTAAAAATCCCTCTGCTATGCAGAGGGATTTTTTTGCAAATTTAAAAATATTAAAATCAGGATCATCCCCAAAAAAGTTGGTAAAATCCGAAGGACGTAAAGTCCCGTGTAAAGCGGCGAGGCCGCAACGCGGCTTTTCACCGCTGGGTGTAAAGCCCCGTTGGGGCAACGTCCCTATTCGGGATTCAAGGGATCAAGTGGAGCATTAATTATCAATTATCAATGATCAATTAACAATGAATATTTTTTTAAGAAATTTTATGCAATTCTTCATTACTCATTTATAATTATTAATTTAGTCCTCGAAATCTTGACAAAGATTCATATTTTCTATATATTTTCATAATCATACATGTTTCAATATCAGAACTTAGGCACTTGGTGCCAATTGAAATGATGGAATAATGGAGTGTTGGAATAATGGTTTTAAGGAAATTGCTAAGATGGGGTTTTGGCTTTTATAACATTCCAGTATTCCACTATTCCATTATTCCTTAGTGAAATCATGACTATAAGCTTAAAAATATTCTATTAATTCAAGAGATTGTAGAAATTCCGAGACGTTTAATTGGCTACAAATTTTATAAGGCGCGTAGCTCAGGGGGAGAGCGCTTCCTTGACGCGGAAGAGGTCGTCGGTTCGAAACCGTCCGCGCCTACCAATATATGAGTTAGGAGTTTAGATCATAAAACTAAATTTATTAACTCTTAACTCTGTACTCCAAACTCTACAAACTGGGAGGTAATAGTATTTTAGAGACATCAGAAAGCGATAAAGAATTTCTCGAAATTTATCGTCACAGTACCTCCCATATTATGGCCCATGCCGTTAAAGAACTTTACCCCGGCACAAAGCTTGCCATCGGTCCTGCCATACCTGACGGCTTTTATTATGACCTGGACTGTGAACAGGCCATAGCGAAGGAAGACCTGCCGAGAATCGAAAAAAAAATGAAAGAAATCATAAAAGCAGACAAGCCGTTTGTTAAGAAAGAACTATCAAGACAAGAGGCGATAAAGCTTTTCCAGGAACGTGGTGAAATATACAAAGTGGAACTTTTAAATGAAATTACAGATGAAAAAGTCACTATCTACGAAGAAGATAATTTCATAGACCTTTGTCGTGGTCCACATTTAGAGTCCACCGGAAAGGTTAAGGCTTTTAAACTTTTGTCTCTTGCCGGTGCATACTGGCGCGGTGATGAAAAGAACAAAATGCTACAACGCATTTATGGTGTATCTTTCCCCACGGAAGAAGAGCTTAAAAATTATCTTGACTTTCTCGAAGAAGTGAGAAAAAGAGATCACAGACGACTTGGAAAAGAACTTGACCTTTTCAGTTTAAACGAAGATATTGGTGCAGGACTTGTACTATGGCATCCAAGAGGAGCAGCAATCAGAAGGGTAATAGAAAATTTTTGGCTGGATGAGCATCATAAAGCTGGTTACCAGATACTTTACACTCCTCATATGGCAAAACTTGACCTATGGAATAAAACAGGACATATGGAATTTTATAAAGAGAACATGTATTCACCTATGGAAATTGAAGGGTTGAAATATGAAATAAAGCCTATGAACTGTCCGTTTCATGTTTCTATTTTTAAAAGTCATCTGAGAAGTTATAGAGAACTTCCTATACGCTTTGCCGAACTTGGAACTGTTTACCGTTACGAGCGCTCCGGTGTGCTTCATGGCCTTTTAAGGGTAAGGGGATTTACACAGGATGATGCTCATATATTTTGCAGAGAGGATCAAATTGAAAAAGAAGTATTGGATGTCCTGGACTTCACCCTTTTTATTCTCAAGACATTCGGCTTTACTGATTACGATATATACCTTTCTACAAGACCGGAAAAATACGTTGGAACAGAAGAAGACTGGGAAAAAGCAACAGGCGCATTGGAAAGTGCACTCTCAAATAAAGGCCTTATGTATGAGGTTGACCCGGGTGAAGGTGTATTTTACGGGCCAAAAATCGATATTAAGGTGAGAGATTCCCTCAAAAGACAGTGGCAGTGCAGCACGATACAGGTTGATTTTAATGTTCCGGAGAGATTGGACATTACATACAGAGGAGCTGACAGCAAAGACTACAGGCCCATAATGATACACCGTGCACTTATGGGTTCTCTGGAAAGATTCTTCGGCGTTTTGATAGAACATTATGCTGGAGCTTTTCCTTTATGGCTTTCTCCGGCGCAAATTTCAGTACTTAGTATAGCTGAAAGACATATTGAATTCTGCAAGGAGATATTGGAATCCTTAATAAAGGAAGGTATACGGGCTGACATTGACATAGAAAATGAAAAAATCGGCTATAAGATAAGGAAAGCAACTCTTTTAAAAACACCCTATATGTGTATAATAGGTGATAAAGAAATTGAAAAAAATACCGTTACTATTAGGAAGAGAGACGGAGAAAATATAGGAGAAATGTCTTGTAAAGAAATGATGGTATTTCTCAAGGATGAAATCTCAAATAGGAGGTAATTATAAGTAAAGAATTAAGGATAAATCGTTGGATAAGGGCAAGAGAAGTTAGATTAATAGATAACGAAGGAAAACAACTGGGCATTGTGGATATTAACAATGCCAGAAAACTAGCAGTAGAACGGGAACTGGATCTCGTTGAAGTGGCACCAAATGCAAAACCCCCTGTTTGCAAGATAATGGACTATGGGAAATACCGCTATCAGCAAAGTAAAAGACATTCATCAAAACATAAAACGATAACGGTAAAAGAGGTTAAGGTAAGACCTCAAATTAACGAGCATGACCTGCTTTTTAAGATTAAGAACATAAAGAGATTTCTGGAGCATGGAGATAAAGCAAAGGTAACCATGATATTCAGAGGAAGAGAAATTGTCCATGCTTCCAGTGCACGAAAAGTTTTTAACCGTATTTCAGAAGAGTTTTCAGAATCAGCCAATATCGAACAATTAGCCAAAATGGAAGGCAACCGTATGATTATGGTTCTAGCACCGAAGTAAATGAGAGATCAGGAGGAATGATGCCGAAACTAAAGACACACAGAGGCGCTGCAAAGAGATTTAAAAAAACTTCTACAGGAAAGATTAAACGAAACAAGGCATATAAAAGTCATCTTCTTACAGGCAAGTCTTCTAAAAGAACAAAACAGCTCAGAAAAAGCGGACTGGTTGATAAAACAAATATAGGTAGTATTAAAAAACTGCTTCCTTATTAATTCAAATATTTTATTAAATACTGTATAATTACGTTTACTTTATGAAAAATTCTCTATCCTTTTGTTCCGAGGGAAGGGGTGTAAAATCTCTGTGAGAGTAATCTGAAAAGTTAATTGAGGAGGGAAAGATAAATGCCAAGGGTAAAAGGCGGATTTAAGACAAGAAGGAGAAGGAAAAAAGTCCTCAAGATGGCAAAAGGCTATTATTCAGCAAGAAGCCGTCTTTACAAGGTTGCGACACAGGCAATTGACAGAGCTTTATTAAATGCATACAGAGACAGAAGGGCAAGAAAAAGAGAATTTAGATCACTTTGGATTGCCAGGATAAATGCCGCAGTTAGGGCATTAGGCATGACCTACAGCCAGTTCATGAACAAGCTCAAAAACATGAATATTCAATTAAACCGAAAAGCCTTGGCAGATCTCGCTTACAATGATCCAAAGGCATTTACCAATCTTTTAGAAATGGTAAAAAAAGGGAATGTTAAATGACATCCAATCCATAAAAGATCTCGCCTTCGAAGAAATCGATAAAACAAACAGTCTCAAAGATGTCCATGACCTTAAAGTAAAATACCTAGGCAAGAAAGGTATTCTTACGAGTAAAATCAAATCCATGGGAACTATCCCCAAGGAAGACAGACCTGAATTTGGCCGGATTCTGAATGAAGTAAAGAAACATATCGAAGAACTTCTTTCCAGACGAGAGAACATATTCAAGGCTTCCGAATTAAAAAAGTCTCTACAGACACATCGTATTGACGTTACCGTACCCGGTTTTTTTATTCCATTCGGCCACTTGCACCCTGTAACACATGTACTTGATGAAATCATAGATATCTTTGTTTCATTAGGTTTCAATGTAGAAGAGGGTCCCGAGATAGAACTTGACTTCTACAATTTTGAAGCACTGAATATGCCAAAAGATCACCCTGCAAGAGACATGCAAGATACTTTTTACATAAGCGATGATATAGTCTTGAGAACACATACATCACCTGTTCAGGTGAGAGTAATGGAGAAAAACACTCCACCATTAAGGATTATTGCTCCAGGCAAGGTTTACCGTTGCGATGCTGATATCAGTCACATCCCGATGTTCCACCAGTTAGAAGGATTCATGGTTGACAAACATATCAGAATGAGCGATTTGAAAGGAGTGCTGGAATTGTTTGTTCACAGAGTATTTGGTGCTGATACTTCTTTGAGGTTCAGGCCGAGTTTTTTCCCATTCACTGAACCAAGCGCTGAAATTGACATATCCTGTGTTATCTGTAAAGGCTCAGGCTGCAATGTTTGTAAAGGTACCGGATGGATAGAAATCCTTGGGGCAGGTATGATAAATCCACGGGTTTATGAATTATCAGGATACAATCCTGACCTCTACACAGGATTTGCCTTTGGATTGGGAATTGAGCGTGTTGCAATGCTTAAATACGGTATTGATGATATTAGATTATTCCCTGAAAACGATAAAAGGTTTTTGGAACAATTTTAATTAGCTGCAAGCTGTTAGCTTCAGCTTCATGATTAAAATAGAAGCTTATGACTAATCGCTAATTGCTTTAATTATGAAAGCTTCATTGAACTGGCTTAAAGAATTTGTTGATTTTAAACTTTCACCAAAAGAATTAGCTCATGCACTTACAATGGCAGGGTTTGAAGTTGAAGCTGTGGAGGAATTTGAAGATGATATTGTATTTGAAATTGGTGTAACCCCCAACAGACCTGACTGTTTAAGCATCAGGGGCATTGCACGTGAAATATCGGCAATTCTTGAAATTCCCCTCAAAGATATCTCAGCAGAAATTAGCCGTGTGAAAGGTAAAGGACCTGTAGTTGAGATTACAAACCCTGACCTCTGTCCCCGTTATTCATCAAGGATTGTAACGGGAGTTAAACCTGCTCCTTCTCCTGAATGGTTGTCAAAACGGCTTGAGTCATGCGGCATAAGGTCAACCTCTAACATAGTAGATGTTACCAACTATGTCCTGTTGGAAATCGGTCAGCCTATGCATGCATTCGATCTGGACAAACTTTCAGGAAAGAAGATAGTCGTCAAACAGGCCGGGGATCTGAAAACATTTACTACCCTCGATAGTGAAGAAAGAAATTTATCAAAAGAGATGCTGCTGATATGGGATGAGAAAAGGCCTATTGCAATTGCCGGTGTGATGGGAGGACAGAGCACAGAAGTTTCTGAATCAACAGTTAATATACTGCTTGAGAGTGCCTATTTTCAACCTCTTTCTGTGAGAAGAACTTCCAAGAAGCTGAACCTTTCCACTGAGTCGTCTTACAGGTTTGAAAGAGGTGTTGATAAAGAAGCTGTGGCATTTGCATTAGACATTGCGGCGCAACTGATCGAGGAAATCGCCGGTGGTCACATCACCGGCATTACTGATGAATATACTGAACTTTTTGAGCCGAGACAGATTTCAGTATCATTACATAAAATCAATTCCATCATTGGCGCTGATATTGATGGATCATTTATTGAAAAAACTTTAATCAACCTTGGATTTAAAATTGAAAGGGCAGGGGAGGACATTATTGTTACTCCACCAAGCTTCAGAAACGATATCGAGAGAGACGTAGATATTGTCGAAGAAATTGCAAGGCATTATGGTTACGACAAGATTCCATCTACTCTTCCTACAATACAAATGAGCACGGAACCCGTGCATAAGACACAGGAACTTATTAAAACCTTGAAAGCTTCCATGGTAAAATCGGGTTTTTCAGAAGTAATTAATTATAGTTTTCTGAATCCTGATTCACTGGATAAACTGAATTTGCCTTCTGATGATAGAAGAAGAAACCTAATTTATATCAGGAATCCATTAAGAAAAGAAGATGAAGCAATGAGAACGACACTCATTCCTGCTTTATTAAATAATATTGGCTTAAATCTGAACCGTGGAGAAAAATCATTACGCTTTTTTGAAGTGTCTCGTGTATTTTTACCGTCAAATCAGAAACTCCCTAATGAGGTTATTCAGCTGGGAGCCGTTTACCATAAAGATATGAGCACCTCCATTTGGCAGGATAAACATGATGGATTCTATGATTTAAAAGGTGCCCTTGAAAATCTTTTTCTGGAACTGAAAATGAGAGACTATTTTTTTAAACAGGATAAATCTGCATGTGAGCCTTATCTTCATCCAGGAAAATCCTGCTCAATAATTATCAGGGACGAAAAGATGGGTTCCCTCGGCACAGTGCATCCCAGCGTTTCTGATTCCTTTGATATCAAGGGGGAAATTAATATTCTCGAAATATATGATATAGAAAAAATTCAACAAACAATACCTTCCAGAACCACGTTTTTTTCACTACCGAAATATCCCTATGTTGAAAGAGATGTAGCAATAGTAGTCACAAACGATATAACAGTAGCAAAGGCAAAGGAAACAATCCTCGCGGTAGATACGGATATTATTGAATCTGTAAAGTTATTCGATGTCTATACAGGAAAGCCAATTCCCAGCGATAAAAAGAGCCTCGCGTTTTCTATTCGTTATCGGTCTGCAGAAAAAACACTTACAGACAGCGAAGTGGATGAATTGCATTCAAAGATAATGAATATACTTAAAGATAAGCTAAAAGCAGAGCTGCGTAGTTAAAAAACCATTCAGGACAGTATCTGAACACTATAAGATTTTTTCTCTTTCACCTCATTATCTGTGATAGCTACTAAAAGCGTTTACAAGTCTTGTAAAGGCTTTTCCTGACTTTTTCTCTCAAGGGTTCAAGTGACGGGAAGTTATATATTGTAATTTATATAAATTTCTTTTCTTGTAGGACACGTACAAATATGAGAAATATAAGCATGTCCAACCCTTACCATATAAGGACAATTTATGTGCTTTCTCTTATTGATAAAAAGGACATCCCCTGTAATGTCTTTTTCGATAAGACACATATTTATATTCTCATCAGTAAGGCATTGGAAATTGCGTGGACATTTTGTCGTCTTATTAAGAATTTCTTCATTAATATGTAAAGGCCACATTTCTTCTTTTCTTACCATTATCTACTGCCTGCCTCCTCTGTTCAGGATTTTTATATTGAATATATAGATAATCAGGTTTTACAAAAAAGTGAGTGCCCATCCTTTCCTTAATCAAAATATATCATATAGGGCTTCCCTGTCTATTAAAAAATATTATTAATTATATAAATAACTCTTATAAATCTAAACGGTTCTTCTCCCATGAAGTTGAAAAAAAGGGTTCAAGGCCAGGATTCAAGGGTTAAATTAATAATTATCAATGAGTAATGAATAATTTTATATTCATTCTTAATTGATCATTAATAATTGATAATTCACCCGAGTCTTTGCCCCCTCGACCCCTTGGACCCTTGAATCCTTCGGATCTTGTCAACAATTTTGGAGATGATCCACATTTATACTTGTATCCTAGATCCCTAATAATGTATCTTTTTAAATGGACATTTCTAAAAAAATCCTTTCTGATCCTATAAACAAATGGGTTTTTAAAAATGCCGGTACTGAAGTATTCCTTGTTGGTGGTTATATTCGTGATCTGTTGAGAGGATATATTTCCAGAGACAGGGATTATGTCTTAAAGGACCACGTCAAAGAAGTTGCCAGTAAAGCTGCAAAAAAATTTGATGGCACATTTATTGAACTTAAAAAAAACGTTGCCTATCGTGTCGTATTAAAATCACGTTATTTCATAGACTTCACCTATCTTTCCAATAATATAGTTGAAGATTTACATAAGCGTGATTTTACCATAAATGCCTTAGCATGGTCGCCTCAAACAGGTGTCCTTGAACCATTTGATAATATAAAAGACCTTAAAAATCATAGAGTTAGGGTTATCAAGGCGAATAATCTCCAGTCTGATCCTTTAAGGATTTTACGGGCCTACAGGTTGTCTTCACAGTTAAAATTCACTATTGATACAAAAACAAAAAAACATCTTCAAAAATTTTCCAGCGGGCTATTAAACGTTGCTCCAGAAAGGATAACTGAGGAATTATTCAAAATTCTCAATAACACAAATGCAAGTGAATATTTAAAATTATGTCTTGAAGATAACGTATTGAATAAAATAATAAAAATTAAAAGGGAAAAACTAAGAGATAATATTGAGTTAATCAAAAAGTTTGACAACTTAATTCATAATCTACATAAAAAATATAATGAAAGATTAAATAACAGAAAAATATTGAGACTACTGGATAAAGTAATGAGTCAGGGATTAATAAAAGCAGGTCTCATTAGACTTTCCTTATTGTTAATAAATTCTAAATCAAAAAACAAAAAAGAAATAAGTTTATTAAGATTGAGCAGGAGAATTAGTAACAGTATTAAAGATATCCACATAGCTTATGCAATTTCAGGAGGTATTATTACACAAAAGAAATTATTTGAAATTTATACATTAACTGAAAATAATGTCTTTGAATTTGCATTGATTCTCTGTATATTAAAACCAGGAAATAAAAAAACCTTTTTAAAAAGGGCAGCACATTTTACTAATATCAAAAAAAGAAATATTTTATCCGGTCATGAAATTCAAAATATATTAAAAATAAAACAGGGAAAAGATATAGGAATTATCAAGAGAGCAATTTTTGAAAAACAATTTTACGGGATTATAAGAAACAAGACAGAAGCAAGGTCGTGGATAATGTCTTATTTTACATAATATATCTTATCGGACATTGGGTTCGTCAAACATTTGTTAAGAAGGTGTGAAAACCATGATTACCATCCTCTCCAATAGGCTTATAATCGGGCATTTTCATGGATTGCATAACTTTTAGGCAGTCAAAATAATTATATAAAACAATAAGTTAACAGAAATTTAATTTATTCGAGGGGTTCTGCAATCAATCCCGAATGGGTCATAGAAATAACCTTTACCCCTAATCGATCGCTCTGTGAGAGATGATTACAGTTTACCGATAATTTAATATAATTATCTGAAATTACAGTGTAAAAACCGTTAATTGTATCCTTCTTTTCAACTATTACATCAATTATTTTCCCTAAGTTCCTTTTTAAATAATCATTTTTTTTCATTTGGCCTATATTCAATAATTTCTTTACCCTACTCTTTTTTACCTTATCATCTATCTGATTGCCTAAGAGTGAGGCTTTAGTATCAGGACGTTTTGAATATGGAAAAACATGCAGATAACTGAGTGGTAATTGTTCAATAAATTTGACGGTGTCTTTAAAGTCACGTTCACTTTCCCCGGGAAAACCTGCTATCACATCAGTGCCAATTGATATATCAGGACATGTCGACACAATATAATTGATGATTTCCTTGTAAAAAGATGTATTGTATCCTCTGTTCATTGCTCTGAGTATTTTTTCAGACCCGCTTTGGAGAGGTATATGTAGATGTGGACATACAGAACCCTTTTTAATGAGTGTTAAAAACTCGTTTTTAAATTCATGGGGTTCGATTGAACTTAACCTCAGTCGTATAAGCGGATAATTGAATGCTATTTTTTCAACAATGGTTAATAAATTACTTTCAGGTTGGAGATCTGAGCCATATGATCCAATATGAATTCCTGACAATACTATCTCTTTGTAACCTTGTGAACAAAGATTATCGACAGCTGTTAATAAATCCTGTTCGCTGAGACTGCGGCTTCGTCCCCTTGACAAGGGAACAGTACAGTATGAACATGCAAAGTTGCACCCGTCCTGTATCTTAAGGAATGCCCTTGACCGCTGAGAATAATATGGTTGAACATTCAGATGATAAGAAGGTGAATGTATATGTATAAAAGGTTTGTTGGAATTCTCCGGAAGATTTTCAAGATAGTTATATATATTTTCTTTATCCGAATTTCCAATAATAAGATCAACACCTTCTATTTTTGATAACTCATCAGGTCTTAACTGTGCATAGCAACCAGTAGCAATAACCCTTGAACCGGATTTCACGGCTTTTCTGATAAGTTGTCTTGACTCGGCATCGCTCTTCGCAGTTACTGTACACGTGTTAATAATACAGACATCAGGATTGTCACGATAACCAACAATTTCGCAATGGTTATTTCTCAGTATTCCTTCTATCGCAGAACTCTCAGACTGATTAACCTTACAACCTAATGTTTGAATAGCAATTTTCAAATTAACTTACCTCAAATAAAGCTCAAATATCAAAAAGGGTTCAAGGTGTCGAGGGGTCAAAGACTCGGGTGAATTATCAATTATTAATGATCAATTAAGAATGAATATAAATTTTATACAATTCTTCATTACTCATTGATAATTATTAATTTAACCCTTGAATCCTCAAATCATTGAATCCTTTTTTAGATTTGGCATTTGGACTTTATGTTATAGTTTCTCCGTATAACGAGTGTTGTCTTGCCTCCAAAATTTTAATGTTAACAAGCTTGCCAATGTCTGTCTCGTCTCCATGGAAATTTACTATTTTATTTGTCCTTGTCCGTCCGGTTAATTTGTTGATATCAGTCTCACTTACACCTTCAACCAAAACCTCGTATATCCTACCCTCAAGGTTTTTGTTCTTTTTATAAGTAATGATTTCCTGTAATGATAATACCTTTGTGAGCCTTTCGGATTTAATTCTTTCATCAACATGGTTCGGCAGTCCCAGCGCCTTGGTATCGGGTCTTTTTGAATACTTAAATGCATAAATGCCGTCATATTCGATTTCTTTCTGGGCGTTGATAGTGAGTCGAAAATCTTCGTGCGTTTCACCAGGGAAACCAACTATAATATCTGTTGTAATAGCTATATCAGGAATTACATTTCTGAGCATGTCAATTTTTCTTTTGTAATCCTCATATTTATATCTCCTGTTCATTAGTCTGAGAACTTTATCAGAACCGGACTGAACAGGCAAATGTAAATGTTCGCATACCCCGGGCAAATCCTTCATTACCTTTATAAGCCTTTCTGAAAAGTCTCCGGGATGAGATGTTACAAACCTTATCCTTTCTATACCTTTTATATCGTGTATCCTAATTAGAAGATCGGGAAAATCAATTCCTTCATTAAGCTTCTTGCCATATGAATTTACATTTTGTCCCAAAAGGGTAACTTCTTTAAATCCCTGATGTGCAAGTGATTCAACTTCATTATATATATCCCTGCTGGGCCTGCTTCTCTCTCTCCCCCGTGTATAGGGAACAACGCAGTATGCACAGAAGTTATCGCAACCGTACATTATGGAAACCCATGCCTTAACCCGCCCTTCCCTTTTAACCGGAAGAATCTTTGTATGATATTCAGGATTGTCGTTTAGAGCTACAGTTTTAAATTTCCCCTTACCCCCCTTTGATAAAGGGAGGATGGGGGGATTATCTGTGTTCTGTCTATTATCTTTTATCCAGTCTTGAATACTGTCTATATTGTTAGGGCCGAAAATAAAGTCAACATACGGAAACCGTTTGAAGATTTTTTCTCCTCTCTGCTTGGCAATGCAGCCAGCAACAGCAACCTTTAGATGCGGATTGATTTCCTTTATTGACCTGAGCCTTCCGAGCTCGCTGTAAAACTTCTGTTCAGCCTTATGCCGAATGTTGCAGGTATTAAGAACCACTATATCGGCATCTCTTAGACCGTTGCCTTCCTGATATCCGGTTTCCGAGAAAATCCCCGCAATCTTCTCAGAGTCATGAACATTCATCTGGCATCCCCAGGTCGAAATGTAATATTTTTTAGTCATAAAAACTATACCTTATAAAGTAATAAATGGAGCATTTATGGTACTCTGTATACAACGAATAATAAAAGCTTCTAAAGTGCAGTTATTATTTTACAATATTTATGAAGGGATTTAGAAAGTGCATCATTTGTATACATCTTTTCGGTGTCTTACGCGATAAATTGTAATAACTTTATCTCGTTCATCAATGTCGTATATAATCCTGTATGAGCCGACCCGTAATCTACGAGTATTTTCTCCTTTCAAGTTCCTGGATTGTGAATAGGGATAAGGTTTTTCTTTAAGAGATAATATTGCCTTATCTATTTTCAGGAAGTGAGAATCAGGTAGTTTATCTAATTCTTTTCGAGCGGATTTTTTGATTTGCAGTTTATACACTTAGAGACGGGATTTTCTTTTGCGACTATATGCCTCGTAGTTTTCTTCCGGTTCGTTAACTCTGTCTTCGACATATTTTAAATCAATAAGATCTTCCAGCAGGTCTCTTATTCTGGCAAGTTCATCCATATCCAGAACAGCTCCTATCTTTTGACCCTTCTTGTCTTTGATAAACTGCTTAATTTTTATATTAGCCTCTTTTTTGCTTACTGTAGCCATATTATGCTCGCTTTGCCTCTTAAAATATAGAATTATTATATCAATAAATACTCCTTTTTTGTCCTGTTATTCTTAACAGTTTAGCTTGACGAGTCGAGTAAGAGCGATAGCCTCGACTTCCTGATAAACGCAAAGGATTTCTGCAGGGATGATTCAAAAAAATATCGAGGTTGAACCTCGATATTTTTTTGATAAGACCTTGTAATCTTCAGTTTTAAAAAACTGTCCAACTACTTACAACACCTGCGTATGAATGAAAATATTTTTTCTGCAATTTATTGGCAGTACCTATAAATCCTCAACATGATATTAACCCATAAACTGAAGATTTACGATTTAAAGAGTGTATAACGACAGAATCAGCAGGTCAGCTTACCGCATTCGATGGATTAGGTCTTGACAATTAAGATTACATGCTTGATAAGTTTATACAATGACTACTGAATCTTCACCTCCGAAAGAATTAGGAATATACTTATCCGCTCTCCAATCATTCTCCCAGCGAGTAACAAGGTACCTGAACTTATACTCCCTTCCAGGGGCCAAGTTTAAGATTATTTGAAAGCCACCGTCTTCAAGCCGTGTCATTGGTGTTGCCGTTGTATCCCAATCGTTGAAATCACCCACAATTGTTACATTGTGAGCATTCCGAGCCGCTTCTCTCGACAGTCTGAAAGTGACGTTGCATTCACCGCTTTCAAG